>NZ_DGMA01000028.1:0-107340 GCF_002388205.1 Achromobacter sp. UBA4530 | reverse complement strand
AGGTACTCCGCTCGCAGCACGCCCTCCGGGCGGAGCAGGCACGCCGGGCGCAGCAGGTACTCCGGGCGGAGGAGGTACTCCGGGCGCAGCAGGTGCTCCGGGCGCAGCAGGCACGCCGGGCGCAGCAGGCACTTCGGGTGCAGCAGGCACTTCGGATGCAGCAGGCACTTCGGGTGCAGCAGGTACTCCGCGCGCAGGAGGTACTCCGAGCGTAGCAGGCACGCCGGGCGCAGCAGGCACCCCAGGTGCAACAGGCACCCCAGGTGCAGCAGGCACCCCGAACGCGGCAAGCACCCCCGGCGCCACGACCTCCTCACCCTCCGACGCCGACAAACCCGTCGGCACGCTTCCGGACAAAACTGTGCAAACTGGCATGCCCGGCTGGCTGGCCGACAATCTTCTCGTAATCGTTACCGCGGTGCTGGCGCTGGTCGCCTTCGCCATTGCCTGGCTATTGCGCCGGGCCGCCGCGCGGCGTGACGACGATGACGAGGACAGCTATACCTACAACGAGCCCGCGCTGGATACGGCAGCGCTGAACCGCAAGCTCGACACCATCAATCTCGACCTGGACGTACCGCCCACGGACGAACCGCGCCGTATCGGCGGTCCTCGGGTTTGAAGCATGTCTAGAGTTGCATTGGGGCTGGCGTATGACGGCTCCGCCTGGCAGGGTTGGCAGACACAGCCGCACCGGCAGACGGTGCAGGATTCGCTGGAATCCGCCCTGGCCAGTTTCTGTGGCGTCGCCGATCCCGTGCCCACGATCTGCGCCGGGCGCACCGACACCGGCGTGCATGGCGCGATGCAGGTGGTCCACTTGGACACCGCACTGAACCGCAAGACCGAATCCTGGGTGCGTGGCGTCAATGCGTTTTTGCCGCCCAGTATCTCCGTGCAATGGGCAGAAGAAGTCTCCGACGAATTCCACGCGCGCTTTTCGGCGCGCGCTCGCACATACGTCTATCTGCTCTGGCGCGGCCGGGTGCGTCCGGCGCTGTGGGCAGGGCGTGCGGGCTGGTGCTTTCAGCCGCTGAATGTGGACGCCATGCGCGCGGCCGCGCAGGCGCTAGTCGGCGAGCATGATTTTTCCAGCTTCCGTTCCTCGCAATGCCAGGCCAAGCATCCGGTGCGCCACATGCACAGCCTCGAGATCGAAGAGCGCGGACCGTTCCTCGTCTTCACGCTGAAGGCAAATGCCTTTCTGCATCACATGGTGCGCAACATCATGGGTGCGCTGCTGCAGGTCGGGCAGGGCAGGGAAACGGTGGACTGGATGACGCAGCTTCTGGCGTGGCGCGACCGCAAACGCGGCGCGCCCACCTTTGCGCCGGATGGCCTGTACCTTGCCAGCATCGATTACCCGGAAGCCTTCGGGCTGCGCGAACTCGATGGCGGGGCGTCGCTGCTGTCGCCCTTTACTCAATCCTATTAGGGAAGCCGCCGCGCAGCCGGCGGGATCCCGCGCCTTTCTGGAGGCATGCGCCATGCAACGCCGCGCGTTTCTGAAGCAGACCGCCCTGGGCGCCGCCGCCGGCAGCGCCGTGCTGGCCGCTCCCGCCATTGCGCAGGAAGCACCCAACCTCACCTGGCGGCTGGCTTCGGACTTTTCGGCCGATGCGGCGACGCTGTTTGCGGGGGCCGCCGACGTCGCGCGTTATGTGGCCGAGGTCACGGACGGGCGCTTCAACATCGAGGTCTTTCCGGCCGGCCAGCTGTTCCAACCGGGCCAGGCGCTGGAAGCCGTGCAGCACCGCATCGTCGAATGCGGCCATGCGGCATCGGCCAAGTATTTCACTACCGATCCGGCGCTTTGCTTTGACGGTGGCGTGCCATTTGGATTGAACACGCGCCAGATGAACGCATGGATGCGGAAAGGCGAGGGTCTGACGCTGACGCGCGAGGCCTTCGCCAAGTTCGGCATCCTGAACTTTCCCTGCGGCTATACCGGCGCACAAATGGGCGGGTGGTTCCGCGGCGAGATCAAGACCGTTGATGACCTGCGCGGCCTGAAGGTAGCGGCCGATGGCTTTGCCGCCCACATCCTGTCGCGACTTGGCGCGACGCCGGTCGACATACCCGCGAGCGATGTGCATGCCGCGTTGGCGCAAGGCGTGGTGGACGGGGCGGCGACAATCGGCCCGTTCGACGATGAGCGGTTTGCGTTGTTCGAAGTCGCGCGAAATTATTACTTTCCGGGCTGGTGGGCCGGCACGCAGCAGTTGTCGCTGTACGTCAATCAAGACGCGTATGGCGAGCTGCCCAAGGCCTATCAGACCGCGCTGTCCCTAGCCTGCGCCGCCGCATGCAACGACATGATTGCCGCGTT
This sequence comes from Achromobacter sp. UBA4530, assembly GCF_002388205.1. NCBI lineage: Bacteria > Pseudomonadati > Pseudomonadota > Betaproteobacteria > Burkholderiales > Alcaligenaceae > Achromobacter > Achromobacter sp. UBA4530. Next base: position 105,011 of record NZ_DGMA01000028.1, on the reverse strand, counting down.
CGATGCCAACAATCCCGATGCACTGCGCCGGCTGGTGTCGCAGGGTGCGCAATTGAAGGCGTATCCGCGGCCGGTGCTGCAAGCTGCGCACGAAGCCACGGTGGCGGCCTGCAATGAATTAAGCGCGAAAGACGCGACGTTCAAGAAGCTCTACGACAGCATGCTGGCTTTCCGCGGCAAGCAGGTCCCGTGGTTCCGCATGGCCGAGGGCAGCTTTGACAACATGGTGGCGACGCTGGGCGCGCCCGGGGCGTAGGGGCCGGATATACTGGCCCATCCAGTCGCCGCGGGGCGACACATCCAGAAAATGCCATGCGTACACGCATAAAGATCTGCGGGCTGACCCGCGAAGAAGACATTGAAGCCGCCGTTTCGGCAGGCGCCGACGCGATCGGCTTTGTCTTCTATCCCAAAAGCAAACGTTGCCTCACGCCCACGCGCGCCGCGCAGTTGCGCCGCGGGGTGCCGGCGTTTGTCGACGTCGTCGCGCTCTTCGTGAATGCGCAAGAGGAAGAGGTGCGCACGGTACTGGACGAAGTCGGGCCCGACCTGCTGCAATTCCACGGCGACGAAACGCCGCTGGAATGCGCGCGCTACGGGCATCGCCACCTGCGGGCCTTCCGTGCCGGCGCGCCCGGCCTGGAGACGGCGGAAACCCTGGCAGCCACTTGCCGCGCATACGGCCAGGCCGCGGGATGGTTGTTCGACAGCTACAGCGCCGGTTATGGCGGTAGCGGACATGGTTTCGACTACGCGTTGCTGGATGATGTGCGGGCCGATCCCATGTCCCGTCCGTTGATTCTGTCCGGCGGATTGAATGCAGAAAACGTCGGCGCCGCTATCGAATCCGTGCGGCCTTGGGCGATTGATGTGAGTAGTGGCGTTGAAGTCGAGCAAGGAATAAAAAGTTCTGATAGAATCTCGTTCTTCGTTGCTGCGGCACATGACGCAGACACGAAATTGAAGGAAAAGAAGTAGTGCTTTAAAGCGCTTTAGAGCGTGTTGCGAAAAGGCAGTTTGGCAAGGCCGCAAGGTAAGTGCCGCAAAACCCGAAACGCAATAAAAACTGCAAAAAATCTTCCAAGACGATTTGCACAGTTTAAAAAAGCACTATATAATTCTTCTTCTTTGCAGGCGGTTAGCTCAGCTGGTTAGAGCGCCACGTTGACATCGTGGAGGTCGTTGGTTCGATTCCAATACCGCCTACCAAATTCCTGCAAAGGTGTGTTCGATAGAGCTAGTCGGACACAGACCTGAAAAGCCGCGACAGTCTTACGACTTCGCGGCTTTTTGCTTTTCTGCGTGCGACGGTGCTTTTAGCAAATCAAGCGCGCGGCGCGATCCTCGCATCGGTTCGCAACTCGCTGCATGGGTTCGCACCATCGCCGCATCGGTATCGCAACGCTGTTGCCTTGGTATCGCAATAGCGTCGCATCAATACCCGCGCAGGTATATTCCTTCTTTCCCAATTCAAAGCCCGCCCATGCACTGCACGTTGAAGGCGTTCGTTCTGGCTCAGTTGCTGTGGCTGCCCGGCTGCGCAATCAAGGCGCCGTCGCCGGCGCAAACGGCTAGCGACGAGGCGCCGATGTATGCCGGCGCAGATCGCCGCGCGGCCGCAGCGTTGCGCGCGGGCGATGAACAACAGGTTGCACAGGCCGCGAAAGCGTTTGCGTCGCCATCGGCGGCAGCGCAGGCGCGGGTCGAAGAGGGCTATCGCCTTTTCCGTGAAGACCAGCCCGGCCAAGCCATGCGGCGCTTCAATCAGGCCTGGCTGCTCAATCCCGACAACGCCGAGGTATACGCGGGTTTCGCGGTCATTCTGGAAAGCCAGCGCAAAGTCTGCCAGGCGATGAGCATGATGGACCGCGCGATCAGTTTGAATCCGCCCGCGTTTCGCGGCATTTATGCGGACGCGGGCCGGATCGCGGCGCGTTGTGCGGCAGAAGACAAGACGCTGCCGCCCGAGGCGCGCATCGCGGCCACGACGCGTTCCGACGAGTGGTACCGCAAGGGCGAGGCCGTCGAGCCGGACAAGGGTTATCTGTATGCGTCATGGGCCACTGCTTACTACTGGCGCGGCCAGTATGGCGAGGCGTGGGCCATGGTTCACCGGGCGCGTGACGCAGGCGGCAGTCCTGATGCGGAATTCGTCAGGATGCTGCGCGCCCGCATGCCTGAGCCCGCCGCATCCTGAGCCGGTCGATGCCGGGGGCGTCGAAGATGATGCGGGCAGGGCAGACGTTGCGGGCAGGGCAGACGATCCGGGCGGAGCAGGCAATGGACGCGGCGCGAAGCAGCCGGTTCTCCGCCCGCCCATTTGCGATATCCTGCACACCATCATGATGAGAGCACTTTGGTTATGCCTGGGCTGCCTGATGCTGGCGCTGGGCGTCATCGGCGCCTTTCTGCCGGTGATGCCGACGACGATCTTCCTGATCCTGGCCGTGGGCTGCTTTTCGCGCTCGTCGCCCCGGCTCGAGAAATGGCTGCTGGACAGTCCGACATACGGTCCATCGCTGCGCGCCTGGCGTGAACAGGGCGCGGTATCGCGCAAGGGCAAGACGTACGCCAGCCTGGGCATGGCAGCGGGCTATGTGTTGTTCTACTGGAGCGCAAATCCCTCGCCGTTGCTGGCCATCGGCGTGGGCATCTTCTTTCTGGCCAGCGCGGCCTACGTGCTCAGCCGGCCGGGCCCGCGTACCGAGAGCCAGGCCACTGACCCAGCAGCCGAACCGCTCACCGAACCGACTGCCAAACTGCCTTCCGACGCAACGACAGAATCCGCCTCGGACCCGGCCGACACGCCTGCTCGCAAATAGCCCGCACGGCCCGCATACCTCAATGCGAATGCCGCGGATCCCCGCGCGTCTCCACCACCTTCAAATACAGCGTCGCCGCCTCCAGGCACCCGCCCGTGGACAGTTGTCCCACGGTCTGCCGGTAGAGCTCCTGCCAGGGCGTCTGCGACGGCGGCGCTTCGTATGCCGGTTCCTGGCGGCGCCGTTCCAGTTCCGATTCATCCACCTGCAAGATGACCGACCGTTGGTTCAGGTCCACGCGGATCCGGTCGCCGGTGCGCAGAAGCGCCAACCCGCCGCCCACCGCAGCTTCCGGCGACATGTTCAGGATGGACGGACTGGCCGACGTGCCGCTCTGGCGGCCGTCGCCCATGCAGGGCAGTGAGTCGATGCCGCGCTTGATCAGATGCGACGGCGGCGCCATGTTCACGACTTCCGCGCTGCCGGGGTATCCCACGGCGCCCGCGCCGCGGATCACCAGAATGCAATGTTCGTCGATGTTCAGGGCCGGGTCTTCGATGCGGGCGTGATAGTCCTCGGGGCCTTCGAACACGATGGCGCGGGCGTCGAAGGCGTTTTCCGAACCGGGCTCCGACAAGTACGCGCGGCGAAATGCCTCGCCCACGACCGACATCTTGATGATGGCGCTATCAAAGAAGTTGCCGGACAGCACGATGAAGCCGGCGCGGTGCTTGAGCGGCGTGTCGCAGCTTCGGATGACGTCGGTGTTATGGGTCTTGGACGCTGCGGCAATGTCGCCGATGGTCTTGCCCGACACGGTCCCGCAGTCAGGATGCAGACGGCCCGCGGCCAGCAGCTCGTGCAGCACGGCCGGCACGCCGCCCGCGCGGTGAAAGCCTTCGCCCAGGTGCTCGCCGGCCGGCACGCAGTTGACCAGCAGCGGCACGTCTTCGCCCAGCCGCTGCCAATCGTCCAGGCTCAGGTCGACGCCCATGTGGCGCGCAATCGCGATCAGATGCGGCGGGCAGTTGCTGGACGCGCCCAGTGCCGAGGCAACGACGATGGCGTTTTCGAACGCCTGCCGCGTCATGATGTGCGAAGGCCGCAGGTCTTCGCGCACCATGTCGCAGATGCGCATGCCGGTGGCATAGGCCATCTGGCCGCGTTCGCGATACGGCGCGGGAATGCTGGCACAGGTGGGCAACGACATGCCCAGCGCTTCGGCCAGCGAATTCATGGACAGGGCGGTGCCCATGGTGTTGCAGTGGCCGATCGACGGCGACGATGCCGTGGCCAGCGTCATGAAGCCTTCGTAGTCCAGCTTGCCTGCGGCCATCAGGTTGCGCGCGTGCCAGATGACGGTGCCCGATCCCACGCGCTGCCCCTCATGCCAGCCATCCAGCATGGGTCCGCCGGACAGCACGATGGCCGGAATGTCCACGGTGGCCGCGGCCATCAGGCAAGCGGGCGTCGTCTTGTCGCATCCGGTGGTCAGCACCACGCCGTCCAGCGGATAGCCGTGCAGGATTTCAACCAAACCCAGATACGCCAGATTGCGGTCCAACGCCGCGGTAGGCCGCCGGCCCTGTTCGGCCAGCGGATGCACCGGGAATTCCATGGGGATGCCGCCGGCGTCCCGGATGCCCGCCTTGATGCGCTCGGCCAGCGCCAGATGATGGCGATTGCAGGGCGCCAGGTCGCTGCCCGTCTGCGCGATGCCGATGATCGGCCGCCCCGACTGCAGTTCCTGGCGCGTCAGGCCGTAGTTGAGATAGCGCTCGACGTAGATCGCCGTCATGTCGGCGTGCGAAGGATCGTCGAACCATTTCTGGCTGCGCAGTCGGCGGGGTGTCTGGGACATGGCTGTCTCGCTTCGGTTGCTTACTGGCCCGGACCAAAAGCGGATCCGGGCCACCATTGGCGCTAGTTGCGCGCCTTCTGGATTTCGTCGTTCAGCTGCTTGACCAGTTCCGGGCCGAGCTCTTGCGTGTACTTGTCGACCACGGGCTGCACCTTCTGGCGCATGCGGGCCACCTCTTCCGGCGTGACGGTGTTGATCTTCATGCCGTTCTTTTCAAGCGTGCCCATGGCCTTGGTGGAATCGGCGCGGCTGTCCTGCCTTTCGAAGTCGCGCGACGACGCGGCGGCCTGGCGGATCAGCTTCTGCTCGTCGGGCGACAGCGTGTCCCACCACTTCTTGGACGCCATCACCACCCACGGCGTGTAGACGTGGCGCGTGATGGTCAGGTAGGGCTGCACCTCGTAGAATTTGCTGCTCTGGATCGTGGTGATGGGATTTTCCTGGCCGTCTACCGTGCGCGTTTCCAGCGCGGTGAACAGTTCCGAGAACGGCATCGGCACCGCGTTGGCGCCCAGCGTGTTGAACACACCCAGCGCGATCTGGTTCTGCATGACGCGCAGCTTGATGCCCTGCAGGTCCTCGGCGCGCGTGATCGGCCGCTTGGAATTGGTCATGTTGCGAAAGCCGTTTTCCCAATAGACCAGGCCGACCAGACCTTTGGCTTCCAGTTTTTTCAGCAGATCCTGCCCGAGCGGGCCGTCCAGCACCGCGTCGGCTTCTTTTTCGCTGTTGAACAGGAAAGGCAGGTCGAACACGCCGAACTCCTTGACCATGCCCGCCAGCGGCGCGGTGGACCCCACCATCATTTCCTGCGCGCCGCCCACCAGCGCGCTCTGCATCTGTTCGTCGGAACCCAGGTTGGCCGAGCCGAAGGTCCGCATCTTGAGCTTGCGGCCGCTGACCTTTTCCAGTTCCTGCGCCAGATGGCGGGCCGCGCGGCCCTGCACGCTTTCCTCGTTCAGCCCGTAGCCGAAGCGGATGAGGCGCGGCTTGACGTCCGCAGCCGCTGCCACCCCGGCGACGGTGCAGGACAGCACCGTCGCCAGGACAAGAATGCGGGTCTTGAATTGCTTGATCATGGTGTTTCTCCTCGGGGGGTTTCAAGTGCCGCTAGTGCATCCAGCGTGCGGGTACGGTGATCAGTTCGGGGAAGATCACCAGCAGGACCAGCAGCAGCGTGTAGGCCACGACGTAGCGCCACACCCCTCTGCAGATGGTTTCCATATTGATGCGGGCCACGCCGCAAACCACGTTGAGCACCGTGCCCACCGGTGGCGTCAGCAGGCCGACGCTGCCGACCATGACGAACATGACGCCGAAGTAGACGGGGTCGATGCCGGCCTTGATGACGACGGGCATGAGCACGGGGCCGAGGATCAGAATGGTCGGCGTCAGATCCATCACCGTGCCGACGAGGGTCAGCAGAATCAGCAGGGCGAACATCAGCATCTTGGGCTGATCCATGACCGGCTCCAGCAGTGCGATCAGGTCCTGCGGCAGATCCGCCAGCGTGATCATGTAGGACGACACCATGGCGGCCGCCACCAGGAACATGACCACAGCGGTGGTGCGCGCGGCGTTGACGAAGAGCGGCCCCAGGTCGCGCCAGCCGATCTCGCGGTAGACGAAGAGGCTGACCAGCAGCGCATACACGGCGGCGACGACGGCTGCCTCCGTGGGCGTGAAGATGCCGCCCCGCAGGCCGCCGATGATGATGACCGGCAGGAACAGCGCCCATAGCGAGCCGCGCAGCGCCTTCAGGCGGTTGCTCCAGGGCTCGCGCGGTGCGGGCTTGATGCTGCCGTGCTTGCGCGCCACCCAGGCCCACACGGCCACCAGCGTGAGCCCCATCATGAGGCCCGGCGCGATGCCGGCGAAAAACAGCTTGGTGATCGACACATTGGTGGCGACGCCGAAGATGATGAACGAGATCGACGGCGGAATGATGGGCGCGATGATGCCGCCGGCGGCGATCAGGCCCGACGCCTGGCCGGCCTCATAACCCTTTTCGCGCAGCATCGGGATCAGCAGCGATCCCAGCGCTGCCGCATCGGCCACGGCCGAGCCGGATAGCGACGCCAGCAGCACGCTGGCGAAAATGGCCACATATCCCAGGCCGCCCTGGATGTGGCCCACGAACGTGTTGGCCAGATGCACGATGCGCCGCGAGATGCCGCCGGCGTTCATCAGTTCGCCGGCCAGCATGAAAAGCGGCACCGCCATCAGCGTGAAGCTGTTGGCGCCGGACAGCATGTTCTGGGCGAGGAGCTGGGTGTCGTAGAAGTCCAGCTGGAACATCATGACGATCGCGCTGATGATGAGCGCGAAGGCGATCGGCATGCCCAGGGCGATCAGCCCCAGCAGCACGACTAGGAAGACGGTCAGGATCATTGCGGATATCCGGGCAGGTGATTGGGGGCGGGGAGGGGCGGGTTCACACCGCCGGGTCTTCCGGACTGGACTCCGCCGGCAGCGGGCCGCCCGCAATCACGCGGACCAGGTCGATGAGGGTCAGGATGCCCATCGCCACGGCGGCATACAGGCCGGCCGCGTTAAAGACGGCCAGCGGCATGCCGGTGACCGGCAGCACGGTGTCCATGCCGATCACCGTCTGGACCCAGCCGCCTTCGGCCATCAGCCACAGCACCCACAGGATCATCAGCTGGCAGGCAATGTGCGACACGCGGCGCGCGCCCGGGCCGAAGCGTTCCACCATCATGGTGACCCCGATGTGCTGGTGTTCGCGCAGCGCGATCACCGCGCCCAGGAAGATCATCCAGACAAAGGCCAGGCGCGAGACCTCGTCGGACACGTTGATGCCGGAGTTGAAGAGATAGCGCAGCGCCACGTTGCCGAACAGCAGCACGACCATCACGATCAGACAGGCCACCATCAGCCAGGTCTGCAGCACAAAACACCAGTCCGCGGCGCGGGCCAGCGGCGACCGGCCGGGACGCGATGGCCCCGGCCGCCCCAATGGGGAAGCTTGCATGGTTGTCTCCTCTCCATTTTTCCGGAGTTTTTCTAATCATTTGATGCGGATCATGTTAGCGCTAACATTTTTGCTTTGGCAAGCCTCTTTTTTTCCGTCAGACTACGCGCTTGCATTCACCGCGAGGGTCCATGTCCATCCGCAAACCCCGAAGCTCGCGCGCCGGCCGCGTCACCATGCAGGACGTCGCGCGGCGCGTCGGCGTCAGCGCCATCACGGTCTCGCGGGCGCTGCGCACGCCGGACAAGGTGGGGGAAGACCTGCGCCAGCACATCGCGCGGGTGTGCCAGGAGCTTGGCTACGTGCCCAACCACGCCGCCAGCGCGCTTGCATCGGCGCGGTCGCAGACCATCGTGGTGCTGATTCCGTCGCTGAGCAACGTGGTCTTCGTGGACATCATCACAGGCATCAAGGACGTGTTGGACCAGCACGGCTACCACATGCTGATCGGCGTCACGGGCTACTCGCCGGACGAAGAAGAGGCGCTGCTGCGCAAGTACCTGCAGCACTCGCCCGACGGGTTGGTGCTGACCGGCATCGATCACAATCCGGGCGTCTGGGAACTGCTGCGCGCGCAGGCGATTCCCACGGTGCACACGATCGAAACGCTGGAAGGCAACGACGACATGAGCGTCGGGTTCTCGCAATTCGACTCGGGCTACGCGGCCGGCCGTCATCTGGTGGAACGCGGCTACCGCCGCATCGGCATCATCGGCGCGCAGTTGGATCCGCGGTCGCTGCGCCGTTGCGAGGGGTGCCGGCAGGCGCTACGCGATGCAGGCTTGTATGACGCGGCGCTGGAAATCATGACGCCGGAGAAATCGTCGATCAGCCTGGGGGCCGCGTTGATGCAGGACCTGCACGCGCGCCACCCGGATTGCGACGCCGTGTTCTTCTGCAACGACGACCTGGCGCAGGGCGCGGTGTTCCAATGCGGCCGCGATGGGTTGCAGGTGCCGGCGCAAATGGCGATCGTCGGGTTTCATGACCTGGCGGGCACGGCCTGGACCACGCCGCCGCTGTCTACCATCGCCACGCCGCGCTATCAGATCGGGCTATCCGCCGCGCGATTGCTCATGCAGCATCTGGCGGGCGAACCCGTGCCCGAGCGGCACGTGGATCTGGGTTTCGAACTGGTCCAGCGCGAAACCAGCTAAGCGCCCTCCAGCATCGCCATCAATCCGATGATCAGCGCCTGCATGCCCTGATCCAGTTCCACTTCCATCTCGGATTCTTCCGCCGTGCGCGCGGCGTCGACAACCGGCTCCAGCCCGGCAACCGAATACACCGTGTCCGCCACCGCAAGGCCGTGAAACGCCACGGTCGCCAGCAGGATGCGCGATTGTTCCTTTGAGATGCCATAGGCGTCGGCGATGTGGCGCTGATGCCCGTCGATCTTCGCCAGCATGGACGGCGTCGCGGCCAGCCGCCGGATGACGTAGGGCGTCACGCCCGGATGCGCCTTGACGAACTCGCGCACGGATGTCGCGAACACCGTCAGGTAGTCCTTGAGATCGCCGCGATCGTGGCTACAGGCCTGCGGAATCTGCCACCGATTGAAGATCTCCTCGGCGACCAGGCGCTTGAGCTCTTCCAGGCTGGGCACGTGCTTGTACAGCGCCATGTGGCTGACGCCCAGCGCCGCTGCGACGCCGACGAACGTGATGTTGGGCAGGCCCACGGCGATGCCGGCATCGGCGATCCGCTCGCGGGTGATGGTGGGAGGGCGTCCCCGTGCGGGGCGGCGCTCTGGCGGCTGCATGTCTGATCCCTGGTGTTGGCGTCGGCGTTCCCGCACTTTAACCCGTCCCGCAATTATTTAGTTTATTGCTGTGCAACTATTTCAAGATTTAGTTTATAGTGATGCAAATAATTATCAACTTCGTCCTGGTACTTCGTTCATGAGCACTTCCGGAGCCGCGCCGGCCCACGCTAAACACCCCGGCCCGCTCAGCCTGGTGTTGACCCCGATTCGCGGGCGACTCATTGCCGCAGCCGCGCTTGCCGCAGTTGGCACCATGCTCACGCTGGCGCCGCTCGCCGCCATCGCACACATTGCTCGCCTCTTCCTGGAAGGTCCCGAACCAACAGCTCCCGAGCTTTGGTGGACTGTCGCCGCTGCCGTCGCGTGCCTGTTCACGGGCATGGCGCTGGTGTCGGCTGCCGAACTGACCGCCCACCTGGCCGACAACCGGATCACGCATCATCTGCGTCTGGCCGGCGCGAGGCGGTTGGCGCAAGTGCCGCTGGGCTGGTTCACGGACCGGGCCTCCGGCGAGGTCAAACAGGCATTGCAGGACGACATGGCGACGCTGCACAGCCTCACCGCGCATTTCTTCACGGCGGTGGGACGCGCCGGCGGCGCCATCGCGGCGTCGGCGGTCTACCTGTTTGCGCAGGACTGGCGCCTTGCCATCGCGGCGTTGCTGCCGTTTCCGGGCTTCTTCCTCTTTCTGCGGCGGGCCATGAAGGCGGGCGGCGCGAACATGCCGGTGTTCATGGAACGCCTTGGCCGCCTCAACGGCGCGACCGTCGAATTCGTCAATGGCATACCCGTGGTCAAGGCGTTTGGCGATGCCGGCAAGGCGCATCGCGGCTACCGGGACGCGGTGGACGGCTTTGCCGCGGCTTTTGCCGACTTCACCCGGCCATTGGTCGCCGCGATGGCGCGGGCCCACGCGCTGATCGCGCCGGTCACGGTTCTGGGCGTGGTGCTGGGCGCGGGCGCGCTGTTCGTGGCGCTGGAGTGGATGGCGCCGGTGGACGTGCTGCCTTTCGCATTGGTGGCGCCGGGCATCTGCGCGCCGATGCTGTTGCTGCACACGCTGTTGCACGATCTGGGCAGCGCCACGGGCGCGGCGCAACGGGTGCTGGCGCTGATGAATACGCCCGTGCTGAAGGCGCCGGCGGCCGGCCACGGCCAGATTCCTAAAGGGCATGAAGTGCGGTTCGAGGATGTCAGCTACCGCTACGGCGATGGTCACGAGGCCGTGTCCGGCATCACGTTCACGCTGGCGCCCGGCACGGTGACCGCCATTGTCGGCCCGTCCGGCGTCGGCAAATCCACGCTCGCCCGCCTGCTGGTGCGCTTCTTCGACCCGGCGCAAGGGCGCATCACACTCGGCGGCGCGGACCTGCGCCAGATCGAGAGCGCGCAGCTCTACCGGCGCATCGGCTTCGTGCTGCAGGAGGTGCGGCTCATCCACGCCAGCGTGCGTGACAACATCGCGCTGGGCCGGCCGGGCGCCACCCAGCAGGAAATCGAAGCCGCCGCGCGCGCCGCCAACATCCACGAACGCATCCTGGCCCTGCCGCGCGGCTACGACGCCGTGATCGGCGAAGACGCGCAGCTCTCGGGCGGGGAACGCCAACGCGTGAGCATCGCGCGCGCCGTCCTGCTGGATCCGCCCGTGCTGGTGCTGGACGAGGCCACGGCCGCAGCCGATGCCGGCAACGAAGCGGCCGTCCAGGAGGCGCTGTCGCGCTTTGCGCGGGGTCGCACGCTGCTGGTGATCGCGCACCGGCTGGACACGGTGGTGCATGCCGATCACATCCTGGTCCTGGAAGACGGGGCCATCACCGAACAGGGGCGGCACGACGCGCTGCTGGCGCATGGCGGCTGCTATGCGCGGCTGTGGGCGCAGGGCGGTCATGCGATGGCGACGGCGCAAGAGGAGCCGGCATGCTGACGACCTTTGTGCGCCTGCTTGGCAACGACGTTGCCTTCCTGCGCCGCTACGGGTGGCTGGCGGCCGCCTACGGGCTGGCCTGCGGGCTGACCATGGCGGCCACGGCGCCGCTGCTTACGCATCTGCTGGCCGGCGACACGCGGCAGGCCGCTGCGTGGCTGGCTGCGGTGCTCGCCGGGGTGGTGTGCTGCGGGGCGCTACGCCTGCCGGTCGAACGGGCCGGCGTGCGTGTGGGCGTCGCCATCCTGCAGGCTGGCCGCCATCGGCTGGGCGACCATGTGGCGCGCCTGCCTGTCGGCTGGTTAACGCCGCAGAACACCGCGCGTCTCAGCCATGTCGTCACGCAGGGCATGATGACCGTGGCCCAGTTGCCCGCGCACGTCTTCACGCCGCTCGTCGCAGGTGTGGCGGCGCCCCTCGTGCTGGTGGCGGCGCTGTTTGCGCAGCATTGGCTGCTGGGGCTGATCGCACTGGCGGCGCTGCCGCTGCTGGCGGGCGTGCTGGCGCTGACCGCGCGGTTGGCGGGGCGCGCCGACGCCGAGTTTCATCGGCGCTTTGCCGAAACCAGCCAGCGCGTGGTGGAGTTTGCGCAGGCGCAGTCGGTGCTGCGCGCCTTCAGCGCGGAAGGCGGCGGCATGCGGCACATCGAGCAATCCCTCGACGCGCAGCGCCGATCGGGCACGCGCCTGATCTGGCGGTCGGCGGCCGCGGCCGTCCTCAACGTCTGGGCGGTCCAGGCCGTCTTTGCCGCCCTGCTGATCGCGGCGGCTCTGTGGCTCAACGGACTGCTCGCCGCCGGCGCCGCTAACGGGCAATTGGTGGCCGCCGTTGTCGCGATGCTGCTGGCGGTGCGCTACATCGACGGCCTGCTCGAGGTTGCCGGCTACGGCGAGGTGCTGCGCGGCGCGCGCGCCCAGCTTGATGAGATCGACGCGCTTTTTGCGGCGGCGCCCTTGCCGGAGCCCGCCGCACCGCAGACGCCGCGCGACGCGTCCATCGAATTGCGCGACGTGCGCTTTCGCTACGCGCAGGACACGCCCGACGTGCTGCACGGCCTGAACCTGCGCATCGAGCCGGGCAGCATGGTCGCGCTGGTCGGCGCATCGGGGTCCGGCAAGACCACGCTGGTGCGGCTGATCGCGCGATTCTTCGACCTGACGCAAGGCAGCGTGCACATCGGCGGCGTTGACGTGCGGCAGATCGCCAGCACGCAACTGGCCGGCCACATCAGCCAGATATTCCAGGACACCTATCTTTTTACCGGCACCATTGCCGACAACATCCGTGCCGGCCGGCCGGGCAGTGATGATGCCGATGTCCTGCACGCCGCGCGGGAAGCGGGCGTGGACGAGATTGCCGCCCGCCTGCCGCAAGGCATGGACACGCCGGTGGGCGAGGGCGGCGCGCGGCTGTCGGGCGGCGAGCGCCAGCGCATCGCCATCGCCCGCGCGCTGATCAGCAACGCGCCCATCCTGCTGGTGGACGAGGCCACTGCGGCGCTGGACGCGGGCAATCAGGCCGTCATCGCCAGCACGCTGGCGCGCCTGCGCGGCAAGCGGACGCTGGTGGTCATTGCGCATCAGTTGTCGACGGTGGCGATGGCTGATGAGATCGCGGTGGTGGAGGACGGCCGGATCGTCGAAGCGGGCACGCCGGCGGCGCTGCGCGCGAGCGGCGGGCGGTACGCGCAATTCCTGACGCAGCGCGAGGCCGCCAAGGGTTGGCGCATCGCCGGAGACCGCGTCTGATGCGTGCCGGGCTGTCGGTGCTGTTCGTCATGCTGTGCGGCGCGTCCCTCCTGGTCGGGGCGCGGCAGTTGGCCTGGACGCAGCTGTTTACGTTGTCCGGCGACGCGTGGCTGACGCTGACCGCCAGCCGCCTGCCTCGGCTGGCCGCGCTGGTGCTGACGGGCGTCGGCCTGTCGGTGTGCGGTGTGATCCTGCAGCACATCGTGCGCAACAAGTTCGTCGAACCCGCCACCTGCGGCGGGCTGGACGCCGCCAAGCTGGGCATCCTGGTTGCGCTGACGGTGGCGCCGTCGATGGGGCCGGGCGGGCGGATGGCGTTTGCGCTGGCATTCTGCTTTGCAGCCAGCCTGGCCTTCGTCATGATCGTGCGCCGCATCCGGTTCAAGAACACGGTGCTGGTGCCCGTGATGGGGCTGATGTTCGGCGGCGTGCTGAGCGCGCTGGCCGAATTCCATGCCTATCGCAACAACATCCTGCAAAGCATGCAGGGCTGGCTGCTGGGCGACTTCTCCAAGATCGTGCAGGGCAATTACGAGATCATCTATCTCATCCTGCCGATCGTCGTGCTGACGTACCTGTATGCGCACCGCTTCACGGTGGCCGGCATGGGCGAGGACATGGCCGCAAGCCTGGGGCTGAATTATCCGGCCACCGTCGCGCTGGGCCTGATGCTGGTGGCGGTCACGGTGTCGGCCACGGTCATCACGGTGGGCGCGATTCCGTTCGTGGGTTTGGTGGTGCCCAATATGGTCGCGCTCCACTACGGCGACAACCTGGGCCGCACGCTGCCCGTCGTCGCCTTGGGCGGCGCGTCGCTGCTGCTGGTCTGCGACATCCTGGGGCGCATGCTGATCTATCCGTTCGAGGTGCCCATTGGCCTGACGGCGGGGGGCGTGGGCGGCGTCCTGTTCCTGGCGCTAATTCTCTGGAAGCACCGATGATGCGCGCAGCTTCCCGGAACGCGGTCTGGATGGCGGTCATCGCGTTGGCCGTGGTGTTCCTGTTTTTCCGGTCGGGCCTGGACTTCGACTACGTCATCCCCAAACGCCTCGCGCGGCTGGCGGCCATGGTGATCGGCGGTGTCTGCATCGCGTGGTCGTCGATCGTGTTCCAGACCCTGACCGGCAACCGGATCCTCACGCCCGCCATCATGGGCTACGAGGCGGTGTACCTGCTGCTGCAGTCCGTGTTGATCCTGGCGCTGGGCACGCAAAGCCTGGTGCTGCTGGGGCCGAACGCCAACTTCCTGGTCTCGGTCCTGGTGATGCTGGCGTATTCGTGGATTCTGCATCGCTGGCTGTTCCGCCGCGGCAGGCAGAACGTGTACTTCCTGCTGTTGGTGGGACTGGTGCTGACCATGGTGATCGGCACCTTCACGCAGTTCGTGCAACTGAAGACCAGTCCGGGCGAGTTCTCGATCCTGCTGGGCTTTACCCAGGCCTCGTTCGGCAAGGCCGAACCGGCGCAGTTGCTGGCATCCGCCGCCGTTGTTGCCGCGATATGCCTGGCCGGACGCAGGCAATTGCCGACGCTGGACGTCCTGTCGCTGGGGCGTGACCAAGCCATGTCGCTGGGTGTTGACCATCCGCGGGCCGTGCAACTGCATCTGGCCTTGATCGCGGTGCTGGTTGCCGTTTCCACCAGCCTGCTGGGACCCACGGCGTTCATGGGCATCTTCGTGGCCAACACCGCGTATGCCCTGGCGCGCACACGCCGGCACCGCATCACATTGCCCACCGGCTGCGCCATCGCCGTCGGCATGTTCATCCTGGCCCAGCTCGCGGTCGAGCACATCTTCAACTACAAGACCACCGTCGGCATCCTGGTCAACCTGGTCTGCGGCGGCTGGTTTCTCGCGCTGATAGCGCGCACGCGGGGCGCCGCATGATCACGACCAGAAATCTTTGCAAAACCCATGGCGCGAAAGCCGTCCTGCGCGACGTGAGCCTGCAGTTCCCCGAAGGCAAGCTGACATCGCTCATCGGCCCGAACGGCGCGGGCAAGACCACGCTCCTGATGATGATGGCGCGGTTGATGGAACCGACGCAGGGCGACGTCTTCATCGGCAACCGCAGCGTGGCGGACATGCGCCGCGCCGATTACGCGCGGCGCGTCGCCACCTTGCGCCAGTCTCCCGACTTCAACCTGCGGCTCACGGTGGAAGACCTGGTGGCATTCGGGCGCTTTCCCTACAGCCGCGGCGCCTTGACGCCGCAGGACATGCAGGCGATCGACGAGGCCATCACGTTTCTATCGCTGGAGCCGCTGCGCCGCGCCTACCTGGACGAGCTGAGCGGCGGCCAGCGGCAGATGGCATTCATGGCCATGACCATCGCGCAGCAGACCGATTGCCTGCTGCTGGACGAGCCGCTGAACAACCTGGACATCCGGCACGCAGTCCAGATCATGCGTGCGCTGCGCCGCCTGTGCGACGACCACGGCCGCACCGTGATCCTGGTCGTGCACGACATCAACTTCGCGGCCAGCTATTCGGACCATGTCGTCGCGCTGAAGGGCGGGGTGGTGCATTGCGCGGGCGCGGTGCATGAGGTCATGACCGAAGACCGGCTGCGCGAACTGTATGGACTGGATTTCGAGATCACGCAGGGCGATCGCGGTCGCCTGTGCAACTACTTCAATCCCCCTGGAGAACTGAAATGATCCTGTCGCACTGGCCGAGGGCGCTGCTGCTAGCCGCGGCATTGGCCGCAACAGCGGCGCTGCACGGCTGCGGGCAAGCCACGGACACGCCCAAGGCCGCGGCGGCAACGGCCGCCGCGGCACCCGCGGATGCGCCGTCGCAGAATGCTTATGTTCCGATCACCGTCAAACACAAGCTGGGCGAGACCGTGATCGACCGGCTGCCGCAGCGCGTGGTGGCCCTGGACATGAACGAAGTCGATTTTCTGGACGAGCTGGGCGTCCCCGTCGTGGGCATGCCCAAGGACTTCGTGCCGCACTTCCTGGTCCGCTACCGCGACGCGCCCGACGTGCAGGACATGGGCGCCATCGTCCAGCCGAATCTGGAGCGCGTGCACGCGGCAAAGCCGGATCTCATCCTGATCACCTCGCTGCAGGCGAACCACTACAAGGAGCTGAGCCAGATCGCGCCGACCATCCACTTCGACGTGGACTACCGCGACAGTCAGGCCGACCACATCGAGATCGTCAAGGACCATCTGCTGACGCTGGGGCGCATTTTCGGCAAGGAGGACCTTGCCCGCAGGAAGGCGGCTGATCTGGACGCCAAGGTTGAGGCGGCCCGCGCGCTCATCCGCGATCGTCCGGAAACGGCGCTCGTCGTGCTGCACAACAACGGCGCCTTCAGTTCGTTCGGCGTGCATTCCCGTTACGGCTTCATCTTCAAGGCGCTGGGCGTGAAACCGGCCAGTCCCTTGGCCGATGGCGGCCTGCATGGCCAGCCGATCTCCAGCGAATTCATCCAGCAGGCGAACCCGGGCATCGTCTACGTGGTCGACCGCACGGCCGTGATGGAACGCCGGCCGGCCCTGAACGCTGAGACGCTGGGCAACCCGCTGCTGCGTCAGACGGCCGCGTGGCAAGACGGCCGCGTGGTCTTTGCCGACGCCGAGGCCTGGTATGTCACTGCCGCCAGCGTGAAGTCGCTGCATCTCATGATCGACGAAGTCAAGAGGCCTTACCGGAACTGATTTCTCAAGACGCCCCGCGCGTCATTGCCGATCCAAACGTAAATGATTCCCAGTCGCCCGGATTGCCGGGCGTTCCCAGCTCAACTGAACGGAGCATTCCATGAGCAAACGTCGCCATAGCGGCCGCGTCGCACGTCCTTCGCCGCTAGCCGGGCAGGCAAAGCCCGCCTTTTCCTTGAACCCTTTCGTCGCCGCCGTGTTCGGCCTTACGCTGGGCGCCGCGGTTGCGACGCCGGCGTGGGCGCAGCAGGAGACGGGTGTGAAGACCCTGCCCACGGTGACCGTTACGGGCCAGGCCGATGCGCAGGAAGCGCCGTCAACGCCCTACGCCGGTGGCCAGGTCACGTACGGCGGCCGTGTAGGCTTCCTGGGCGACAAGGACTTCATGGACACGCCGTTCTCCGTCATCAACTACACGGAAAAGTACATCGAGGACCTGCAGGCCAAGGACATCACCGATGTCATCGCCCGCACCGACCCGTCGGTGTTCAGCAACGGCGTGTCGGGCGCGTGGAGCGAAAACTACTCGATCCGTGGCTTCTCGTCCGCCACCACCGACATGACGTTCAACGGGCTGGCCGGCATGGCGCCTTACTACCGGACGTCGCCCGAGATGTTCGAGCGGATCGAGGTCTTGAAGGGCCCGTCCGCCTTGCTGAACGGCATGCCTCCCGGCGGTTCGGTCGGCGGCACGGTCAACCTGGTGTCCAAGCGCGCCGGCGCCGAGCCGCTGACGCGCCTGACCGCCACCTACATGTCGGACGCGCAGTTCGGCGGGCACCTGGACATGGGGCGGCGCTTCGGCGAGAACCAGCAGTTCGGCATCCGGTTCAACGGCATGTACCGCAACGGCGACGGTCCCGTCGACGACCAGAAAAAGCGCGCGCAACTGGCGTCGCTGGGCCTGGACTGGCGCGGCGAGCGGGTCCGCATCTCCGCCGATCTGTACGACACCGATGAGCGCATCGACGGCGTGACGCGCGGCATCAACCTGGCGCCCGGCATCGGCGTGCCCAAGCCGCCCAAACCCGAAACCCTGTTGAACCCGGATTGGGCCTACGTGAAGAACCAGGATCGCGGCGCCATGGTCCGCGGCGAATTCGACGTCACCGACAAGCTGATGGCGTACGCGGCCATCGGCACCAGCCGTTCCGAATACACCTACAGCGGCGCCATGTCGGCGCAGGTGTTCAACGATGCCGGCGACTTCCGCACGTCGATGGGGCAACTAAACATGGAGGTGGACAAGACCTCCGGCGACGCGGGCCTGCGCGGCAAACTGCAGACCGGCGCGATCAAGCATCAGTGGGTGCTGAACGCCACGTACTACTCCGATGATCAACACGATTACGGCCGCCGCTCGGTGCCCGGCGCGGACTGGGTCACCAACATCTACAACCCCGTCTGGGGTCCGGCGCCCGCCGGCGTTTTTCCCCCCATCATGCACAGCAAGACGCGCATGATCAGCTATGGCTTGGCCGACACCTTGTCCTTTGCGGAGGACCGCGTGCAACTGACGCTGGGCGCGCGCCGCCAGGAGGTCCGCACCGACAGCTTCAGCGTCGCCACCGGCGCGCGCACCAGCCGCTATGACGCCCACGCCACGACGCCCGCCGCCGCGCTGCTCGTCAAGGCGACGGACAACATTTCCGTGTACGCGAACTACATCGAGGGCCTCTCCAAGGGTCAGTCCGCGCCCGCCACCGCGGCCAACGCAGGCGAGCTCTTTGCGCCCTTCAAGACCAAGCAGAAGGAGATCGGCCTGAAGGTCGACCTGGGCGACTTCACCCATACGCTGGCGCTGTTTGAAATCGAGCGCCCCAGCAGCTACACCGATCCGGTCACAAACATGTTCTCGTTCGGCGGCGAGCAGCGCAACCAGGGCGTGGAATGGGGCTTCTTCGGCGAACCGCTGCGTGGCGTGCGCCTGATCGGCGGCGTCGCCTACATCGATCCCAAGGTGACAAAAGCGGCCGTCGCGGCCAACGAGGGCAAGCAGGCCACCGGCATCCCGAGGCTACAGGGCAAACTTGGCGTGGAATGGGACGTGCCGGCGGTGCAGGGGCTGACGTTGACGGCCAACGCGACCTCGGTGTCCAAGCAGTACATCAGCGCGGACAACTCGCTGTCGGTGGGCGGGCGCACCACGTACGACATCGGCGCGCGCTACGCCACGAAGGTGGCGGACCGCCAGGTGGTGCTGCGCGCCGCCATCAATAATCTGACGAACAAGGCCTATTGGGGCATGCCGCAGCTCTCCAGCCTGGCACTGGGCGCGCCGCGCACGTTCATGCTGTCGGCGTCGATGGACTTCTAAGGGGGCCCAGCGCCAGAAACACCCCGGCCGCCATGATGAGCCCCATGCCCGCCAGCGCCAGCGCGTCTGGCGGGCGCTGGAACCAGAACGTGCTGAAGCCCAGCGCCAGCAGCAACTGGAAGTAGTTCAGCGGCGCGAGCGTCGCGGCCGGGACGCGCTGGAAGGCGGCGATCAGCAGGATCTGCGCCAGTCCGCTGCATGCGCCCAACGCAAGAATGATGGCGGTGTCCGCCGGTCCCGGCCAGGGATCGGGCAGGAAGAAGGGCGCCGGCAGCGCCGTCACGATGAGGCAGATGAACGCGGTGTACGCATACTGCACCGGCCCCGGCACCTTGTTCGACAGCTTTCGCGTCAGCACCTGGAAGATTGCGTAACTGACGGCGGACACCGCCATCAGCAACGTGCCCAGCAGAGGCAGGTCGCCGCCGGGCCGCACGATCAGCAGCATGCCGCCAAACCCCGCAGCCACGGCGCCCCATTGCGCCGCGCGGACGCGTTCGCCCAGCATCCAGGGCGACAGCGCCACCATGATGAGCGGGGCCGTGAAGTAGATGGCGGTGGCTTCGGACAGCGGCATCCAGATCAGCGCGGTCATGAAGCAAGTGGCCACCGTGGCCAGCATGACGCCGCGCAGCACCAGCAGCGGCTTTTCCGGCGCGTCGCGCAGGCGCAGGCCGCGCCCATGGCGCCACAGCATGCCCATCGCCAGCGTCACCACCGCCAGGTAGCGCATCACGTTCAGGAAGGGCGCGGGGTAGCGTTCCAGCAACTGCTTGGTGCCCGCGTCGAAGGTGGCAAACGCCACCAGCGCCGCAAAGAACAGCAGGATGCCGGTCTGGCGCGCGGGCGTTGATCCGGTCAGGGCGCTCATCCGGCGCACGTGCTCATGCACGCCTTTGCGCACCCCCGGGCATGGTCACTTGCCGCCACGGTCGAATCCTTCAAGAAACGCGTCCAGCGCCGGTCCGATCGCCTCGACCATGTAGCCGCCTTCCTGCACCACCACGGTCGGCACGCCCAGACCGGCGACGCGCGCGCCGATGTCGCGGTAGGCGTCGATGTCCAACCGGAGCACGCTGATGGGATCGTCCTTGTACGTGTCGAACCCCAGCGGCAAAACCAGCGCCTCGGGCGCATAGCCCGCCAAGGCGTCCAGCGCCGTGTCCAGCGCCTGCAGGAATTCCGCGTTGCCGCAGCCGTGCGCCAGCGGCAGGTTCAGGTTGTAGCCTTCGCCCGCACCGTGGCCGCGTTCGTGCGCGTAGCCGGTGTAGAAGGGGTAATAGCCCGCCGGGTCGGCATGAAGCGACACCGTCATCACATCCGGCCGCTGGTAGAAGATGTTCTGCGTGCCGTCGCCGTGATGCGCGTCCACGTCCAGCACCGCCACCTTTGACCACGTTTGCAGCAGCCGGCTGGCCGCGGCGGCGCTGCTGTTCAGGTAACAGAAGCCGCCCGCGCGATCGCGATGGGCGTGGTGGCCGGACGGCCGGCACAGCGCATACGCCACCCCGCCACCGCCCGCCACATGATCCGCCGCCGCCAGCGCGCTATGGGTGGACCGCAGCGCCGAGCGCCATGTCTGCGGCCCGATGGGGCAGGACAGGTCGCTCAGGTAGTACCCGGTCTGCGCCACGATGGACGGCGAGGGGCAGGGGCCGCGCCCGGCGGCATCGATGCGGCCGTTGTAGTACGGCGAGAGATTCGGCAGAACCTCCGGCCCGGGATCGACCCCCGGCGCCTTCAACGCCTGCCAGCGCGCAAAGGCCGTTTCCAGATAATCCAGGTAATCCGCGCTGTGGACGTGTTCGAGCGGCTTGCGTCCATAGTCGGCCGGCGCTTCGACCTTGATGCCGCGGGCGGCCAGCGCCTGCTGCAGGTTCTCGGCGCGCGACGGCAGGTCGGTCGGGGCGCTGATGCGGCCCAGCCGCATGAATTGGCGGGGCGAATGCAGCAGCTGTTCTTCGGAAAAAAAGGCCTTCATGGATATCCTCGCTCAGACCGTCCGGGTCAATGCCAGATGCGCGGGGCTCATGCCCGCTTCAGTTCGATCTCGACGAACACGAATTCCGTGTCGCTGGGATTGATGACGTTGTGCTCCACGCCGACCGGCCGGTAGTACGCCACGCCGGTGGTGAGCTGGCTGGTGACCTGGCCGGTGGGGGTGTCCAGCAGCAACGGGCCGGTGGTCTGCGGCACCACCACGTAGTTCATGCCATGGCGGTGCCAGCCCGTCTCGCCACCCGGCGGGAAACGCCACTCGGTGACGGTGACCTGCTCGTTGTCGATCTGCACGGTGGGGATTGCGGCGGGGCGTTGCATAAGCGGTTCTCCTGAATGGCGATGACGGAATGGCGGTCAGGCGGCCTGCGCCTTGGTCGGGTCCCAATGCTGGCCCGGCACCGCGGCGATCAACTGGCGCGTGTATGCATGCCGCGGGTTGTCGAAGATCTGGGCGGGCGACCCGTACTCGACCACCTTGCCGCGATGCATGACCAGGACCGAATTGCAGATCTGCGCCGCTACGCGCAGGTCGTGGGTGATGAACACCAGCGCAATCTTCAGCCGCTGCTGCAGGTCGTGCAGCAGTTGCAGCACTTGCGCCTGCACCGACACGTCCAGCGCGGAGACCGATTCGTCGGCCACCAGCACCTTGGGTTCCAGCGCCAGGGCGCGCGCGATGCCGATGCGCTGGCGCTGGCCGCCGGAAAACTGGTTGGGATAGCGATCGAAGGCAGACGGATCCATGCCCACCAGCGACAGCAGCTCGCGCGCCCGGGCCTCGGCCTGCGCCCGCGCCACGCCGTTGGCGACCGGGCCGTCGCTGATGATGCGGCCCACGGTGTGCCGGGGGTTGAGCGAGGCAAACGGGTCCTGAAAGATCATCTGGATCTCGTGCCGCATCGGCCGAAAGCGGGACTCGGGCAGCGTGGCGATGTCCTGCCCGTTGAACAGCAACTGGCCGCCATTGATGCCGACAAGCTTGAGCAGGCATTTGCCGATCGTGGATTTGCCGGACCCCGATTCACCCACGATGCCCAGCGTCTCGCCGCGCCGCACGGCAAAGCTCACGCCGTCCACCGCGCGCACCTCGCGCTTGTTGCCCAGCCAGCCGTGGCCGATCACGTAGGTCTTCTTCAGGTCCTTCACTTCCAGCACCGGTCTGTCGTCCGCGATCCCGGCGCGCTCCTCGCCGCGCCGGTGAGGCACCGCCGCGATCAGGCGCTGGGTATATGGATGGCGCGGACGGTTGAGCACTTCGTCGGCAGGGCCTTGTTCCACCAGAATGCCTTTCTCCATGACGGCCACGCGATGGGCGATCTCGGCCACCACGCCGAAGTCGTGCGTGACGAACATCACGCCCATGCCTTTCTCTTTCTGGATCCGCGCGATCAGCGCCAGGATCTGCGCCTGCGTCGTCACGTCCAGCGCGGTCGTGGGCTCGTCCGCGATCAGCAGCGCGGGTTCCAGCGCCAGCGCCATCGCGATCATGACGCGCTGGCGCTGTCCGCCTGACAGCCGGAATGGGTAGACGTGATAGAGCGTCGCCGGGTCCGGCAGGCCCACGAATTCCAGCAGTTCCAGCGTGCGCTTCAGGCGCTCGGCGCCTGGGTAGGCGTCATGCACGCGCATCACCTCGCTGATCTGCTCGCCCACCGTCATCAGCGGGTTCAGGGCCGACAGCGGCTCCTGAAAGATCATCGCCATGTCCTTGC
Organism: Achromobacter sp. UBA4530; assembly: GCF_002388205.1. Lineage (NCBI taxonomy): Bacteria > Pseudomonadati > Pseudomonadota > Betaproteobacteria > Burkholderiales > Alcaligenaceae > Achromobacter > Achromobacter sp. UBA4530. The sequence continues at coordinate 82,258 of NZ_DGMA01000028.1, read as the reverse complement.
CGCGCATGGCCTGAAGCGCCGGCTCGTCCAGCTGCAGCAGGTCCTGGCCGCGGAACAGGATGCGGCCCTGCTGCGGCGTCAGGTAGTCGGGCAGCAGTCCCATGATGGCGTTGGCGCTCATGGACTTGCCCGATCCGGATTCGCCGACGATGCACAGGATTTCCCCGGCGCGGATGTCGTACGAGACGTCCTGTACGGCGTAGGGACGATCGCCACCCTTGGGCAGCGCGATGGTCAGGTTCTGGATGGACAGCAGCGGCGTCGATTCTGAGGTTGGATTCATGCCGGCCTCCTATTCGCCGCGCTTGCGCAGTTGCGGGTTGAGGGCGTCGTTCAGGCCTTCGCCGATCAGGTTGATGGCCAGCACGGTCAGCAAAATGGCGACGCCCGGCCACACGCTCATCCACCAGGCTTCGCGGATCATCGTGCGCGCCGCGCCGATCATGAAGCCCCAGCTCATCAGGTTGCGGTCGCCCAGGCCCAGGAAAGACAGCGACGATTCCGTCAGGATGGCGGTCGCCACCATGAACGAGGCCGACACGATGATGGGCGACATGGCATTGGGCAGGATCTGCGTGCCCACGATGCGCGCCGGCGTCTGGCCAATCACGATGGCCGCCTGCACGAATTCGCGCTGCTTGAGCGTCATGAACTCCGACCGCACCAGCCGCGCGGCCGGCGGCCAGGACACCACGGCGATCGCGCCCATGATCGAATACACCGACGAACTCAAAATGGCGACCAGCACCACGGCCATCGCCAGTTGCGGAATGGTCTGGAAGAATTCGGTGAAACGCATCAGCGCGTCGTCTACGCGGCCCCCGCAATAGCCGGCCACCGACCCCACCAGGATGCCGAACAGCAGCGCCACGGCGGTCGACAGCAAACCGACCATCAGCGACACGCGTGCGCCCCATACCAGGCCGGCCGTGATGTCGCGGCCCAGCATGTCCGTGCCGAACGGATAGTCCGCATTGGTGAACGGCGGGATCAGCGGATCGGCCACCATCATCCATGGCGATTCCTCGTACAGCAGCGGCGCCGCCAGAGCCACGGCCACCACGATCAGCATGATGACCAGGCCGGCCACCGCCCCGTAATTGCGCATGTAACGTTGGGCGAATGACTTCATGCGGAGGCTCCTTGCTGCGCGCCCGCGCCGATGCGCGGATCGATCAGGCGGTACAGCACGTCGGTCAACAGGTTGAAGACGACGACCATGATGGACGTGACCAGGAAGATGCCCAGCAGAAGCTGGTAGTCGCGTTGCAGCAGGGCGTCAAACATCAGACGGCCGATGCCGGGCCACGCGAAGACGGTTTCGGTCAGCACCGCGCCGCCCGCCATCTGCCCAAGCTGGATGCCGGCAAACGTGATGACCGGCAGCAGCGCGTTGCGCAGCACGTGCGCGCGGATCACACGGCTGGGGCTCACGCCCTTGGCGCGGGCCGTTTTCACAAAGTCCATGCCGATCACTTCCAGCATCGACGCGCGGGTCAGCCGCACATACACGGCCATGAAGAAGCAGCCCAGCGTCACGGTCGGCAGGATGAGGTGCAGCGCGATGTCGCCCGCGCGCGCCCAGCCGGTCAGGTTGGCGCCCACGGTTTCCATGCCGAACGCCGGCAGCCAGCCCAGCACCACCGAAAACAGCAGGATGCCCATCAGCGACAGCCAGAAGAGCGGCGTGGCGTACAGGAGCAGGGCGCCGGTCATCACCGAGCTATCGATCCAGCGGCGCTTGTTGCGGTAGCGCGCCTTGGCCGCCACCACGCCCAGCAGCACGCCCAGCACGATGGAAAACACGAAGGCGCACGACATCAGGAGGAACGTGGCGGGCAGGCGCTCGACGATCAGGTCCAGCACCGGCACGTGGTTGCGGTACGAAAAGCCCAGGTCCAGCTGCACCACGCCCTTCAGATAAAGCAGGAGCTGCGTCAGGATCGGCTTGTCCAGCCCGAAAGCGACACGCAGCTGGTCCACGTAGGCGGCATCGCCCGCGCCGGCCTGGCCGGCGAGCACGGCGGCGGGGTCGCCGGGCGCCAGCCGTATCAGGAAGAAATTGATGATCACCACGCCCAGCACCACCACCAGGGCCTTGCCGATGCGGGAAAGCAGGAAAGACAGGAATCTCATGCTCGGGTCCTTTCAGGACGGGCTTTGCCGGCGGCAAGCGGGCCCATCGCGCAGCGGGGCGCCGCCGCGGGTCAAGCCCGCGGCGGCGCATCGGCAGCGCTTACTTCTTCTCGATGTAGACGTCGTCGAACGACTCGTTCAGACCGATGGCGGTCTTGACCAGGTTCTTGACGTTGGCGCGAGACAGGGTGGGGAACTCCATGTCGACCAGAAATCCGTTGGCCACCTCGTTGACGAGGGTCGTCTGGATCTTGGTGTAGAGCTCCTGGCGCTTGGCCGGATCGACCTCGGAGGCGGCGGCCTCCCACAGCTTGTCGGTCTCGGGATTGCTGTATCCCTGCACGTTGGCAAAGGGCGATCCCTTGACGATGTTCGACGAGATGTACAGCCGCTGCACGCCCAGCGCGGGGTCGCCGTACTGGTAGGTGAAGGTGGTGGTCAGGTCGAAGTCCCAGTTGCCGGTGCGGCTGGCCCAGCCGCCCGCGTCGGTCGATTCCACATTCACCTTGAAGCCAAGCTGTTCCAGCGCCTGCTTGGTGTATTCACCCAGGCGGTCCCAGGTCGAACCATACGGAAAGCTCAACTGGCGGATCGTGTAGTCGCCCGGCTTGATGCCTGATTCCTTGATCAGCGCGCGCGCCTTCTTCATGTCGAACGGCATCGGCGGCATGTTCTTGTCGTAGAACATCTCGGTCGTCACGAACGGGCTGGTCGACACCTTGCCCAGGCCGAAGAAGATGTTGTTGACCACCATGTTGCGGTTCATCGCGGCCATGACGGCCTGGCGCACCTTCAGGTTGTCGAAGGGCGGCTTGCGCATGTTGAAGATCAGGTAGGCCTGCGGCGAGAACATCTCCCAGCCCGCGGTGGTGTATTCCACGTTGGGCAGGCCGCGCAGGCGCTTGATGTCGACGTTGTCCACGTCGCCGCCGCGCAGCACGTCCACGCTGCCGCGCTCAAAGGCCACGGCGCGCGAGGCCGCATCCGGAATCACGTTGAACACCAGCTCATCCAGATAGGGCTTGCCCGGCTTCCAGTAGTCGGGATTGCGCGCCAGCTTGATGTATTCGCCGCGCTTCCATTCCTTGAAGACGAACGGGCCGGTGCCCACGGGCTTCTGGTTGGCGGGGTTGGTCATGTAGTCCGTGCCGGCGTACAGATGCTTGGGCATCATCGGCGCAAAGCCGGGTTCGAACATCAGCATGAAGGCCGGGAACGGCGTCTTCAGCTTGATGACCACGGTCTTGGCATCCGGCGCCGTCACGGAATCGACGAACTTGTTCAGGATGACGCGGGCACGCGCATGGGTCTTGGGCAGCATCTCCGCCAGCGAGAACACCACGTCTTCGGACGTGAACGGTTTGCCGTCATGCCACTTCACGTTGTCCTGCAGATGGAAGGTGTAGGTCAGCCCGTCAGCGGCGGCTTCCCAGGACTTCGCCAGGCCAGGTTGCGGCTTCAAGTCGGTGGAGTAGGTCAGCAGGCTTTCGTAGATCTTGCCTGCAACGAATTGCGTTGGCCCCTGCTGATTGATGGCCGTCACGATGACCGGCGGTTCGGGCTGCACGATCATGTTCAGCGTGCCGCCTTTGGTCTGGGCGAACGCCTGCGTGGCGGGCAGCGCGGCCGCAAGGACCAATGCGCCGATGCTAAGGGAAAACCAGTTTTTCGATTTCACTGCGAGCCTCCGGGCTGGAAAGGGTCGGACAGGCGGCCGCCTGGACGCGGCGATAGCCGTGCCGAATCAAGCAAACCTCATGCCACCTGCGTTTCTCGGGTACTGCGGGTGGAGCTGCTGCAACAATGCTTCGTTCAGGTGCTGGTTAAGGCGCCGCGCACCAATGCGGAGAATTCAATGGTGCTTCGCCAGGGCGGCGAGGGCGGCGCGGTCGTCGGCTGCGGTGCGGTGAGTGTCCGGCTGCAAGTTTTTTCCCCTTTGCATTCTTGTTGGACGAATCAGGCGTGCTGGCTACGGCTTGGGCAAATCATTCAGGGCGCTGACTGGCGCTATTGGCCCGCGCCACCATGGCGTCGAGCAAGACGTTGCACCCGGCCTCCAGATGCTCGGGCCGTGCGTCTTCGATTTCGTTGTGGCTGATGCCGTCCTTGCACGGCACGAAGATCATGGCGGTGGGCGCGACGGCGGCCATGTAGACGGCATCGTGTCCGGCGCCGGTGACGATGTTCATCGCGGGCAGACCACGGTTCGCGGCGCCCTTGCGCACCTTGTCGACCAGATCCGGATCGAACGGCGTCGGCGGGAAGTACTGCACATCCTTCACCTCGACACGCACGCCATGCGCGACGGCGATGTCGTCGCAGACGCGCCGCCAATCCTGGTCCATGCGGTCCAGCGTCGCCTCGTCTTCGTGGCGCAGGTCGGTGGTGAAACGCACCTGGCCCGGGATCACGTTGCGCGATCCCGGAAAGGCGTGGATCTCGCCCACCGTGCCGCGTCCATGCGGCTGATGGGTGTTGGCGATGTTCACGACCGCCTGGAGCAGGAAGCTCGTGGCAAAAAGCGCGTCGCGGCGGATTGCCATCGGTGTCGGACCGGCGTGCATTTCCATGCCGGTCACCGTGACGTCGTACCAGCGCAGCCCCAGCGACCCCGTCACCACGCCGACGGTCTTTTCCTCGTGCTCAAGGATCGGGCCCTGCTCGATATGCGCCTCGAAATAGGCGTCGACGGGGCGGCCGCCCACGGGATCGGCGCCCGCGTACCCGATGGCGGCAAGCTCGTCGCGCACGCTGATGCCCTGCGCGTCGCGGGCCGACAGCGCGGTTTCCAGCGGGAATTTGCCGGCGAATACGCCCGATCCCATCATGACCGGCACAAAGCGCGAGCCTTCCTCGTTGGTCCAGATGGCCACTTCCAGCGGGGCGTCGGTCTGCACGCCCGCGTCGTTCAGGGTGCGGATGACTTCAAGCCCGGCCAGCACGCCATAACAGCCGTCGAACTTGCCGCCGGTGGGCTGCGTGTCGATGTGACTGCCCGTCATGACGGGCGGCAGGCTGTCGTCGCGGCCCGCGCGCCGGGCAAAGATGTTGCCCACCTGGTCCACGCGCACCGTCATGCCGGCATCGCGCATCCAGCCGGTCACCAGATCGCGCCCCTGGCCATCGAGCGCGGTGAGCGCCAGGCGGCAGTTGCCGCCCTTGGGCGTCGCGCCGATCTGCGCAAGATCCATCAAGGATTGCCACAGCCGGTTGCCGTTGATGGACAGGGTGGGTGTCGTCATAGATCGCCTCGGGGGTTGGAAACGTCGCCAAAGTCCTCGCGCAATCGCGCCAGGATGCCAAGCAGGTGTGCGTGCATGGCGTGGCGCGCCCGCATGGGGTCGCGCGCCACGATCGCAGTCAGGATGCGCTGGTGTTCGGCGTGGGCGACGGCCCACACCTTGGCGTCGACGAAGTAGTCCTGCATCCGGCGGTACACCGAGCTGGACTGGGTCAGGTTCCACAGGTGGCCCACCGCGGCGGCCAGCGCGGCGTTGCCGCAGGCGGCAGCGATCGCGCCGTGGAATTCGCGGTCGTGCCGACCGGGGGAATCCGTCAGGGACATGCCCTCATGGGCTTCGCGGATCGCCGCAAGCTGGGTGGGCGTGGCGTGCTGGGCCGCCATGCCGGCGCATTCGGGTTCGATCAGGAGGCGTGCTTCAAGCAGGTCGAACGGGCCGATGTCGTCGGTGCTCTGCGCCGCACTGGCGTTCGGCCCGGCGCCCCACGCCGCGCCGCCGCCTTCCTTGTCCGCCACGAAAACACCGGTGCCGACGCGGACCTCGACGTAGCCCTCGATTTCAAGTGCGATCAGCGCTTCGCGGATTGACGCGCGGCTGACCTGCAATTGTTCGGCCAGGTCCCGCTCTGACGGCAACCGCCGGCCGCGCGGAAAGTCGCCGGCCCGGATGCGTCCCGCGATCTGGTCGGCGATCATGCGATACAGACGAGTGACAGCGACGGCTTGAAAGGTGCTCATCGGGCGGTCTGCGCAAAGGGTTGGCCTGGTGGTCAGGCCACCAATATAGGCACTTCGCCCTTGAAACAAAAGGGGAAACCGCCGCTTTCAGGGAAAACGATGTGAGGGAATCCACTGCTGTTCGTCTGGTGGTCAGGCCAGTTGGAGGTGATTTGGCCTGAGTTCGACGCATGTCTACTGCCCGTCGTCGTCCGGTTCAGGCGTTTGCGTAAACGCCCGAACCAGGCGGGCGATGCCGTCGAGTTCGTCATGGGCGCCCACCACCCATTCCGGCTTGCCGAACGGGCTGTCGGCCGGCGTGTTGTCCAGATTGGCCTTCAGGTCGCCCAGGAGTTCCAGCGCCATGTCGGTGGCCTGGGGACTGCTGCGGGTCGACAGGGCGATCGCAATCGCCAGCGCTTGGCGCATGGCCAGCAGGCGGCCTTCCAGTTCGGTTTCCATTGATTGATCCTTGTTTGCTGCGGGAATCTCGCGGCGGGAGTCTGGGGCGGGAATCGGGCTGCGCGATTCTCGGCATGCACGTCTTGCCCGGTGAGTCGCGGCATTTTACGGGGCAGGGCGGCGCAGCAGGATGGCGCTCGCTCGCCGTGGCAAAGCTTGCCCCGCGGCAGACGCGGTGCTCGCCGTTTGCGCAAGATCAAAGTGTCGGGGGGCGGGCAGGCGAATAATCCGGGTTATGCAAGCCGCTCTACGCCCTCAATCTTCGGAATCGCCGGCGCCCGCCACCGCCGAGCCGTTTTTTCCACCCCAACTGCTGGCCCGGTTGGACAAGAACGGGCCGCGATACACCTCGTATCCTACGGCAGACCGTTATCACGGAAGCTTCGGCGAGCAAGACTACCGCCTCGCCCTGCAGCAGCGGCGCGCAACCAGCCCGGCCGAGCCACTGTCGCTCTACGTGCACATTCCGTTCTGTGAATCGGTCTGTTATTACTGCGCCTGTAACAAGGTGGTGACCCGCCACCACGACCGCGCCGCCCGCTATCTGGATGCGCTGTCCAGCGAAATCGCGCTGCATGTGCAGGAACTGGGCCCGGGCGTGCCGGTATCGCAACTGCATTTCGGGGGCGGCACCCCCACGTTCCTGTCCAACGAGGAACTGGCGCGGCTGATGGGCGATCTGCGCGGCGCCTTCCGCTTTGAGCCCGATGCCGAAATTTCCGTCGAAGTCGATCCTCGCACCGCTACCCCCGAGCGCCTGGCCTTCCTGCAGCAACTGGGCTTCAACCGCTTGAGCTTCGGCGTCCAGGATTTCGACGAACGCGTACAGGTCGCGGTGCACCGGGTCCAATCGTACGAAGACGTCGCCGCGCTGATGCATAGCGCGCGGGCTTTGGGCTATGCGTCGGTCAACGTGGACCTTATCTATGGGCTGCCGCTGCAAACCACCGAATCCTTCGCCCGCACCATCGAGCAGGTCATCTCGCTGCGTCCCGACCGCATCGCACTCTATGCCTACGCGCATCTGCCCGAACGTTTCAAGCCGCAGCGCCGCATTCAAGAAGCCGACCTGCCGGACCGCGCCACGCGGGTCGGCCTGCTCAGCTCCGCCATCCAGGGCTTTCTGAAACAGGGCTACACGTATATCGGCATGGACCATTTCGCGTTGAACACCGACGCACTGGCCATTGCCAAGCAACGCGGCGAGCTTCACCGCAATTTCCAGGGTTACAGCACACAGCCGGATCGCGACCTCATCGCGCTGGGCGTGTCGGCCATCGGACGCATCGGCGACACCTACAGCCAGAACGCGAAGATCCTCGACGAATACTACGCGGCCATCGAATCCGGAAGGTTCGCCGTAGAACGCGGCCTGGCCCTTAGCCCCGACGATCTGGTCCGCCGCGAAATCATCATGGACATCATGTGCCAGGGCCGCGTGGACTTCGCCCGCATCGAGGCCAAGCATGGCCTGCAATTCGGCGACTACTTCAGCCGCGAGCTCTCGCAGGTGGCCAGCCTGGCCGAACTGGGCCTGGTGAATCTGCACCTGGGCGAATTGCGGGTCACCGGCCTGGGCTGGTACTTCGTGCGGGCCGTGGCCATGGCCTTCGACAAATACCTGCGATCGGCCATTCCCACCGCCACGTACTCCCGCATCATCTGATCTCTCGCGCGGCCAACCGGCCGCGCGATTCATTCGGCAAACTTGTCGCGCAAGTACAGCGCCAGCGACAAATCATCCGACAGCCCCAGCTTGCGCATGGCGCGGCGCTTGTGGGTGCTGACTGTCTTCTTGCTGCGCACCAGCCTGCGGGCAATCTGCGTCACTGACAGGCCCTGCCTGATGTGGCGCAGCACCTCCACTTCCGACGTCGTTAGCAGCGCATGCGGCGCCGTCGGCTCCATGCTGCAGATCTGTCCGTCTTCGACCGTCAGGAACGGCGTGTTGGCCTCGACCACGCCGCGGATCATGTCCGGCAGCAGGACCAGACCCCATTGTTTTGCCAGGTAACCGGCGGCGCCGGCCCGAAAGGCGGCGTACTCGGTCTCTTGGCGATTGCCAGCCGAAAAGGTGATGACCGCCATGTTGGGGTGATAGCGGCGCACCCGCCGCAGGTAGTTGACGCCATCGAAGGGTTCCAGGGGCAGATAGAAGTCGATCAGCGCGACGTCGCACGGCTGCTTGGCCAGTTTCTCCAGCAAGGAGCGCGCGGAGGTCTCGCGGTGCACCACGTGAAACCCAGGGCGGCTTTCCAGAAAGGCGCCAATGCCCAGCGCGACGACGGGATGGTCGTCCAGGACCGCGACCCGGATCACCGGCGGCGGCCGCGACAGCAGCAGGTGCTTGCGGGCCTCTAAGCCGTCCGCCGGCGCGATAAGCGGGCCGTGAAGCGAGCCGCCGGTCATCTGGCTTGCAGTCTCTGAAACGCGATTCATCGTTGCTCCACGATCGGATGGGGGTCCAGGGCAATCCGCGCGGCCACGACGCGGCGGTCGCTGGCGCATTTCCGTGCGCGGCCCTGAAATTCGTGGGCAGATTACGTGTTCGGCGCGCGTTTGAGTTACCAAACGGGCCAAAATCAGACCGATCCGTCGGCACTAAACATCTCGCTGCGTCCCCGGTGCGCTCACTGCAATCCTCCGTGGCGTTTTCGCCACGGATAGCCCGCAAACGGTGCTACAATCGGCAACGATCCATGCAGCTATTTCAGCTGCATTTGTTTTGCTGCACCTTGATTCGCGCCCCGCAGTGCGCGCACCAACAGGCCCCAACATGTTTTTCCCGCCCGCACGAACTACGACCCGGAACTTTCGCCCCATGTCGCGTTAGTTTTTTCGTGCGTCGGGTTTCACCGTGTCAGGTCAGCGGTAGGACTCATCAAGACAATCAAATGAACGCGGCTACCAAGCCGCGTTTTTCGTTTCTGTTTTCGTTTTTCAGTTCCAAGAACCCCAGGAAGCACTCCCGATGGTACAGATCACATTGCCCGATGGTTCGCAGCGCCAATATCCGGAACCGGTAACGGTTGCCGAAGTGGCGCAATCGATCGGTACGGGCCTGGCGAAGGCTGCCCTGGGCGGCCGCGTGACGTTCGACGGCGCGGAATCCAAGCTCGTCGACACCAGTTTCCGCATCGCAGAAGACGCCCGTCTGGCCATCGTGACGGCCAAGGATGCGGACGGCCTGGATCTGATCCGCCACTCGACCGCCCACCTGCTGGCCTATGCCGTCAAGGAGCTCTTCCCTGATGCCCAGGTCACCATCGGCCCTGTGATCGACAACGGCTTCTACTACGACTTCTCGTACAAGCGCCCCTTCACGCCGGAAGATCTGGCCGCCATCGAAAAGAAGATGGCCGAACTGGCCAAGAAGGACGAAGTCGTCACGCGCGAAGAATGGTCCCGCGACGACGCCGTCGAATTCTTCAAGGGCATCGGCGAAAAGTACAAGGCGGAAATCATCGCCTCGATCCCGTCCAACGAGACGCTTAGCCTGTACCGTGAAGGCGACTTCATCGACCTGTGCCGCGGCCCGCACGTGCCGTCCACGGGCAAGCTCAAGGTCTTCAAGCTGATGAAGGTGGCAGGCGCCTACTGGCGCGGCGACAGCAAGAACGAGATGCTCCAGCGCATCTACGGCACCGCCTGGGCAACGAAAGAAGAGCAGGAAGCCTACCTGCACATGCTCGAAGAGGCCGAGCGCCGCGACCACCGCAAGATCGGCCGCGAACTTGACCTGTTCCACTTCCAGGACGAGGCCCCGGGCCTGATCTTCTGGCATCCCAAGGGCTGGGCCCTGTGGCAGCAGGTCGAGCAATACATGCGCAGCGTGTACCGCGACAACGGCTACCAGGAAGTCAAGGCGCCGCAGATCCTGGACATTTCGCTCTGGAAAAAGACCGGCCACTGGGACAACTACCGTGAAAACATGTTCACGACCGAGTCCGAAAACCGCGTCTATGGCCTCAAGCCCATGAACTGCCCGGGCCACGTGCAGATCTTCAACGCCGGCCTGCATTCCTACCGCGAACTGCCCCTGCGCTACGGCGAATTCGGCCAATGCCACCGCAACGAGCCCTCCGGTTCGCTGCACGGCATGATGCGCGTGCGCGGCTTCACGCAGGACGATGGCCACATTTTCTGTACCGAAGACCAGCTCCAGGACGAATGCGCCGATTTCACGGCGCTCTTGCAAAAGGTCTATCGCGACTTCGGCTTTACCGAAGTCCTGTACAAGGTCGCCACGCGTCCTGAAAAGCGGATCGGCACGGACGAAGTCTGGGATACGGCCGAAGCCGCCCTGATGGAAAGCCTGCGCCGCACGGGTTGCGAATTCGAAATCTCGCCGGGCGAGGGCGCCTTCTACGGTCCGAAGGTCGAATACACGCTCAAGGACGCCATCGGCCGTCACTGGCAGTGCGGCACGATCCAGGTCGATTTCTCCATGCCCGTGCGCCTGGGCGCCGAGTACGTGGACCAGAATGACCAGCGCCGCCCGCCGGTCATGCTGCACCGCGCGATCCTCGGTTCGCTCGAGCGCTTCATCGGCATGTTGATCGAAAACCACGCCGGCGCCATGCCGCCCTGGCTGGCGCCGGTGCAAGCAGTTGTATGCTGCATTTCCGAACCTTCGGCCGATTATGCTGCCGAAATCACGCAAAGCCTGAAAAAACAAGGCTTTAGAGTAGAGTCCGATTTGCGCGGTGAAAAAATCACTCGTAAAATTCGGGAACACAGCCTGCAAAAGGTGCCGTACATTCTTGTCGTCGGCGACAAGGAAAAGCAAAACGGCACTGTCGCGGTACGTGGATTGGGCGGCCTGGACCTTGGCGCCATCCCGTTCAACGACTTTGTGTCCCGGTTGTCCGAAGACGTCGCCACCCGTCGCGACGTCAATCAACCCGATAGCAGCGCTGCTTAACATTTCTAGGAGCTTTCAACATCGCCACTGAAAAAGCCAATCGCATCAACGGTGAAATCCGCGTCCCCGAGGTGCGCCTGATAGGTCTGGACGGAGAACAGCTGGGCATCGTCAAGATTGCCGACGCGTTCCGTCTTTCCGAGCAAAACGACGTGGATCTGGTGGAAATCGCGCCGAACGCCGAGCCGCCGGTCTGCCGTCTGATGGACTACGGCAAGTTCAAGTACCAAGAGCAAAAGCGCCAAGCCGAAGCCCGCTCCAAGCAGAAGGTCATCCAGGTCAAGGAAGTCAAATTCCGTCCGGCGACCGACGAGGGCGACTATCAGGTCAAGCTGCGCAACCTGCGCCGCTTCCTCGAAGAGGGCGACAAGGCCAAGGTGACGTTGCGTTTCCGTGGCCGCGAAATGGCTCACCAGGAACTTGGCATGCGCGTTCTCGAGCGCGTGCGCGACGACCTCCTGGAGCTTGCCCAGGTCGAAGCCATGCCCAAGCTCGAAGGCCGTCAGATGGTCATGGTGCTGGCGCCGAAGAAAAAGGCTGTGCCCGCAGGCAAGCCCGAATCGGCAGCCTGAGCGCCCGCCGTATCCGGTTCAGGCAAGGCCTAGCCTTGCATTCCTGCAACCCGCCGTGTCCGTCTCGTGACCGGCGGGTTCGCTTATTGGCCGGCTCTACGCTACGATGTCACAAAGCATAGCCGCCTTCCCAGCAGGGGAGGCGGCGTCCGTTCAGGGTGTCGCGATGCACGTTTTGTTCGTTTTGGATCCCTTGCCGCTGCTCAAGGCGTACAAGGATAGTTCGGTCGCCATGATGCGTGCCCTCGTGGCGCGCGGGCACACGCTCAGCGTGGCCATGCAGGGCGACCTCTACATCGAGGCGGGCGTCGTCAAGGCGCAGACCACCCCGATCGAGCTGGTCGCCGATGCCGACCTGCACGGCCACGACTGGTGGCGCGATTCCGCCTCCCAGGATCTGCCACTGGCGGATTTTGGCGCGGTCGTGATGCGCAAGGACCCCCCGTTCGACATGGAATACGTGTATTCCACGCACCTGCTCGAATACGCCGAGGCGCAGGGCGCCTGCGTGTTCAACGGCGGCGCGGCCATCCGGAACCACCCGGAAAAGCTGGCGATCACCGAAATCAGCGAGTTCACCGCGCCCACGCTGGTCACTCGCAACATGGCCCGTCTCAAGGCGTTCCATGACAAGCACCAGGACGTCATCGTCAAGCCGCTGGACGGCATGGGCGGCACGGGCGTGTTTCGCCTGCAGCCCAAGGATCCCAACCTGAACGCCATCCTGGAAACGCTCACCGACAACGGCGCGCGCACCATCATGGCGCAGCGTTTCATCCCTGACATCGTCAAGGGCGACAAGCGCATTCTGCTGATCGGCGGCGAACCCGTGCCGTATTCCCTGGCCCGCATCCCCCTGGCCGGCGAAACGCGCGGCAACCTGGCCGCCGGCGGCCGTGGCGTCGCGCAGGAACTGTCTGCCCGTGACCGCGAAATCGCCGAAGCCGTGGCGCCCAAGCTGGCCGCCCGCGGTCTGCTGCTGGTCGGCCTGGACGTCATTGGCGACTTCGTTACCGAAGTCAACGTCACCAGCCCCACCTGTTTCGTGGAAATCGCCGAACAGACCGGCTTCGACGTGGCCGGCATGTTCGTGCAGGCGCTCGAAAAGGCCGTGGCGGCCAAGGCTGCCAGCGCCGCCTCCGTCGCTGCCTGATTTTTCGGAACCGACATGACCACGGGTATTGTGATCGTCGTGCACGCGCCTCTGGGCGCGGCAATGCGCGAATGCGCGAGCCACGTCATGGGCGATCTGGACGGCATGCTGGCAATTCATGACATCCTGCCTGAAGACCTGCCGGATGACCTGGCGCCGGATGTCCTGAAAGACATCCTCGAGCAGGACCACGGCGCGGGCGTCCTGGTGCTGACCGACCTGATCGGCGCCACGCCCGCCAACATCTCCAAGCGCGCGGTCGCCGATGCGCAGGCACAGGGCATCCAGTGCTGTGTGCTCGCGGGTCTCAACACGCCGATGCTGCTGCGCGCGTTGACCTACCGCAACCTGCCGCTGGCCGAAACCCGCGAAAAGGCGCTTGCCGGCGGGGTGCAGGGCGTCTTGCGGGTAGACTGACGGGCGGAAAATTGCCCTATTATGTCGGCTATTATTTCAAGCCGACGATCGGTACGACGATTGGCTGCGATCAACACTGCGGCATAGCCCGCGGTCACCACCTTTCCTATGCCTAATACTGACATTGTCATCAGCAACAAACTGGGATTGCACGCCAGGGCCGCCGCCAAGCTGACGCAGCTGGCCAGCAAGTTTTCCAGCGAGATCTTCATTTCGCGCGGTGCGCAACGCGTGAACGCCAAGAGCATCATGGGCGTCATGATGCTGGCAGCCGGACTGGGCGTCACCGTCAAGCTGGAGGCCTCCGGCAGCGATGCCGAGCAAGCGCTTTCCGAAATCGAAACTCTGTTCGACAGCAAATTCGGTGAGCAGGAATAGACCCTCTCCTGAAGCAACCGGCCCGGCTCGGGCCGGTTCGCCCGTAGCGGCAACCGGCGTGCCCACGACCGGCGCGCCCGCGACCAGCGCACCCCAAGGGGCTGGTTCTGCCGGCCCCGTTGTGTGTCTCTACGGCAAGGGTGTCGCCAAGGGCTACGCCATCGGCCGCGCCGTCGTCATGGGGGCTGCGGCCCTTGAAGTCGCGCACTACCGGATTTCGCCGGAAGACGTGCCCGCTGAAAGCGCCCGCCTGACCGAGGCCCTGGCGTCAGCCCAGCAGGAACTGCTGCAACTGGCTGACACGCTGCCGGCCGACGCGCCGCGCGAGCTGGGCGCGATGCTCAACGTACACAGTCTGCTACTAGGCGATCCGCTCCTGGCCGAACAGACGCTCGCCCTGATCGCCGAGCGCCATTACAACGCCGAATGGGCGCTGACGACGCAGGGCCAGATTCTGGGCCAGCAGTTCGACGCCATGGAAGACGAATACCTGCGCGAGCGCGGGGCGGATGTGCGCCAGGTGATCGAGCGCGTGCTGCACGTGCTGGCCGGCACGTCGGCGATCCTGCCCGACATGTCCCACATGGGCGGCGATGACGCCCTCGTCGTGGTGGCGCACGATATCTCGCCCGCCGATATGCTGCGCTTGCGCGGCGGACGTTTTGCCGCCTTTGTCACCGACCTGGGCGGACCGACCTCACACACCGCGATCGTGGCGCGCAGCATGGGCGTGCCCGCGGTGGTGGCAATGGGCAATGTGCGCGAACTGGTCCGCGACGGCGACATGCTGATCATCGACGGCTCGGTTGGCGTCGTGGTGGTCAATCCGTCCGAACGCATCCTCCAGGAATACCGCCGCCGCCAGGCCGCCTACGCCGACGAGCGCGCCGAACTCAGCCTCCTGCGCGACGAACCGTCCGTCACCCTGGATGGCATCGACATCGTGCTGCACGCCAATATCGAGCTGCCGGACGAGGCCGCGCTGGCGCTGGCTTCCGGCGCGCACGGCATCGGACTCTTCCGCAGCGAATTCCTCTTCATGGGCCGGCCCGATCTGCCCGGCGAAGAAGAGCAGTACGAGGCCTATGCTTCGGTCGTCAAGGTGATGGCCGGCCGTCCGGTCACGATCCGCACGCTGGACATCGGCTCTGACAAGACGCTGGACGGCGAGGCCACCGTGGCCACCAATCCCGCCCTGGGGCAGCGTGCTATCCGCTACTGCCTGGCGCGCCCCGAGATGTTCGCGACTCAGTTGCGGGCCATCCTGAGGGCCTCCGCCCACGGACCGGTGCGCTTGCTGATCCCGATGATCGCGCATATGCACGAGGTCGTCGCGACCAAGGCCGCCATCGAGGCCGCCCGGCGCGAACTCGATGCCCGTGGCCAGGCCTACGCGCCGCACATGGAGGTGGGCGCGATGGTTGAAGTACCCGCCATCGCCATCGCCATCGAACCCTTTGCCCAGGCGCTGGACTTCCTGTCCATCGGCACCAACGACCTGATCCAGTACACGCTTGCCATCGACCGCGGCGACCACGACGTGGCGTCGCTTTACGATCCGCTGCACCCGGCGGTGCTGCGCCTGGTCGCCAACACCATCAATGCCGGCGAGCGCGCGGGCAAGCCGGTGGCCGTCTGCGGTGAGATGGCAGGCGATTCGCGCATGACCCGCCTGCTGCTCGGGCTGGGTCTGACCGAGTTCTCCATGCACCCGCAGCAGCTGCTGGACGTCAAGCGTGAGGTCCGCCGGGCGCACTCCAATGCGCTTCGCATCAAGGTGGCGTCGGCGCTGAACCGCGCCTTGCCCGTCGACCTGGACGCGCTCGGCCCGGTCTGATCTGACACCTTCCCAAGCAAGCTGGCAAAAAAGAGCCCTTCATGTTGAAGGGCTCTTTCATTTTTCGATCCGCCCCGCCGCGGGTCGCGGCGGGAGCATCGCAGCAGCTTAGCTGTGATACGCGGATTCGCCGTGGCTGGTGACGTCCAGGCCTTCGCGCTCCTGGTCTTCCGGCACACGCAGGCCGCACAGGGCATTGGCGATCTTGTAGGCAATCCATGCCACCACGCCGGACCAGACGATGGTCAGCAGCACGCCTTCCAGCTGGACCCACAGTTGGTGAGCAATCATGGAGGGCTCGGCCAGGCCGGGGCCGCCGAAGACCTGCGCATTGAACACGCCGGTGAGCAGGGCGCCCACAATGCCGCCCACGCCGTGGATGCCGAACACGTCCAGCGCATCGTCGGCACGCAGCATGCGCTTCAGGCCGTTCACGCCCCAGACGCAGACCACGCCGGCAACCACGCCGATGATCAGGGCGCCCACCGGACCGACCAGGCCCGCGGCCGGGGTGATGCCGACCAGGCCGGCGACGGCACCCGAAGCGGCGCCCAGCATCGAGGGCTTGCCCTTGATGGCCCATTCCGTGAACAACCAGGCCAGGACGGCGCCCGCCGTGGCGATCATGGTGTTGAAGAAGGCCAGGGTGGCGTTTTCGTTGGCGGCCAGGGCCGAACCTGCGTTGAAGCCGAACCAGCCCACCCACAGCAGGGCGGCGCCCACGAAGGTCATCGGCAGGTTGTGCGGCTGCATGGCTTCACGGCCATAGCCCACGCGCTTGCCAACCACATAGGCGCCCACCAGACCGGCCACGCCGGCGTTGATGTGCACCACGGTGCCGCCGGCAAAGTCCAACGCGCCTTGTGCGTTCAAGAGGCCGGGCGCCGTTTCAGAGGCGAACCACACCATGTGCGCGATGGGGATGTAGGCGAACGTGAACCAGATCACCGTGAACACCAGCACGGCCGAAAACCGGGCGCGTTCGGCAAAGCTGCCGACCACCAGGGCGCAGGTGATGCCAGCGAACGTGGCCTGGAACGAGGCAAACAGCAGCTCGGTCAGGGAGTTCGACATGGCGTACGTGCCGTCGGCGGGATTGAACATGCCAGAGAAGAAAGCGCGCGAGAGGCCGCCGAAGAAGGCATTGCCCTCGGTGAACGCCAGGGAATATCCATAGATGAACCAGAGAACCAGGCCCAGCACGAACGTGCACAACACTTGCAGCAAGACGGACAGCACGTTTTTGCTGCGCACCAGGCCGGCGTAGAACATGGCCAGGCCGGGTACGGCCATCATCAATACAAGCAGGGTAGAGACGAGCAACCAGGAAATATCTGCTTTATCCATTTTCAGGCTCCATTGAGTCTTTATTTATTTACAGCGCAGCTTCGCCGGCTTCGCCAGTTCTGATACGGATGACTTGTTCAAGGGGGGCGGCAAAAATCTTGCCGTCGCCGATCTTGCCGGTGCGGGCGGCTTGTTCGATCGCTTCGATGACCTGGTCCACAAGGTGGTCGGGCACGGCGGCCTCGACGCGCAGCTTTGGCAGGAAGTCAACGGCGTATTCCGCGCCACGATAAAGTTCGGTGTGGCCTTTCTGGCGGCCAAAGCCTTTGACTTCGGTGACGGTCAGGCCCTGGACCCCGATTCCGGATAGAGCCACCCGCACTTCGTCGAGCTTGAAGGGCTTGATGATGGCGATGATGAGTTTCATGGCATTTCCTCTCTTGGTTGCACGCTCCGTGGTTAAAGCAATATCCATGCCATGTTGGCCAGCGCTGGCGATGCCCGGGAACGGCGCAAAAGTTGTGCAAAACGGCACCGTTGTGGTGCGCGATGCACCGCAGGCCGGCCTCAATTTGGTGCGCAACAACGCGTAGCAGTCACATGCAACCACATGTGATCCGCAACAGGGATTTGTAGCCATTTAATGCGAGCGCTTGGGGTGCGGTCACGTGTCGGCGCTCGTGCGTGGTCGCGTCAATAGAACGTGTCGTCCGGCGCTCAGCCTTGCGGGCTGCGGTTCTTTGCCCGCCGACGGCCTTTCAATTCCAGTTGGAATTCGTTTGGACCCGTCCAAATTGGGGCGCGACCGTGATACGAGGGTTTACACGGGTCGGCTTGTTGACCGGTGTGGGCTCGAGTTGAATCGGACTCAGGACGTGCATCCGCCATATGGACGATGCACTGCGCGGTCGGATAGACCGGCGGCAAGGTTAGTGGTGTTGGTAGGGGGTTGCCGTCAGGCAGCCCGGTTTTCTCCTGTGCTTTGAAGGGCGGTCACCGCATGCGGCCCGCCCTTTTTTTTGCGGCGGCGCAACCGGCCCCGCCTGAAACAATCTGGCCGACGCACTACACTTGAGCCATCAAGAACATCGAGAGGCCCATATGAACAATCGCACCCAGTGGATGGAAGACCTTCAGAAGAACATTTCCGACCTGATCGCGCGCAGCCCCGCGGCGGACGTCGAGCGCAATGTGCGCGCCATGATGACGCAGGCGTTTTCCAAGCTGGATCTGGTCACCCGCGAAGAGTTCGACGTGCAGGCCGACTTGCTCGCACGTACGCGCGCCCGGGTCGATCAGCTGGCCGCCCAGGTGCAGCAGATGGAACAGCGCCTGACGGGTCTGGACAAGGGTCCGGCGACGGGCCTGGACAAGTAAGTAAGTAAGCAAGCGCCGCGCACCCGCTACGCGCGGGTCCAGCGCGAGATCGTTTTGTCACGGCCGCTCTCCGCGGCCGTTTGTTTTTGCGGATACTGGCGTCCCGAACTCATCCGGAGACCCCCGTGACGCTTGCCGTACTCGCCAGCAGGGCCCTCAGCGGCATGCACGCCCATGCGGTCCGCGTCGAAACACACCTCGGCCCCGGCTTGCCGGGATTCAACGTGGTCGGGCTGGTTGATACCGAGGTCCGGGAAAGCCGCGAGCGGGTCAGGGCCGCCATCATCAACAGCGGCTTCGAGTTTCCGGCGGGGCGCATCACCGTCAATCTGTCGCCGGCAGACATGCCCAAGGAGTCCGGCCGCTTCGATCTGCCGATCGCGCTGGGCGTGCTGCTAGCGTCCGGTCAATTGGCCGCGCCTGCGCAAGATGGCGCGCAGGCGGGGCGGCAGCGGGGCGGACGTTCCGGTGGGGATTCGGGTGAACAGTCCGTAGACCGCTGCGCCGGCCACTCCGGCGAACTTCCTGGCGAACTTCCCGGCGAGCATCCCGGCAAAGATCCCGACGGCACTTCCAACGAACCTGCCGGCGACAGCCTCGGCGCACATGCCGCGGGACCTGCCGGCGAGCGTCACGCAGATCAGCCTCGTGCGCCCGATCCCGCGCTCTCCCGCCTGGTGCTCGCCGGCGAACTGTCCCTCACCGGCGCGCTCGTGCCGGTCGCCGCGCCGCTGGTGATCGCCTTGAGCGTCGCCCGCGACGCGCCCGATGCCACGCTGATCCTGCCGGCAGGCAGCGCCGAGCAGGCCGCCTGGGTCCCGGGGTTGCGCGTCCTGTCGGCGCGTTGCCTGGCGGACGTGGCGGCCCATGCTGCGGGCGCGTCGCTGCTGCCCGATGCCGTGCCCGCACCGTGGCCTCCGGTTGCGCCCGTCCCGTGCCTGTCCGACGTGCGCGGCCAGCCTGGCGCCCGGCGTGCGCTGGAAGTCGCGGCGGCAGGCGGGCACAGCCTGCTGATGCTGGGGCCGCCCGGCGCGGGCAAGAGCATGCTGGCCGCGCGCCTGCCGGGCCTGCTGCCGCCGCTCGAGCGGAGCCAGGCGCTGGAAGCGGCGGCCGTGGCGGCAATGGCCGGCATGCCCGACGCGCTGACCGGCCAGCCGCCTTTCCGGTCGCCGCATCATTCGGCGTCGGTGGCGGCGCTGGTGGGTGGGGGCGGGCGGCCGCGTCCCGGCGAAATCAGCCTGGCGCATCACGGCGTCCTCTTCCTGGACGAACTGCCCGAGTTCAGCCGCCGCTCGCTCGAGGCGCTGCGAGAGCCCCTGGAAGCGGGTAGGGTGGTCATCTCCCGGGCGCTGCACGCGGCGCAGTTTCCCGCGCGTTTTCAGCTCGTCGCGGCGATGAATCCGTGTCCTTGCGGCTGGCGGGGCCATCCGGCGCGGGCGTGCACCTGCACGCCGGATCAGGTGGCGCGCTACGCGGGCAAAATCTCGGGGCCGCTGCTTGACCGGATCGACCTGCATGTTGCCCTTCCTCCCTCCGATCCCGCCTGGATGACCGCGCCGCCGGGCGAAGCGTCCCAGGCTGTCCGGGAGCGCGTCGTCCGTTGCCGCGAGCGTCAGCTTGCCCGGCAGGGCAAGATCAACGCCGCGCTGGCCGGGGCCGAGCTGGACGAGTTTTGCGTCATGGACGCCGACGCGCAGGCGCTGTTGCATCAAGCCATGCGGCGCCTGACTGGCTCCGCCCGGGCCATGCACCGGGCGCTCCGTGTGGCCCGCACGATCGCGGACCTGGACGGCCAGGCCGTGCTCGCGGCCAGTCACGTCGCCCAGGCGGTGCAGTACCGGCGAACAGCCGTATGATCCCGGCCTCCTGTCCCCGTTGTTCGCGGAGCACTCTCCGACTCGACAAAGTCCAGGAAATCACCATATAATCAAAGGCTTTTCCGGATGTGGGTAGCTATTTGTCCGCCTTCGGGAAAGATCCGCGAATCAACGTTGCAGTTCAAAAATCGTTGGTTGCGACCCCCAGAAGTGGCAACAGGTCTACAAGTTTTGGCGTCTTTGGCGTCAAGCACCTGGCGTCATGTAAATCAACAATGCGTGTTTTAGTTTAGGGAATCATCATGCCCAAGATGAAAACCAAGAAAAGCGCTTCCAAGCGCTTTAAGGTGCGCGGCAGCGGCTCCATCAAGCGTGGTCAGGCGTTCAAGCGTCACATCCTGACCAAGAAGACCACCAAGGCCAAGCGTCAACTGCGCGGCTCTGCAGCGGTTCATGACTCCAACGTGGCCTCCGTCAAGGCCATGATGCCTTTCGCTTGATCTAAGGGAGATCTACTATGCCTCGCGTCAAACGCGGCGTAACTGCCCGCGCACGTCACAAGAAAGTCATTGCCGCCGCCAAGGGTTACCGTGGCCGCCGCGGTAATGTGTTCCGTATTGCCAAGCAAGCAGTCATGCGCGCTGGCCAATACGCCTACCGCGACCGTCGTAACAAGAAGCGCACGTTCCGCGCTCTGTGGATCACGCGTATCAACGCGGCCGTCCGCGAGCATGGCGTCAGCTACAGCGTGTTCATCGCTGGCCTGAAGAAGGCTTCGATCGAACTCGACCGTAAGGTCCTGGCCGATCTGGCCGTGCGCGACAAGGCCGGCTTTGCCGCCATCGTGCAGCAAGCCAAGGCTGCCTTGGCTGCCTGATCGCGCGCTTTAACTCATCGCGCATCGCTGCAAACGGGGCTGTAATAGCCCCGTTTGCGTTTTGAAGGCTGGATTTCATGACTCGATTGGTTGACGACCTGGTAGACCAGGCGCAAGAACGGTTCGCCGCGGCCTCGGACGCCGCCGCACTTGAGAACGCAAAAGCTCGCTTCCTGGGCAAGGAAGGCGCCTTGACGGTGCTGCTCAAAGGCCTGGGCAAGCTCGATCCCGAGCAAAAGCGAGAAGCGGGCGCGCGAATCAACCAGGCCAAGCAGAAGATCGAAGAGCTTCTGAACTCGCGCCGCGCCGAACTGGCGCAGGCGGAGCTGGATGCCCGTCTGGCATCCGAAACCATTGACGTCACCCTGCCGGGCCGCGGTCGCGCGCCGGGCGGCATCCATCCGGTGATCCGGACCTGGGAACGTGTGGAAGAGATCTTCCGTTCCATTGGCTTCGACGTGGCCGACGGCCCCGAAGTGGAAAACGACTGGACCAATTTCACCGCTTTGAACAACCCGCTGGACCATCCGGCGCGTTCCATGCAGGACACGTTCTACGTCGACATGAACGACGCGGACGGCCTGCCGCTGCTGCTGCGCACGCACACCAGCCCCATGCAGGTGCGTTACGCCCGCATGAACAAGCCGCCCATCAAGGTCATCGCGCCGGGGCGCACCTACCGCGTCGACAGCGACGCCACGCACTCGCCCATGTTCCACCAGGTGGAAGGGCTCTGGATCGCCGAGGACATCTCGTTTGCCGACCTGAAGGGCGTGTACACCGATTTCCTGCGTTGCTTCTTTGAAAGCGACGATCTGGTCGTGCGTTTCCGTCCGTCGTTCTTCCCGTTCACGGAACCGTCCGCCGAGATCGACATGATGTTCACCTCGGGTCCCAACCGCGGCCGCTGGCTCGAAATCTCCGGATCCGGCCAGGTGCATCCGCAGGTGGTGCGCAACTTCGGGCTGGATCCCGAGCGCTACATCGGCTTTGCCTTCGGCTCCGGGCTCGAGCGCCTGACCATGTTGCGCTACGGCGTCAACGATCTGCGCCAGTTCTACGAAGGCGATTTGCGCTTCCTGCGCCAGTTCAACGAATAACAGACGGCTGATCATGCAATTTCCCGAATCCTGGCTGCGTACGCTGGTCAATCCTCCGATCGCAACCGATGAACTCGCGCACCGGCTCACGATGGCCGGCCTGGAAGTCGAAGAAACCGAGCCCGCTGCACCGGCATTCACCGGCGTGGTCGTCGCGCACATCGTCGAGATCGCGCCGCACCCTGACGCCGACAAGCTGCGCGTCTGCCAGGTCGACGACGGCTCCGGCGAACGCCTGCAGATCGTCTGCGGCGCACCCAACGCTGCTGCCGGCCTGAAAGTGCCGCTCGCCCGCGTGGGCGCAGAACTGCCCGGCGGCATGAAGATCGGCGTCGCCAAGATGCGCGGCGTGCAGTCCTCCGGCATGCTGTGCTCGGCCCGCGAACTGGGTCTGTCGCAAGACCATGCGGGGCTCCTCGAGCTGCCCGCCGACATGGTCCCCGGCCAATCCATCCGTGAAGCGCTGGATCTGGACGACACGCTGTTCACGCTCAAGCTGACGCCCAACCGCGCCGACTGCCTGTCGATCCTGGGCGTGGCGCGTGAAGTGGCCGCGTTGACCGGAGCGCCGCTGTCGGTGCCCACCGCGGCCGCCGTGCCCGTCACGCTCGACGAGCGCCTGCCCGTCAAGATCGAGGCGCCCGACCTCTGCGGCCGTTTCGGCGGCCGCGTCATCCGCGGCGTGAACGCCCGCGCGGCGACGCCCGAATGGATGAAGACGCGCCTCGAGCGCGCCGGCCAACGCTCGCTGTCCGCGTTGGTCGATATCTCGAACTACGTCATGCTCGAACTGGGCCGTCCGTCGCACGTTTTCGATCTGGACAAGATCGGCGGCGACATCGCCGTGCGCTGGGCGCGTGAAGGCGAAACGCTGGAACTGCTGAACGGCCAGACCGTGACGCTGGACCCGAAGGTTGGTGTGGTCGTCGCTGGCGAGCAGGTCGAAAGCCTGGCCGGCATCATGGGCGGCGAAGCCACCTCGGTGACGCTCGACACGCAGAACATCTATCTCGAAGCCGCGTTCTGGTGGCCGCAAGCCATTGCCGGCCGCGCGCGCCGCTTCAAGTTCAGCTCCGAAGCCAGCCACCGCTTCGAACGCGGCGTCGACTACGCCAGCATTCCCGAGCACATTGAATTCATCACCCGCCTCATCGTCGACATCTGCGGCGGTCAGGTCGGCCCCATCGACGACCAGATCGTCAATCTGCCCCAGCGTCCGCCGGTGCGCATGCGCCTGGCGCGCTGCCATCGCGTGCTGGGCGTGCCGGTCACACGCGAGCAGGTCGCTACGATTTTCGGCAGCCTGGGCCTGGACTACTCGGTCGAAGGCGACGACTTCATCGTCAACCCGCCGTCGTTCCGTTTCGATCTGGAAATCGAAGAAGACCTGATCGAGGAAGTGGCTCGCATCTATGGCTTCGAAAGCATTCCCGACGTGCCGCCGATGGCGCGCGCCAAGATGTTTTCACAGCCCGAAGTGCGCCGCGGCGCGCATGCGCTGCGCCGTCTGACGGCTGCCCAGGACTACCAGGAAGTCGTGAACTACAGCTTCGTCGAAGCCGACTGGGAACGCGATTTCGCGGGCAACGACAACCCCGTGCGCCTCGTGAACCCGATCGCCAGCCATCTGTCGGTCATGCGTTCCAGCCTGATCGGCGGTCTGGTCGCCAACATCCGTCACAACGCCAACCGCAAGCAGTCGCGCGTGCGCCTGTTCGAACTGGGCCGCGTGTTTTTCCGCGATGCCTCGGCCGAAGACGGTCCGCTGCAAGTGGCCGGCGTGCGCCAGCCCATGAAGCTCGCGGGTGCCGCATGGGGCCCGGCAGTGGAAGAGCAGTGGGGCGTACCCACGCGCCACGTCGATTTCTTCGACGTGAAGATGGACGTCGAGTCGCTGTTCGGCGCCCGCGGCCGCCGCCTGCGTTTCGAGGCAGCGGCGCATCCTGCCCTGCATCCCGGCCGTGGCGCGCGCGTCATGCTGGACGGCAAGCAGGTCGGCTGGATCGGCGAACTGCATCCGCGCTGGGCGCAGCAGGCAGACCTGGCGCATGCGCCGGTGGTGTTTGAACTGGACGTGGACGCATTGTCCGAAGGCGAACTGCCGCAGGTGCGCGAGCTCTCGCGTCAGCCCGTCGTCGTGCGCGACCTGGCGCTGTGGGTCGACGAGGACGTGACGGTACAGTCCATGCTCGACACCGTTGCCGCTGCCGTCAAGGCCGACGCGCAACTGGCCGTCGTGCAGGATGCGCGCGTGTTCGACGTGTGGCGTGACAAGGCGCAAGGCAGCGAACCCGTCGCCGAGAAAAGCCTTGCGTTCCGTTTCTGGCTACAGGACACTGAGGTCACTTTGGACGAAGCCCGCGTGGCGGATTGCCTTGCGCGCATCAAGGAAGCCCTGGTTGCCGCGCACGGCGCGCGCCAACGTGGCTGAACATGGGGACCAGTATGCTTGCCGAGCAACGCACCCTCACCAAGGCCGAGCTGGCCGAACTGCTCTTCGAGCGGGTCGGCCTGAACAAGCGCGAAGCCAAGGACATCGTCGATACGTTCTTCGAGGAAATCCGCGACGCCCTGGCGCGCGGTGATTCCGTCAAGCTCTCGGGTTTCGGCAACTTCCAGGTGCGCGACAAACCGCCGCGCCCTGGTCGCAACCCCAAGACCGGAGAAACCATTCCCATCGCGGCGCGGCGCGTGGTCACGTTCCACGCCAGCCAGAAACTCAAGAGCGTGGTGGAGCAGGCCGTTCCCGCAGCACCGGAGGCCGCGGAGTGATACGCTTTGTCGGTAATTGTTATCGGCGCCCCACGCATCGCGCGCATAAAATCCGCTTATGACACGTACTGAATCCACCGTTACCCTACCGCCCATTCCCGCCAAGCGTTACTTCACCATCGGCGAAGTCAGCGACCTGTGTGGCGTCAAGCCTCATGTCTTGCGGTACTGGGAACAGGAATTCACGCAGCTCAAGCCCGTGAAGCGCCGCGGCAACCGCCGCTACTATCAGCATCACGAAGTGCTGCTTATCCGCCGCATCCGTTCGTTGCTTTACGAACAAGGCTTCACGATCAGCGGCGCGCGCAATCGCTTGGGCGACGCGCGCGACGTGCCGCACGATCAGGACGCCGCCGTGCGCCTGTCGGGCACCGAGATGCAGTCGTTGCGCAATGAGCTCGGCAACGTGTCCGCGATGCTCGCCGAAGCATTGGGCGCCGCGGCCATTGCGCCCGCTGCCAGCAGCACGACGCACACGGCGCCTGCCGCCTGAGCCGCTGTCACCGCGGTTCATCGCTTGAAATCCAAAGCTTGATATCAGTTCCCGCAGCGCGCGATGGCCTTCATGGCCGCGCGCTCTGCACAACATAGTGCCTTGCGCTGTGTGGACGTCGGCTCATCACATGCAGTCTTGTGAAGGGCGCACGCAAAGCGCAAAAATTTTTTCGAGTATTCAGCACTTTTTTCGCACCAATGCGTGCAAACATTTTTTAGTTCTGCTATACTCTTTTTCTTTCGGGGCGTAGCGCAGCCTGGTAGCGCACTTGCATGGGGTGCAAGGGGTCGCGAGTTCGAATCCCGCCGTCCCGACCAGTAGTTCCAAGGCCGTCAGTGAGAAATCACTGACGGCCTTTCTCATTGTGGCGGAGACTCCCTTATTTGAGCCGCTTATGGTGTGAGCAACGTCAACGTCGGGTTGCTCGTGTCGGTGCTGCGATGCGGTTTGCAGAGCCAATCAGCTTGGTAAGCTCCGCCGTCGAGTGCAAGGGGATTGCCGTCGGGATCCTACGGCATTTTGCTGTCCGTCTCGGGCACGCCCGCCGCGCGCAGGCGACTAGCGAACGTGTGCTTTAAAACTGTGCGCCCCGCAGCTGGCAAATCCCGGGTGCGGCGCGGCGTCTAGATCCTTCTCCCCACTGCGCCGGACCGCTTTCTCGCGCTATACCAAGCCGTGTCATTCGTCCGGAGCACGGCCGCGTCCCGCTACGAAAAAAACAATTGAGGACGCCGTGCCCGTTGAAGCTACAAAGTGCGCGGGGCTCAGGCGAGAAAAAGCTCTGGGCGTGGCTTCAATCGAATCAATCTGCTAGAAAGGCCACAGGGTCCGCCGTGCTCGGTGAAAAATTTCCGTTCCGCTGTAGTTGCAACGAGTATTCCATGACCGTCGAATACTCCAAATTTCCAGCTTGAGTATTCCTAAAGTGACGGGGGGTGGGGTCGTAGGAGACGTGCATATCAACAAGAAATCGTCCGCACTTTGAACTAAAGCCGGTTCCTGTCGCGAACCAAGCGGTGTATACGCCGGAGGGGATACCTTGAAAAGTGTGTGCCTGACCGCGCCTGACAAACCCGCTAAACGCTGTGTGACCTTGCGCGTCCTTGAGCTTTACCAGCGCATCTCGGTTGTGATTAGCGACGATACGAAGTTCGTGATCTCCGTGCGCGCTTGGATGCATCAATACCGTTCCGGTGCTCAGGGGAGTTCCCTCTTCTTGGCACAGTTGCCGAAGCGTATCTGCATCTGATCCTGCCAGAATGTATGTGGCGTTGACATATCCAAATCCCGCCCGGTGGGAAACCGGAATCCAGCCATTACTTGCAGGACCTTCAAATGACACCGTATCGAGAAAGCGTAGTCGGGCGAGAACGTCGTGGTTAACGCCCGGGCCGGCACGAACGTTCAGCTCTACTGCGTTAACACGTCCCCTCGGCAATTGGCTTGTCATTGGGACAGAAGCAGGTGTTGATGGGAAGGTCGCAGGTTGCAACGCCACGGGGGCTGGAGTTCGATTGACGAATGGTGGGTTCGCCGCACTGGCAGTCGACCCATATCGACTGGCGCTTGGACTGGGAATGGATGAGTCCGTCGGTCCCGCGGATTTATGTGCGGTTTTCGTCTTAGACCCTTGCGTGTTCATCAACGCTAAAACTACTACCAGTATCAAAAGGACCCCACCCCAGGACCATCCGGACGACCGCGCGGATCGCGTTGTTGCTTGCGGCGGCGGTTGCGGGGAAGGGGCCTTCGATGGCGGATCGGGACGGGGCGCTGAGTCGCGAGGAGCAGCCCCCTGCCTGCGAGCATCCGCTTGATTGTCGACCCTTGCCTTAATTTCTTGCTGAGCAATCCATGCGTCATGAGACGCACGACGTACAGGGTCCGACAACTCCGCATACGCCTCATTTATAAGTCGCATGGCGTTTGCCGCGGCCGCAGACCCCCCGTGCTTATCCGGATGGTACTGCTGGGACAGGGCTTTATATGCCGCCCGAATCACGAAATCGGGAGCGTTGCGCGCAACCTTCAGGTTGTCGTAGTGGGTATGGATTGTTGGTCCCATTTCATTCGATAGTGACGGCAGGGCGGTCGTTTGTTCGCCGCAAAATAATAGCTACAAAAATCGTCTTTCGTTACATACAAACAAAATTTTTCTCAAACGCGGGTAAACCTCTGGGCTACTCACCCTTCGTGCCAGTAAGGATCCCTTGGCCGCGTCGTACCTCCGAGCACAGTGACGACTTAGTGGCCTAGGCGGAGGGCTGTCTTTAGAATCGTGCTGAAGGCACTTAGGCGGATCCCGAAGACTTTGGCGGTTTCGCGCATCTTGGCAGTTTCGGGTGGGGCTCGCGCCTAACCTGTTGCGCCAAACCACATCATAAGTGATCCGCACATCCGACCTTTTAGGACATCGACGATGACCCGAACTTCCCACGCGATCCGCCGGGATCTTCGCCCAGTTCAGGCTGCTCAAGGGCATTAGCGCCACCGCCTACGTGCGGCGCGGCTGTCCAAGGGCGCTGAGGCGCGGCTGAATACCTTGTCCTCCATAGTGCCATTAAGTTGCAGGGCGGCGCACCAGATACCGCCGGTGGAAAAGGCGCAACCGAGATCCTGGCCTGTCTGAATGGCGAGCACGATCATTTCAAGGCCTGGATTGCAGCCTACTGAGCCGAGCGCCTGGCTGCGGAATGGCAGGTGCGATTCGACAATGGCGTGGCCGATTGCTTTGCCAACGAAGGCGCGGCGCGTGCAGAAGCGGCGAAGTGGCCGGGCGCCAAGGCCGAAGCTGCGTCGCGCGAGCGCCTGTTCACTCCCGAAGATATCGCGGCTGGCAAACGGCTCGCCGCCGGCAAGATGGCCGACGGCCGCGACCGCGCGGCGGTTTACCGTGAGGCGCTGGCCGAGTTCAATGCCCTTCAGCGCTCAGGGCTGAACGTGGCGCAGGAGGCCGGCTTGGTCAATCCCACCGCCCGCCATCTGGGGGGGAGCGAGTTTTACGTCCCGTTCTACCGTGTTATGGAGGACGATGCCACCGGCACGATGGGGCCTGACCAAATCGGCGGCCTAGTCGCCAGCACGCCTACAAGCGGTTGAAGGGCGGCACCGACAAGCTGGGTGACTTGGTCGCCAACACGGTGTCGAACTGGTCCCACCTGCTTTCGGCCAGCATGAAGACCCTGGCCGCACAGGGCGCCCTGCAAGAGGCGGAAAAGCTTGGCATTGCCACGCGCGTGCGCCAGGCCGAGCGCGGGAGCGTGCGGGCCATGTTCAACGGCCAGGAGCGTCACTACCTCGTGGACGATCCCCTGGTGATGAACGCGCTCGGCGCTGCATTACGTGGGGTCCAGTGACCCATTCACCAAGGCGGCCCGCAAGTTCAAGCAGGCTCTGACGGTGGGCGTGACGATCAGTCCGACGTTCCGCGTTCGCAACCTGCTGCGCGACACCATCCAGGCCATGTCGATCGACATCAATCTGTCCGTCAACCCGCTGCGCAACTTGGCCGAAGGCTGGAAGGCGACGGGGGCCGAAAGCGACACCCGGCGCCGGCTGATGGCGGGCGGTGGTGCGGTCCGGTTCGGATCCTTCAATGACGGCAACGCCCGCAACGTGAAGCGCCTGGTGGACGAGCTGGGCGCCCACCCCGACGACGTCATCACGTCGCCCGTCGGTATGGGACGGGCGTTACGCAAGGCCTTCGACTGGTACCAGGAAACGGGCGACAGGGCGGAGACAATCAACCGCGCGGCCATCTACCAGCAGGCGCGCAAAGCCGGGCGCAGTCACCTGGAGGCCAGCTACGCCGCGCGGGACTTGATGGACTTTACCGCTGGCGGTACGTTCTCGGCGATCCGCCTGTTGTCCCAGGTAGTGCCGTTCTTCAACGCCCGTCTGCAAGGCGTGTACAAGCTGGGCCGCGGCGCGGCCGCTGACCCCGCGCGCTTTGCCGCCGTGACGGGCGCGGTCGCGATGGCGTCGGCGCTGCTCTACCTGGGCATGAAGGACGACGACGACTACAAACAGTTGCCGGACTGGGCACGCAACACGTTCTGGATCACCAAGCTGCCGGGCACCAATCAGTTCGTCTACATCCCCAAGCCGTTCGAAATCGGCGCCCTGGGCAGCGTGGTCGAGCGCGGCACCGAGCTGGCGTTTGGCGGCGATGACTTCCGCCTGGGCGACTTCGGCCGCACGGTGGGCGCCATCCTGACGGAGCAGCTATCCATGAACCCCGTGCCCCAACTGGTGAAGCCCGCCATGGAAGCGGCGTTCAACTACGACTCCTTCCGCGAGCGCGACATCGACAGCGTGGGCCAGCAGCGCCTGCCTGCCGGCGATCGCTTCATGGCATCGACTTCCGCCGGCGCGGTGGCGCTAGGCCAGGCGCTGGGTGTCTCGCCACAGCGGGTCGAGCACCTGGCGCGCGGGTACTTCGGCTGGCTGGGCACACAGGCGCTGAACGTCTCGGACTATCTGGCGCGGCCACTGTCGGGCTTGCCGGAGAACCCCCGCCGCGACCTTGGCCGCGTAGACAACTGGATCGTTGTGGGCGATTTCGTGAAGGAGGCTGACCCACGAAGCAGCAAATACATCCAGCGCTTCTACTATGAGCAGCGGGAAGTGAACCAGGTCTATGCGGCGTATTCGCAGGCCCGTGAGCTGGGCGGCCTGGAGCGCGCGCGCGAGCTGGCCGGCGATGACCGGCAACGCGTGCGCGCTCTGTTCAAGGCTGCGGATAGCCAACTGCGGGACGTGAACACCAGGATCAAAGCACTGGGGTGCGCCGACCTGCAGTCGGAGGAGAAGCGCGCTCAGCTGGATCTGCTGTACCGCGCGCGCAAGCGGCTGGCCATGCTGGCGGACGAGCGTGCGCGGGCCGCGCGCCCCTGATGGAACCCGCCATTTCTGAGCAACACCGCCCTTCGGGCGCGTTTTTTTGGGAGCAACTATGTCTGGATTTGCCTTGTCGGCGCGCAGTCTACAGCGCCTTGAGGGGGTATACGCCCAGCTTGTCGAAATCGTCAAACTGGCGATTCAACGAACGGCGGTGGATTTCACAGTGGTGGAAGGCCTGCGGACGTCCGAGCGCCAGCGCGATCTGGTGGCCGCAGGCAAAAGCCAAGCCGCGAACGGCCTGCGCCTTCGCCAGGCGGATGGCTAAGGCCATGCCGTCGATCTGGCGCCGCTTGTCGGTGGCGCCATTCCGTGGAACGAATGGGCCAGGTTCAAAGAGTTGGCCGACGTGGTAAAGGCCTGCGCCGCGGAGCTAGGCGTGCCGGTGGAGTGGGGCGGGGACTGGAGGACGCTCAAGGACGGACCGCATTTCCAACTGCCCCGCGGCTGGCAGGCAGCAGCATGATGGCCGCCGGTGGGAAGCTGGTAGGCATTCTGGTTGATTGGCGTGGCTACGCGGCCGCGGCGCTTGCTGGCGCGCTGGCAGCCGGCAGTGCGGCCTGGACCGCACAGGGCTGGCGCTATGGCGCGGACATTGCCACGATGCGCTCAGATGAGTCCGACCGCGTGTCGGAGGCGCAGCGCCAGGCGCGCGAGATCCTGCAGCGGCGCTACGCCGCGGTGGGCGTAATCAATGAACGAAACGCGATGGCCGAGTGGGCCGCATATGGAGGGCTGAGCAGTGCGCAATCGAAGATGACGGCCTGCGGGCTGATATTGATGCTGGGCGCCCAACGGCTGCGCGTCCACGCGACCAGCAGCCCCCCACCGGTGGTAGAGTGCCCGGAACCGGAATCGCCACCGGCGTGGATCATGGAACCCGCCCCGAACTTGATCCCACTGCTCGATCGGATTATTTCGCCTTACGAGCCGGTATCCGGAAGCTGACCGCGCAGCTACAGGCTTGCCAGGCGCGCCTTCTCCCGTCTGTGCCGAGACACTGACCGTGGTGTATAAGCCCAGTTGTTGCCGTCTAGGATATGGAGGAGTCATGGGTTGGCTGCGGAAGTTCACGGAAACCGCCCCAGTGCGAGATAGCAGGCGGGCAGCAGAGGGAGCGCTTCTTATCAGAGAGGCTAG
Organism: Achromobacter sp. UBA4530; assembly: GCF_002388205.1. NCBI lineage: Bacteria > Pseudomonadati > Pseudomonadota > Betaproteobacteria > Burkholderiales > Alcaligenaceae > Achromobacter > Achromobacter sp. UBA4530. The sequence goes on along the minus strand of NZ_DGMA01000028.1, from coordinate 50,656 downwards.
TAGGAAAAAAGCCGTGATTGAGTTGCAACTCCTCGATATTGCGGCACAACGGGCGCGGTTGGAGCAGCGCGCCATTGACCGTCTAGGGAATGACAGTATCTTCCAACTGTACGGCGGTGTCTTGATCGACTACCAAGAGTTTGCGCAAAATGTTGATCGCGGGGGACGATCCGCGCAACGTGAAATTGCAAAGCTGCAGGCGCAAGCCAATGACGTTGCTGGGTATGTAGCGCTCAAAGAATTCGAGCTTGAGTTCGCCAAAGCGCTTGATGAGGTGCTGGTGCAGGCAAAAAGGCTGTTGGATAATATTGCCGCAGTCCAACTGCAAGCCTACGAATTTTTCCGGGCTAACGGAGTAAACCCCAATGACTCTTGAGCGTAGCGAAGCGCCCAAAATCTAACGACACTTTGGGCACTTCGTTTCGATCGAAGTTTGTCGCCAGGGCTAAGGGAACGCGCTGGTGGCGACCCTTCGATCTATTTACCTACATGCTCGGCCCGGATAGCAGCCGAGTTGGAGAACTTGCGGGAACTGCAGGCCGCGCACGCATCGCGGGACTGATAGGCGGGCGTTCATACGATGATGTGCGGGCTGGCAACTCGTGAGCCAGGTGTGGTCACTCCGCGAAATAGCACCGCCTTCGGCCGTCCGCTCGAGCGGACACGGGGCGTGCGAAAACGCCCCTTCCCTGGAAAGGAAGGGGCGAGTTACGCGGCGTCTACTTCTTGGGCTTGGCGGGTGCCGGGCGACGAACCGTTTCAATCACGGTTGTCCTAGGGCGTTGCTCAGCCTTTTTCACCGGGATGAATTTGCCGGTTCCGGCATCTCGGCCAATGCGAACAGTTTTAGTAGCCATGACGGCTCCTTTCAGTGTGGATTGAGTGATTAAGCAAAGCGCTTGATCGCTTGGGGCGGGCCAGTCGAAGCCGAGCCCGCGCCTTCACGACAATGCGCCTATCGCGGCGCGGAGCGCCAGTGTTGGCATACGAGCTCAGGCTTGCCGAAGCGCACCCGGGTGTATGTCCGAACACGGACGAGGCGTGGACGGTTCAGAAAATGAGCCATCTTGCCCTCCTTGTAAGGAGTGCCTTACGTAACAACTCAGTCGTTGACCGCGCGATCTCGAAAGACCTACAATCCACAGGTTTCTCGTTCGAAACATCTGAGAGAGCGACCGAAGGCTTTGGTGCTCTTTTCCCCTGGGCTTCACGGCGTTGGCGCGCTGCGAGGCCCTTTCTATTTTGGCGACCGTCATAGTCGGTCCTGTAAATCCGCTTGCCGCAGGATGAAGTGCGAAAGAAGCGGTACGGCAAAAGCATATCGGCCATATCGATTCTTAAAAACAAGCCCCGCAGTCACAAGTGAGCCGAGCATTTGGTTTACGTGGCTGTTAGAAAATGATTTCATTCCAGCGGTTTTTGAAGCCTCGACAATTTCTTGGACCGAGAATTCCATTTCGGCGTTGGGTAAGTTCGCGATTACAGTCATCAGGTCTCGTTGCCGATCTGTAGCACGCGCCCATCGTCCCGAGAAAAAATCGTTGTCCAATTTGGCCACGATTGACGTAAATCGCTCATCGTCCAATGTCTCTCCGCGCAATACCAAGTCATAGCACTCACGACATATGAATTGGATGAAATACGGATAACCTCCGGAGACTTCGACAATTTTTTCGATCCCAGCCTGTGTGAATTGCATCGGAGAGTTAGCAATCGGCTTCGTAATAGCTGCTTCGGAATCGGCTGGCTCGAGTCGATCAAGGGTAATCACGTGGAACATACGTTCTGAGTATGTTCGAGCTTCTACAAGCTTGGGGAAAAGGGTCGGCAGGCCGGTTAGCAATAGCATGTACGGCACGCCTTTCCTTTGAATGGACTGAAACGTGTCCAACAACATCGAGAGAGGGTACTGCTCCTTTTGAGCATGGTCTGCAAGGTTCTGTGCCTCGTCGTAGGCGAAGACGATTCCGCGTCCCCCGGCTGCTTTTATAGCCTCCCAGGACAATTCAAGCACAGCTTTAAGCTTGTCGCCGATAAGGCCCGGGGTGTTTTGATAAACGCTCAGGAGATGTTGGTGGTCGAGTCGTCGTACGATGGTCGACGCGGGAGACACCAAGCTCGATGCTGGTCGTTGTTCGATAACCTGATATCCAGACGTGGCAACAGAAAGGTCGGCTAGTAGGCGGGTCACCATATTTTCTTCGGATACCGATGCGGATTCGGAGAGATCCGTGGAGACCCAGTGCCATCCCCTTTCCCGCGCGGGACGGCGCAGATCCTCCAGCAGGACCGTCTTACCCACACCGCGAAGCCCGGTGAGAACGACATTGCACAAGATCGTCGTTTGGTCGAAATAACGCTCCGCGTCTGCACGTTCATTCGCTCGGCCAGCAAGGAAAGGGGGTGAGTGCCCGGCGCCCGGCGTGTAGGGATTCACCATGCCCATATTTTCCTTCGGCACTTGAGGTGCACGCGAAGGGTACAAATCGGCGGCAGTGGGGCGCGTCATAAGAAAGGCCTGTAATGTGGATGGAGTGAATTTAGCCCAACGACTAATTCTAGTCAACAAGGTTATAAATTTAGTGTCTGGGCTAATAGTAGGATTTATGCAACAAACGGCTTCTTATTCGTTCCCTGCGCACCACTGCATCCACCAGCCCTGGTAATAGCGCCGCCCGTTAATCTCTTCGAAGCCGTACACCATCATTTCACGGTCGGAACAGAAGGTGAGCAGTTCCGGCTCCAGCAGGTCAGGTGTTGGCCCCTTCGCCGTCGCGCCGAACTTGGCGAGACCGTCCATTGTCATGACGCGCACCTGACGTCGCATGTCTTGGCGGGTGATGGAGTACATCCGCACGGTGCCGGTGACGGCTGGTGCGGGGTCATTGTCCCGGCGCTTTTGACCGAGGTAGTGGGTGCGTACGACCGAGCAAAGCATACTTCGGCGGGCGAAAAGCTGTATGTATGTACAGTATTTGAGGGGGCAGAATCGGGGGTAGGTCATCGGAGCTGCGACCAGCTTGTCGGAGGGGAAGGGTTCGAGGAAGTCGCGGCTTTGATCGGGGCTGGCGGTCAGCCAGTCGCCATACGCGCCCTCGGGAAGAATCACGACCATGCGTTTTTCTTTATTGGGCTGGTGGTAGTGGCGGAACAGCGGATCCTGGTCGGCGTTGATGGTGAGCATCGTGTAGCTCTCGTGCCACTGGCCGGCCGCGTCCCGGTAACGATCCCACAGCCCGGCTATCCCGAGCGGCGCGCCGTCGGCCCGCGTGAATCGCGTGGCCACAGCCTTGCCGGGTCGCTAGTTGGGTTCGAAGATGGCTTCGGCAGGAACAATGCAATGCTGCGCGCGGCGCCAAGCGTTGCGGAAGGTGAAGGCGCTGGCAACGCGGTCGTCGCGCGCGTTAAACGTGGAAAGCTCCTCCGCGACAGCCAGCGCGTCTGGTGGAACCAGATATCAGGCCCCAGCGGCCCGTCACAGCTCGATACCGGTCACGGCCTCGTCGCCGGAGTCATGCTCTGGCGGCCGGCGGACAAACACGCTCTGGTACCGTGGCCACATGTCGTACTTGCCGAGCACCCCTGGCCTGGTCACGCCGAATTTCTTCAGCAGCAACTCGGCGTCTTTGAGGGTTTGGTAGTGGGTGCACATGGAACACTCCAGAGGCAGTCGAGAGTGAGATCTCCGATGAACTCGAATTATGGGCGCGTCATTCTGGCTCGCAGAACTTTCGCGCCTTATGTTACATAGTGTATATGCTGCAAATCTGTGTCAACAGTGAAAGAGAGGATGATGGATTTTGCCGATACATTGATGGCCGCAGGCCAGCGGTTTGCCCCTGCGTGGACCGACTATCTTGCTTACGTAGATGCGGTAAAAAGCCTCATTACTGTAATTCCACATCAGGTCGTAACGACTGCGATTTGGGCGGGCTTGATTTTTTGGGCAGCCAAGAGGTATGAGGGGCCGATGACCCGCCTTATCGTTGCCCTTCATCATCGAATAATGACCGGGAGCGGTGTCAAGCTGGGGGTGTTGGAGATTACGCCAACTCCAGATAGCGTGGTTCAGATGCAAGCAGCTGCTGACGCGGCGACAGCTTCTTCAGTGCCCCCGCAAGAGGAGTCTGGGGTTGATGACACAGACGGCAGAACACAAGATAGTGACGAACCGGCCGCCAAACCGTCAGCGCAGGCCTCGCCGGAGGGACGTGCGGAGGCTACTGCGGCAGTTGCAGAGAATGATGCTCCTACACGAACGTATCGTAGTAACTGGATAAAAACGCGTCGTGGCAGGTTCGTTTTGGAGCAAGGCGGCGATATGCTTGCGCTCTACTACCACGCGGAGGACTTGGTCTTCCAGATGCTCCAAAATCAATATGGTGAAAAATTACAGCGTCACGTCACTCTCGGTGGTGTTTTCGCAGTCGACGCTGTAATTGGGGATCCCTGGCAATTGACCGTCGTAGATGTCCTTTTGGCCGGGCCAAGTTCGGGAGCGAATTTGCCTTTTAAGCTACAGAACATGTACGCAAATCTCCAGGTCCCGGAGCTCGCCCATTGGGGCATTACGGAAGTGCGGCAGATCGTCGTCTATACAGAAGATACCAATCAGGACGAACTCAAAAGACATGTGGCACGCGCCCACCGGAAATGGAGCTCATTCCAGACGAGTATTAACTTGGTAGTGCAGGTTTGTGCAATGGCCGATTTGGAGGCGCAATCTGGCGGTGAAGGGTAGCCCTGAGTGTCGCCCGCCCACCATTGTTTCTGCGGAAGATTTGCGGGACGTTGTTGACCATCACAGAGCGGTGTTGCGCATGGTTTTCAGCGAGCCAACCGCCTAAGTTGTTGAAATTCTTGGAATTTCTATAATTCTGCTTGCATGAGGTGCAAGGGGTCGCGAGTTCGAATCCCGCCATCTCGACCAAGAGTTCCAAGGCCGTTAGTGAGAAATCACTGACGGCCTTTCTCATTTGCGGGCTCAGGTTCCTGGTTCTAGCCAAATTCACAAGATGCCGTGGAGTACGCGCGTTTCGTGGCGCCCGCGCGTACCGTTCTAGCCCCCTCTTTGCATCCTATAAAAACAGCAATGCGCCAGCCGCAACGGCTGTGGGCCCCAACGCACCCAGCAATAACCCGCCAACGCTGATCGTCTCGTCCGAAAATCCGCGTTTCAGCAGCGCTACGCCCGCAGGGTTCGGTGCGTTCGCGATAACCGTCAAGCCGCCGCCCGCAACCGCGCCCGACACGAGCATGTACTTCGATTCGTCGGATATGCCCTCAATCAGCGAACCCAGGTAGGTCAACGCGGCATTGTCGGTGATCGCGGTGAGCGACAGAGATCCGAAAAACAACGCTAGCGGTTCCAGGCTCGAGATGATGGGTTGCAGCCACCAGCCCTGCATGCCTCCCAGGATGACCAGCCCAGCCAGGAAGAAACCAACGAGCAACGCTTCTTTGATGATCAGCGGATTCTGATGCCGTTCGTACGCCTGGGTGTAACCCAGGAACAGCAGAAAGAGGCCGATGAACGCGACAGGGTGGTGCGCCAGTGCCACGACCGCCGCCAGCACGGCCAGATGGACCAGAACAACCGAGAGCGGCACGGGAGGCCTTTCCGACCGGCCTACGCTTTCAGTCGGCAATTGCAGCAGATACTTGCGCATCATGAGTGTCGCAACGGTCGCGTTCACGATGACGGCAATCGCGGCTTTCCAGCCAAAGGTTGCCAGCATGAAAGCGGAATCCCATTGCCAGGTTGCAGCAACCATCAAGACGGGAGGGGCGGCATAGGCCGTCAAGGTTCCTCCGATCGAGATGTTGACGAACAGCACGCCAAGCGCGAAGTACTTGGGAACAGCCGGGATTACGGGCCGGAACAGTTGCGGCGCCAGCATCAGGGCAGCGATGGTCATGGCGGCCGGTTCCGTGATCAGCGATCCCATCAGCGGTACCGCGGCCAGGCCCAACCACGCCGTCGCAACGGAGGTATGAAAGGGCACCTTCCTGGCAATGAGGTTGACTGCGGCCATGACAGTCTGGAGTACCGGGCGGGACGCCGCCACTACCATGACGACAAATACAAACAGCGGTTCGGTGTAATTGCGAGACTCGGCGTACGCGAGCGCTTCTGCGCCGCCGGCGGCCATCGCCATGACGATAAGCAGCACAAATGCCCAGAAGCCGAAGACGATTTCGACTTCGCCCAGAAGATGGAACAAACCGGCGTGGCGAGGGTAGCGGTGCGATAGCCGCTCGAACTGCTTGACGGTGAAGGTGTGGATCAGCGCCAGCGCAAAAATGATGGCGGCTGCAATGTCGAGGGCGTGGGTGGTGCTGGTCTGCATGGACGTGGGGGTTCCGCGCGGCGGCCCGACCAGCGCTTTGACCTGCCAGCGCGAAGGAAGACGCCTGACACCCAGTCAGGCAGTGTATCAAACTGAAGGGACCGGACCGTGCAATTCGAGGGGGCGATATTGAACCTCACGGACCTCCAGTCCGACCGCCGCCGTACTCAATCAATTGAACACATCAATCAGCACATCCGCGACTACAGCCGTCGCAATGGCAACAAGTACAAGATCCGAGCCGGCGATTCGCCATTCGTACCCGGGATAGGCGGGGAGGCGAGCGAGCATTGGGCCGGGGACCATTTTTTTGGCGATACCTGGAGGCAGGGGCTTTCCGCGTGCGAGGTTTTTGCGGATGCCGGGCGGCAGTTGGCTGTAGCCCGACAGACCGTACTCATGTGCGTAGGTTCTGGCGGTTGAGACCGTGATGCCTGCAAAGCGCAGCGTGACGCTGGAACTATCGGAATTGCCGGTTTTGCCGTTTGATCCGCCGCCGCTACCGGAATAGCCTTTTCCAGCGCCGTTGCCGTTGTTATTGTTTTTTCCGCCGCCCTTGTTTTGGCCCTGCCCCTGACTCTGGCCTGGGTTGTCAGGTTTGCCTTTGCCCTCTGGCGGCGCGGCGAATGCGCCGGTGTTCAAAAAAATACAGGAAATGGCTGCAATAAATCCCGGCTTGGCCCTGAATGTCATGACTCGCTCCTACTCAGCCTGAGGCTGGCAGGCTGATTCTAGGGCGGGCAAACATTTTTAGGGTTTGCGGACCTGATCATTTGTAAGCGACTGCGTGCGCAGGGGGGAAGGGGCCGCAGCGGCGAGAGGGAGGGAGTGTGCGTAACCGCCCTCTGCTTGATCGAAAGACAATCACGCCGCTGCGGTGTCAGTTCCGTAGCAAACCGCGTTCCCGACGACGGTGGACGCAATGCCCGCAACCACGTCTTTAATCGAACGATTGCTGTATCAGCCGGCGGCGTTGCAGTTCAGCGAGGCGGGCTTCAGTTTCTTCGCGCCAGCCTGCTTCCCAGGAGGCCAGCCTGGCGCGCCATATCGGTAGCGATTCGCCCGTATGGCCTGGCATGTTGGCTTCTTTCATGAGGGGGCAAGCGGAAAGCGGCACGCCATATCGGGCGGCTTCCTGGCCGGCTTTGTGGACGGGGTCATCCATTTTGCGCCTCCTGCAGGGAAAGGTCCTAAGCCGAAAGATGAGCGCGATCAGGATTCGTGTCCAGAAAAGTTACGCGAAGAAATAGCGGGATGGATCAGACATGCGCCAACGTCCCCGCATCGCCAATGCAAAGCGCCCCGTTTCCCGGGGCGCCTTTCACTTCATCAAATAACCAGCAGCGACATGGTGCGCGGCACAAAACGTGTCCGGATGCCGGGTGGGGCCTGGCCGCCGCCGGTGGCTTCCATCCATCCGGCTTCCCAGGCCTCGACCTTGCCGCGCCATTGCGAAATCGATTCGCCGGTGTGACCCGGCATGGCGGCAGCACGGTAATACGGGCAGTCCCACAAGCTCAATCCGTCGCGGGCCGCTTGAGCGCCCAGCTTTTGGATGTCTTCGCGTTGCATGGCAATACTCTCCAAAAGTAGATGCACGGGACGCAAAGTATTCCGTAGGCATCTGCGATTTTCAATAGTCTGCGCGCATCAACCGAGGCGGTGCGGGTGTCATGCAGACCGCGCGCGTGATCGTCCCGGACACCCCGCGCCTCGTCTGTTATGCGCGCAATTTCGCGGCTCTGTGCCTTTCGCGACCGCCTTGCGGCACGCACAATTTCCGCTTCCCGCCGGCTTCAGGCGGATCTTGAGGATGCTTGGATGCGCTACCGCTACGTCACCGCCGATGTGTTCACCGGCCACGCCTATCAAGGCAATCCGCTGGCTGTTGTATTGGACGCGCAGGGGCTGGACACCCGCCAGATGCAGTTGATTGCCCGCGAATTCAATTATTCGGAAACCAGCTTCGTGATGCCGCCGCAAGACCGCGCCCACACGGCGCGTGTGCGCATCTTCACGCCGGACCGCGAGGTGCCGTTTGCCGGTCACCCGAATGTCGGCACGGCCGTCGTGCTGGCGCGCGAGCAGATCGCGGCAGGGCTGTCTGCGCCGCAAGCCTTCGTATTTGAAGAAGAAGCCGGCCTGGTGCGGATTGCGTTGGCGTACGGCGAAGACGGGTTGCAGGGCGCGGAGCTGCGCGCGCCGCAGCCGTTGTCGTGCGGCCGTGAGGCGCCGTTGGATGCGGTGGCAAGCGCGCTGCGGCTGGAGGTTGCGGACATTGACGTGTCGACGCACGCACCGATGGTGGCGTCGGTGGGCCTGCCGTTTCTGGTGGTGCAGCTTGCCAACCGCGACGCGTTGCGGCGCGCGGTGCCGGACTTGGGCGGTTACGCGGCCCTGATGCCGCAGCTTGGCGCAAAGTCCATCTATGTCTACACCACCGACACGGCGGGCGAGGCGATGGACGCGCCCACCGATATCCAGGCGCGCATGCTCACCGGCCGGATGACCGAAGATCCCGCCACGGGTAGCGCGACAGCCGCGGTCACGGCGCTGCGGGCATCGCTGGCGGGCAAGGGCGTTCTGCGGTTACGGGTGGGGCAGGGCGTGGATATGGGGCGCGCAAGCTTGCTGCTGGCGCATGCCGAACCGCGCGAGGACGGCGTATGGGCCAGCGTGGCGGGGCAGGCCGTCGTGGTGATGGAAGGCACGCTGCCTGCACCCGCGGCGGACTGACGGCGATGCGCGTTGCTGGCGGAAGACGGCCTCGTGTATGCTGCTGCGCATGAACACTTCGCATATCGCTGCCGCAACGCGCGCAGATTTCCGACGAATCACTCGACGTCTACGTTGAGTGGCCAGCCGTGTTCGGGCGCCGATTTTCCGGCGCTTATTTCAGAAGGCCACGATACCCTCGTGGCTTTTTTGTTTGCCGTATTTCCCCCGCCGAGGCGTGTCGCAAGGCCTTCATTCTTTCATCACAAGGAATGAAGCATGTCTCATCAAGACCTCGCCATCCGGCCTTTTCATCCGACCGACGAGACGGCGCTTATCGCGCTGTGGCACGCCTGCGGGCTGACGCGTCCGTGGAACGATCCGCGCAAGGACATCGCGCGCAAGTTGACGGTGCAGTCCGATCTGTTTCTGGTAGGCGTGCTGGACGGCGAGATCGTGGCGACGCTGATGGGCGGCTACGACGGTCACCGCGGCTGGATCAACTATCTGGCCGTTTCGCCCGAGCATCGGCGGCGTCAGTTCGCCACGGCGCTGATGCGGGCCGTGGAGCGCAAGCTGCTGGAGATGGGGTGTCCGAAAATCAATCTGCTGATCCGTTCGGACAACATCGCGGTAAAGCGCTTCTACGACAGCCTGGGGTTTCAGGAGGACGCGGTGATCAGCATGGGCAAGCGCCTGATTCCGGATCTTTGAAGATGGCGGGTACGAAATACCCGCCTCGAATCATCGGTCTTAAATCGCCTGCGTCAAATACACGGCTTCACGTCCGACGATCGGCATGCGCGTGGGCATGAAGATCGTGCACGCATCGCATGGGGAGCGGATTTCTTCCGTGCCGTTCATGGCAATCAGCTCGCCCTTGTCGAAGGTCTCGAAGCCGATCACGGGTCGCGTGAAGGTGAAGTCTTCGGACTTCACCATGTGGACCTCCAGCAGGCGATAGCGTTGCGGGGTGGGCGGGGGCGGCGTGCCGGCCGGGGTGTCGATGAGACCCAGATGCGCCAGAAAGCGCAGGGTGACGTCGGTGGCGAGGTCGGCGGCGGAGCGGGCGAAATGCTGGCCGCATTCGACGACGAGCGCGCCGCCACTGTTCGACAGCGGGTCACCGTGATGGCCGTAGCCCATGACACCGGTTCCCGGAAACTTGTCTTGCGGCATGACCAGATGGACCTGCGGTGATCCGACAGCCGCGGCCAGCGCGGTGTTGCGGTCCATCTCGTTGTAGACCCAGAACGGTTGCACGGGCGCGCGCGTGGAATGGATGTCCAGCACGAAGTCGGCGGCATCCAGGATGGGGCGCATTTCGCGTGCACGGCGCAGTTCGGGGCTGTCTTCCGCGCCGTCAAGCATGGCGGCGGACCAGATGCGATTCAGGTTGTGGACGAGCTGGCGGTTGTCGTAGGGCCGGTCGATGTCGAAGGCCTCGTAGGCCTCGACGTGGGCAAAGCTGACCGTCAGTGTGCCGATCTTCGGGCGCACGCCCGTGTCCAGCAGATGGGTGGCGGCCACCATGCCACAGATCTCGTTGCCGTGCGTGATGGCGTTGATGAGCACGTGCGGCCCAGGCTTGCCGGATTCAAAGCGGTGCACATAGGGAATGCCGGTGTTGCCCTCGCGGTAGGCAGAGAGGTCACGCGGCAGGACTTCCAGCGGAGCGGTATCAGGTTCGAAGGCAGGTGTGGTCATGAGAGTTGGTTGAAGGTGGATGTTGAAGACAAAGCGGGAAAACAGCGTTTTTGATCGCATTTTTGCGATCTTCAAGATGCCTCAGCACTAGGTGGATTAGTACGTTTTTACCCCTAAAAAAGTTCGCTTTCCAAGCCTTTTTCTTTGGGGCATATTGCGGCCGGGCAGTCGGAATTCATAGGTGCAGCATGAGTGGGTGGCCACAGCGTCATATCAATGGTTTTCAAGTGCAGTGCGAAGTCGTGGACTTGAATACCGGCGTGTTGGCTATTGAAATACTTGTGAGCCGCGACGGCAACGAGACCGTTGCGCGGCGCTGGTCACTGCCCCGCTTCGTGACCTTCAACGACCCCGTCAGTGCACGGCGCCATGCCGAACTGGTGCTCTCCGGCATCCTGTCCGTGGACGAGTACACCGGTGAACCTCGCTACGGAATCCTCTAGCGCTCGCTAGTGTTTTGTTTCGTTTATCACATTCGTCTGACTTGTCGGATCTGGAATGCCCGGTACAGTTGTCCCTGTATGACAACAAAAGGAGAGCTCCATGTTCGACACTTTTCCTGTTCTGCGCCGCACCGGCATGGCGATCGCGATTGGCGCCGCCGGTCTCGTTTTTGCGGGTTGCACGACGACCACGCCCAGCAAGTCGCCGGCCGCCTCGACGTCCGAGCAGCGGCAGTCGATGAACAGCGCGGCCAACGCGACCCTCGCCAAGCTTTATGAAGCCGCTCCCCAGTCCAAGGATCTGGTGGCACGCGCCAAGGGCGTGCTGGTGTTTCCGGACGTGCTGAGCGGCAGCTTCATCGTGGGCGCCGAACATGGCAAGGGCGTGCTGCGCGTGGGCGGGCAGAATGCCGGCTACTACAGCACGACCGCGGGCTCGATCGGCTTCCAGGCCGGCGCGCAATCGAAGGCGATGATCCTGCTGTTCATGACGGACGACGCCTTGAACAAGTTCCGCAACAGCAGCGGCTGGACCGTTGGCGCGGACGCCACGGTGGCGGTGGTCAACATCGGCGCCAATGGCCGCATCGACACCAACACGGCTCAGCAGCCGGTGGTGGGCTTTGTGATGAACAACGGTGGCCTGATGGCGGGCGTGTCGCTCGCGGGCACGAAGATCTCGAAGCTCGATCGCTGATCGGGCAAGCGCCCAGTTAAAACGCCGCGGATTCTTCCGCGGCGTTTTGTTTTATGCGGGGCACGTTGGACCCGCCCCGCGCGGTGTGCCGGCCGTTCAGCCGATCACGTTGTCGCTGTTGTTGCGCAGGGCTGCTTCGCGCTCGATCTCGGCTTGCTCGATGTGCGGATCCAGCCCGCGCCAGCGCAGGATGTGGCCGCGCTCTTCTTCGGGCTCCCAGCCCAACATGCCATAGCGCGTGATTTCGGTTTCGCCGCTGGCGAACTCCACTTCAAAGTAACCCTGACGATCGGGTAGCGAATTGCCGGGGAACCATTCGGTTTCGGGCATGGTTTGCTCCTTGCTAAGCGATGGGAGGGGTGCTGACGCCGATCAGGAAAAGCCGGCGTCATGCGTTTTCATTGTGGGCCGGCCCCCGCAATCCCGCAAGCGCCGGATGGATACGAAATGCGGCGTCAGGCAAGCGGCACGGCGGTGGTGTAGAGCACCTGCTTGAGGGCAAAGCTGGAACGGATGCTTGCCACGCCGGGGATGCGTGTGATGTGTTCGACGATCAAACGTTCCAGCGCATCGACATCCGGCACGAGCGCGCGGATCAGGTAGTCGGCGTCGCCCGACATCAGGTAGCACTCCATGATTTCGGGCAGCACCGCGATCTCGCGTTCAAACACGTCGAGTGCGGCCTTGCGCTGCTTGTCCAGCGAGATCTGGATGAAGACGTTGACCTTCAGGCCCAATTTGCGCGCATTCAGCAGCGTGACACGCCGATCGATGAGGCCTTCGGTTTCCAGTCGCCGCACGCGCGCCAGGCACGGCGAAGCAGACAGATTGACGCGCGCGGCCAGCTCAACGTTGGTGAGCCGGGCGTCGCGTTGAAGTTCATTCAGGATGCGGATGTCGGTGGCATCCAGGTTGATTTCCGGCATAAGTGACCTTCAAGCGGCAGGTTGGCAGTGCATCTGTGCTGAGTATGCCGGTTATTGGCGCAGAAAGCGGTCAAAAATGCTGGGGTTTACCCTATAGACTGTTCCGTCCTTCGGTCATAGGGCCGAAATGCAGAATAATCAGCGGCAGAGCAGGGTAGTAATGAGTCAGCACGGCAGTCTTCGCAAGTTCCTCCCGCTCGCGGGTGCGGTTGCCATTTGGGGCGGAAACTGGCCCGTCATGAAGCTGGGCCTGGCGCACATGAGTCCGTTGTGGCTTGCCGCCAGCCGCTTCGGCTCCGCCGCGCTGATCAGCGTGCTGGTGCTCGCGGCGCTGGGCCGCTTGCGCTTACCCACGCGTCAGGAATGGCCACTGGTGGCGGGCGTGGCCTTGCTGCAGATGGGCGCGTTCACGGCGTTGGCGCTTTGGGCCCTGCAATACGTGGCGCCTGGCCGCGCCTCGGTCATTGCCTATGCGACATCCATCTGGGTGATTCCCTTGTCATCGATGATCTTGAAGGAACGCCTCTCGATGGGCCAATGGCTGGCGACGGCGCTCAGCTACGCCGGCATCGGCGTCATCGTCGCGCCCGCATTCAGCCCGTGGCAGGCGCATACCGTCATCGGTCTCGTGATGCTGTTGGGCGCGTCGTTTGCCTGGGCCTGCAACATCATCCAGTTGCGCGCCAATCGCCATGTGCGGCTGGGCGCGGACATGATTCCCTGGCAAACCGCGATGGCCACGATCCCGCTGGCCGCGCTGGCATGGCTGCGCGACGGCGCGCCGACCTTTCTGGGCGATGCGCAGGCCTGGCCGCTGATCCTGTACACCGGACCGCTTGCCACGGCGCTGACGTTCATCGTCGTGCTGGGCATGACGCAGAAACTGCCGCCCGCCGCGACGTCCATCGCAATGCTGTGCGTGCCGGTGATCGGTTTGATCGTGTCGTCCGTCGTGTTCCACGAACGCATCTCGGCAGACCTGGCGCTCGGACTTGCGCTGATCGCCGCCAGCGTCGCGGCTTCCGCGTTGGCCACGCGCCTGCGGCGGCCGCTCGCGCTGCGTCCATCCTAGAACGCACTAGAATGGCGTGCGCCGGAAATGGTCCCGGCCGGTGATGCGGAACGCGCTGCAGATATGGACTCGTTATACGTAGTGGTCGTGTTGGGGGCGATGGCCGCGGGCTTTGTGCAAGGCCTGTCGGGCTTTGGCTTCGGCATGGTGGCCATGTCGTTCTGGGCCTGGACCGTGGACCCGCGGCTTGCTGCGGCGATGGCCGTGTTCGGCGCATTGACCGGGCAGTTGCTGGCGGCTTTCACCGTGCGCCGCGGCTTTGCCATGGCGCATCTGCTGCCGTTCGTTGTCGGCGGATTGCTCGGTATTCCGCTCGGCGTGAAAGTGCTGCCGCATCTGGACCCCGTGGTGTTCAAGGCCTTCATCGGCGGACTGCTCGCCATCTGGTGTCCGATCATGCTGTTTGCCGCGCGCATGCCGCGCATCACGGTGGGGGGCAAGGTGGCCGATGGCGTGGCCGGCGCGATCGGTGGCGTCATGGGCGGGCTGGGCGGATTCACCGGCGTGATTCCCACGTTGTGGTGCACCTTGCGCGGCTTTGATCGCGACGTGCAGCGCGCGGTGATCCAGAACTTCAACCTGTCGATGCTGGCGGTGACGATGGCCAGTTATGTGCTGACCGGTGTCGTCACGCGCGACATGTTGCCGCTGTTTGCATTGATCGTGCCCGCAATGCTGGTGCCGACGATATGGGGCACGCGCGTCTATGTAGGCATCAGCGATGTCGCGTTTCGCCGGGTGGTGCTGGGCTTGTTGACGATATCCGGCATCGCGTTGCTTGCGTCGTCAGTGCCCCGCCTGCTTGCCTGAGTGCCTCCGCCTGAGGGGCGGAAAGGGCTTGACGGCCGTGCTATCGTTGATAAATTCAAGAGAGAATCACGCATGGCATTGCATCGTTTCGAAAAGGGCGAACTGGGACATTGGCTACGCGTCGTGGCCGACAACAACGAGCCCGGCGCGGTCCAGACCGAAGTGCCCGCGCATGTCGCGCAGGCGCTGGAAACCTTGCGCTGCATTGAATCCGGCGCCGATGGCCGCTGGGTCATCACTGACAAGGGCAGGCTTTCGCTGCGTATGGAAGAGCCGGGCGCCATCCATTTGCGCTAAGCCATTTGCGGTCTTCGCGGCGGTAAGACAATCGCCCGATTACGCAGTTCACCATATCCGTCATTTGAACAGCCGCAGGCAAAGTACTGCATGGTTGCGAATGTTTTCGCAGTATTTCGTGCTGGATGCCATCCCTACAGTGCGGCAAGGCATATCCTGAGACGGAATGTGGGAATTGACATCTTTCGGACGTATTCCACCCTGCGTCCGACCAGTAAGATGAACTTTGCGTGACGGATGCAGGTCTATTGTTTTGCGCGGGTAATTTTGTCCTGTCGCACGTCACGCGTGGTTCGCGCGTTTAGGTAACCGACTGGGAGGTAGCACATGCAGCATCGTGACCAGGAAGTACTGATCGACGTTTCCACAGCGGCCATGGATACCGGCGGATATGGCGTATTGCTGACGGTTACGGCTGAGGGCGGCACCGAAGTGGATGCCGCGTTTTCCCACTTGGGCAACTGCGCTTCGTTGGACGAAGCACGTGATCGCGCGGAAATCTTCGCGCAAAACTGGGTAGAGGAAAATATCTTCCGATAGGGCTTGCACCCTGGACGGAGCTGATCGGCACGACCGATCTGTGTGTGCATGAGCACGTGGCGCATACCTTCGAGATGGCGACGACGATTTCGGTTATCGTTGCTGCTCCAAAACCTGGGGCCCTCGTCGGGTATGCGTCGTTCCAAGATGACTGCCGCACAGACCAATTCCTTTCTAGCGGATGATATCCGCGCGCTGCGGGCGCATTTTGATTCGGTCGTGTTGCCCATGTGGTTGGGCCGCGGTTTCAACGAAACGCTCGGCCTGCCTTACGAATCTCTGAATTCCGCCAGCGGTGAACCGTTGCCAGCAACGCGTTATCGTGCGATGGCTTGCGCGCGCCAGTTGTATGTTTTTGCGCAGGCGCCGGACGAGGCGGCCGCGCAGCATGCGGACCGGTTGTTCGAATCCCTGCGCCGCGTGTTCCAGGACGAGCACGGCGGTTGGCGATACAGCGTCGATGCAGCGGGTCAGCCGCTGGACGATACGCAGGACTTGTACACGCACGCGTTCGTCGTACTGGCAGCTTCCGCCTATTTCCGGCGTAGCCGCAACGCGCAGGCGCGCAAGCTGATGCTGGCCACGGCGCGCACGATCGAGGCGCGTTTCAAGACCACAGATTCGCTGTATCACGCGGCGCTCAGCGCGGACTTCGCACAGCCGCTGAAACCGCCGGCGCAAAATCCGATGATGCATCTGACCGAAGCCTATCTGGCGGCGGCGCAGGTTGCCGAACCCGCCTGGTTTGCGCAGCATCTGCGCGAACTTGCGCAAGGCATCAGCCAGTTCTTCGTGCATGCGCCGACGCAATGCGTATCAGAGGCGTTGCAGGGCAGTGCTGCAAACCGGCTGGAGCCCGGCCATCAATTCGAATGGCTGTCTCTCGTGCACGAATCGGCGCAGGTGTTCGAAGGTCTGGACCTTGTCGAGTCCCTGCCGCGCGCCGTGCAGTGGTCGCGTGATCATGGCGTCGATGCCGCGGGCGTGATCGCCTCGCTGGACGAGTCCGGCAAGGTGGCGGACAACACCCGCCGAATCTGGGCGCAGACGGAATATCTGAGGGCCCTGGCAGTGATGGGCGATCTACCCGCGCTGCAACCGGCGCTGGCAAATTTCCGCAGCCGCTTCCTGCACCCCACAGGTTGGAACGAATGCCTGGATACAAACGGAAACGTGATACGCGCCGATATGCCCTCCACATCCCCCTATCACCTGGCAACATGTTTGGCGGCGTTACAAAACGTTGTTTGCTAATCACGTTAACAATTTAGTTCCTCCTATGAAGGCGATTTAATAGAAAGACATTGGTGAAATCCCTTACAATTTGCTAACACTGTTTGTGGGGAAGCATCAATGAGCGTTATGTGTTTGGCTTGCCAACGCATTAATCCAGGACTTGCAGGCGTAGCGCCGCATTCGCACCTGGGACATCAAGGATTTACCAACCCAACGCAGAAAGGCCGGGAGGAAAGCCGCGAAGACCACTTCCGCTGCCTGAATTGCGGCGCGAAATGGCTGCGCGAGACCGACAAATGGGGCGTGGACCTGGGCTTCAAGCTCGCGCCTTGATCGGATTTCACCGGCACTCGTACGACACGGGCCCCTTTATGGGGCCCGTTGCTTTTGGAGCGGAATTCGGCGTGCGGAAAGGTAAGGACGATAGCCGGCGCGGCGCGATGCGCGGGGCGTTCAGCAAGGGGCGCGTGCCGCCATGACATCGGGATCGCGGCTGGCGGTTTCCAGCAGCCATTGGCGGAAACAGGCGAGGGCGTAGTGATCGCGCCGCTGTGCGGGAGCGCACAGGTGATAACCGCGGTCGATGCGGATGACCAGTTCTGGAAAGGGCGCGGCGACCCGGCCCGCCTGCAGTTCGTCCCGGACCAGGCAGCGTTGCAGCACCGCGATGCCCATGTCGGCCATCACCGCGCGTATCAGGATGGATACCTGATCAAACCCGTTCGACAGCGCGACGCTGCCGCGCGCCACGCCAGCCGCACTGAACCATTGCGACCAGTTTTCCTGGCCGTTGGTATGAAACAGCAGCGGCTCGCCGAGCAACCCCTGCGGCGTGCTCCACAGACCTTGGGCGTGACGTTTCGCCAGTCGCTCCGGATGGCAGATCACCACCATCTCGCGACCGATGACGTAGTCCGCGTGCCAATTGGGCCATTGCGCCGGCGTGCCAGACAGGATGCTGGCATCCGGCGTGGCGCCGGAAAAGTCTTCGTTGCGGCGGTAAGCCGAGAAGCCGAGCTGGATGTCAGGGTGGCGCTGGTGGAAGTCCGGCAGGCGCGGCACAAGCCACGCGCTGGCTAACGTGGGAACAGAAGAAAGCGTCAAGCGCAGCCGCCGGTCGTCGGCGCGTAACTCCGTGCTGAGCGTTTCGATCGCCTGCAGCGGCGCCCGCGCGCCATCGTAGAGCTTGCGGCCGGTGTCGGTCAGCGTGAGGCCGTGCGCATTCCTGTGCATGAGCGGCTGGCCGAAGTGCGCCTCCAGGCGCGAGATGGCACGGCTGATGGCACCCTGCGTGACGCACAGCACTTGCGCAGCCTGAGTGAAGCTGCCCAGCCTGGCCGCCGTCACGAAGGCATGCAGCTCGGACATCGACGGCGAATGCAAACGCATCTAGCATGACCTTTGGTAATGAAGGAGTGCAATATAGTCGTTTGAAAGGGGATCGTAAAGTTTGGACACTGGCGGCCTTCAGAACAAC
This sequence comes from Achromobacter sp. UBA4530, assembly GCF_002388205.1. Taxonomy (NCBI): domain Bacteria; kingdom Pseudomonadati; phylum Pseudomonadota; class Betaproteobacteria; order Burkholderiales; family Alcaligenaceae; genus Achromobacter; species Achromobacter sp. UBA4530. The sequence continues at coordinate 32,386 of NZ_DGMA01000028.1, read as the reverse complement.
AACCCAGGAGTCGCCTCATGTCCCGCCGTCTTTTTGGCCGGTCCGCGCGCTTTGCGCTAGCCGGCATGTTTGCCACGTTGTCCTTCTGCGGCGTCACGCATGCCGCCGACTATCCCGCGCGTCCGATCAAGCTGGTGGTGCCGTTCGCGGCGGGCGGTTCGACGGACATCGTGGCCCGCCTGGTGGCTGAGTACGCAGGGCGGGATCTGAAGCAAACCATCGTGGTGGAGAACAAGGCTGGCGCTGGCGGATCGCTGGGCATGGAACAGGTGGCGCGGTCGACGCCGGACGGGTACACCATCGGCATGGCGACCATGAGCACGCACGGGTCGAATCCGGCCGTGTTCCGCAAGATGAACTATGACCCCGTGAAGGACTTCGTGCCGGTGGCCAATGTGCTGGCCGTGCCCAGCATCTTTGCGATCAATCCGAACATTCCGGCAAGGAACATGGCCGAATTCGTGGCGCTGGCCAAAGGCGCGCCCGAGCGTTACAGCTTCGCGTCGCCGGGCGTGGGCTCGCTGGGACACGTGAACATCGAGAACTTCATGATGCTGTCCGGCATCAAGTTGCTGCACGTGCCTTATCGGGGCGCGGGCCCGGCGCTGAACGACGTGATGGGCGGGCAAGTGGATGCGATCACGGACAATCTGTCGTCGACGTTGCCGCAGGTGCTGGGCGGCAAGCTGCGTCCGCTGGCCGTGCTAGGCGCCGAACGTTCGCCCTTGCTGCCCGACGTGCCCACGTATATCGAACTTGGCTATCCCGACATGGGCACGGGCGGCTGGTTTGGTCTGGTGGCGCCCGCCGGCACTCCGCAAGCGGTGGTGGAGCGTCTGAACAAGGCCGTTCGCGTGGCGATGGAAAACCCGGAATTCCGCAAGAAGGCCGAAGACGTGGGTGGTACGCTGATGCCCACGACGCCGCAAGAATTCCAGGTGCAGATCGACCAGGCTTTGGCCCGTTATGCAAAAGTGGCCAAGACCGCCAACATCCAGGCTGATTGACGATGACGACCGCCGACTTCCCCGCTGTTTCCGTTCATGAACCCATCGGGCCCGCGTTGCCGTTGGTCTGTGATTCGCCGCATAGCGGCGAGCGTTATCCCGACGATTTCGGGGCCTCGGCCACGCTGGCGCAATTGCGCCAGGGCGAGGACACGCACGTGGACGCGTTGTGGTCGGCGGCGCCCGCACTGGGCGCCACGCTGGTGGCTGCCAATTTTCCGCGCGTCTACATCGACCCGAATCGCACGTTGCAGGATCTGGATCCGGAACTGCTGGCCGAGCCCTGGCCCGAGCCGCTGGATCCTGGCGAGAAGACGCGGCTGGGCAAGGGACTGATCTGGCGGCGCATGGACAAGGCCACGCCGATCTATGACCGCAAGCTGACGCTGGCGCAGGTGCGCCATCGGATCCAGGCGTACTACGAGCCTTATCACGCGGCGCTGGCCAAGGCGATCCGGCACGTCGAGGAACGTTTTGGCGCCGTGTGGCACCTCAATCTGCATTCGATGCCGAACGATGCCTACGAGCGGCTTGGACGTCACAGCGAGCATCCCCTTGCGGACTTCGTGCTGGGCGATCGGGACGGCACGACGTGCGAGCCGGAGTTCATTGCATTGATTGAGACGGCGCTGCGCGACAAAGGCTATACCGTGGCGCGCAACGATCCGTACAAGGGCGTGCAACTCATCGCGCAGATCGGCCAGCCAGCGTTGAACCGGCACAGCCTGCAAGTCGAGATCCGGCGTCCGCTTTACATGGACGAGGCGACGCGCGAGCGCAATGCCGGCTTCGATTCGCTGCGCGCCGATCTGTCGCACGTGCTGGAACAGGTGGCGGCCTTCGTACGGGTACGCGCACAGGCGATCGCGTCGACAAAATAGAGTCGCTTGCATAACGGCGCGCGGACCGGCATTTTGCGGACGTTGCGCCCTTAAGTTTCCTTGCCGCAGGCCGTTGTGCAACGTGTCGGTGCGCTTGCATGAATGCGCTCAAGGAAACCGCAATGTCCGAGAAGATCATCAATGGATTTTCAGTGGTCGCGTATGCGACCCAGCCCGAAGGGCGCATCCCGCCGCGCGCGTTTCTGGAGACGCGGCGTCTGCCTGTAAAAGCCGCCGCGCCTGCAAACACTTCCGTAACGGCGACGACCGCCGAAGACGCGGATCCCACCGCGGAGCAGGCTGCGCCGGAACCCGAAAGCCTGGCGTTCGAGATTTTCGTGAGCCGGCGTTTTCGCAGCACGATCGAAGCGATGTCGGCTGCACGCAACGCGCTGGACCGCGTGAAATCCGTTGATGCGGACGGCGTTCCGGAGCCGTTGCCGGAGTAGCTGCACGGGGCGTTTCTCGCGTCGTTGCACGAGCCAATTTGCACGCGCCGGGAGCCCGCTCCCATATTGTTATCCCGACTTTGTATTTGTCTAACGCCTGAGCCCAGGCCGATGATGCCCCCTGGCAATCGTCGCCATTCTGGGTCTCTCAAAAGGAAGGTTGATGAATACGAAAGTCCATTCGGGCGCCGCTTCGGCGCACGGGATTTCTCGCCGCGCGCTGTTGCGCGCGGCCGGTGCTGCGGGCTTGGCCGCGCCGCTGGGCATGCTGGGCTCGCGCGTGCTGGCGGCCAATGCCGCGCCGCGCACGTTCAAGATCGCGTGGAGCCAGACCGCGGTGTGCCAGTCGCCGGTGTCGGTGGCGCTGGAGCGCGGCTTCTTTGATAAATACAACCTCAAGGTCGAACGCATCAATTTCAGCGGGTCCACGGATCAGTTGCTGGAAGCGATCGCGACGGGTCACGCCGATGGCGGCATCGGCATGGCGCTGCGCTGGCTCAAGCCGCTGGAGCAGGGGTTTGACGTGAAGCTGGCGGTCGGCACGCACGGCGGCTGCATGCGGTTGCTGACGGCAGAGGATTCGCCCATCAAGTCCGTGAACGATCTGAAGGGACGCCGCGTGGCCGTGTCCGATCAGGCCAGCCCCGTGAAGAATTTCTTTGCGATCCGCGTGGCGCAACTGGGGATTGATCCGGAGTCGGTGGATTGGCGCCAGTATCCGCAGGACCTGTTTGGCGAGGTGCTGAGAAAGGGCGAGGTCGATGCGATCGCGGGCGATGATCCGCTGATCTACACGCTGCGCGAGGACAACAAGCTGCGCGAGATCGCCACCAACATCGAGGGCGATTACGAGAACCGCACCTGCTGCGTGCTGGGCCTGCGCGGGGACCTTGTCCGCAAGGATCCCGAGTCGGCGGCGGCCATCACGCGTGCGGTGATCGATGCGCAGCGCTGGACGGCATCGAACCCCGACGAGACCGCGCGCATCTTTGCGCCTTACGTACCCGGTAAGGTGCCGCCGGAGCGCGTGGCCGCGATCCTGCGCAGCCATAGCCACGGCCACGCTTCGACGGGCGCGGCGCTGCGCGAGGAGATCGTGGGATACGCCAAGGACCTGAAGACGATCAAGGTCCTCAGCGCCAGCCTGGACATCAACAAATATGCGCAAGCGGTGGTGCCCAATGTCCTCGGCTGATGCGTTGACGGTGGGGACGGCTGGCCAAGCGTCCGGCGCCGTGGGTTGGCGGCTATGGAAGACGGGCGTGGCCGCCGCGGCGCTGTGGGCGGCCGTGGGCGGCATCACGCTCGCGTGGCCCAACGTGGAAGTCGGTTTCACGTCGTGGGGTTACACGCGGGAGTTCGGCGTTGCGGCTTTGGCGCTGGCCATCTTGCTATTGCTGGCCGCCGTGTCGGGCGCGGAGCGGCTGCGGCCGATCCGCGCGCTGCATCGGGCCGGGCCGTGGCTGCTGGCGTCGGCGGTGGCGGTGGGCGCATGGGAGGTCGCGACGGCCAAGCTCGCACTGCTGCCCAGCCCGTTTTTCGCGCCGCCGCAGTCGTTGATCGAGGTCTATGTGTCGGACTACAAGCGTCTGGCAGACAGCCTCGTCAATTCGCTGTGGCTGCTGGCTAACGGCTTCGTGCTGGGCGCGGCGGCCGGGTTTCTGACCGGCGTCGCGATCGGGTGGTCGCGCGGGCTGGGGTACTGGGTGCATCCGGTGCTGCGGTTTCTGGGACCCGTGCCGTCGACGGCGCTGCTGCCGATGGCGTTCTTCTTCTTTCCCTCCAGCTGGTCCGCAGCGGTGTTCCTGATCGCGCTGGCGACGTGGTTTCCAGTGACCGTGCTGACGTGGTCGGGCGTGGCGGGCGTGAACCGCGCGTACTACGACGTGGCGCGCACGATGGGCGCCAATGAATGGTTCCTGGTGCTGCGTGTGGCTATTCCGGCCGCCTTGCCTCAGGTGTTCGTGGGCCTGTTCATGGGCCTGGGCGCGTCGTTCTCGGTGCTGGTGGCGGCCGAGATGATGGGTGTGAAATCGGGATTGGGATGGTATCTGTCGTGGGCGCAGGGCTGGGCCTCGTACGCCAACATGTACGGGGCGCTGATCGTGATGGCGCTGGTGTTTTCCGGGCTGATCACATTGCTGTTCCTGGGCCGCGATCGTCTGCTGGCCTGGCAGAAGGGAGTCGTGAAATGGTAGCCACAGCAACGGCGCACGCCAGCGCCCAACCTGCCGGCGCGCGCGGGGCCGCGCTGGCGGTGCGCGGCGTGAATCATCATTTCGATCTGGATGGCGCGGCGCTTCCCGTCCTTGACGACATCGACCTGGAGGTCAAACCCGGCGAGTTCGTCGCGTTGCTGGGGCCCAGCGGGTGCGGCAAGTCGACGCTGCTGCGGCTGGTGGCCGGGCTGGAACCGCCCGCGCAAGGCGATCTGCTGGCCGACGGCGCGGCGATTGAAGGCCCGTCGCCGTCGCGCATCGTTGTCTTTCAGGATCCGACGCTGTACCCGTGGCGCACGGTCTGGAACAACGTGGCGCTGGGGCTGCAGGCGCGGGGCCTGTTGAAGACGCAGCGGCACCGCGTGGACGATGCCTTGCAACGCGTGGGGCTGACGGCGTTCAGCCAGGCCTATCCGCATCAGCTCTCGGGCGGCATGGCGCAGCGCGCGGCGCTGGCGCGCGCGCTGGTCAACGATCCGTGCATCCTGATCCTGGACGAGCCTCTGGGCAAGCTGGACTCGCTGACGCGCATCGCCATGCAGTCGGAGCTGGTGGAGCTGTGGCAGCGCACGGGCTTTACCGCCTTGCTGGTCACGCACGACGTCGAGGAGGCCTTGTTCATGGCGTCACGCATCGTGGTGCTGAGCGAACGGCCCGCGCGCATCAAGGACGAGATCGTCAATGACCTGCCATACCCGCGTCATCGTGGCGATCCGCGGTTGGCGGCATTGCGGCATCGCGCGCTGGCCCTCTTGGGGCTGGACGCGACGTGGTGAGCGCGGCGGCGCTTGCGTTGGCTGCCGCAGGGGCGGGCGGTGCATTGATGGCGTGGTCGGCGGTGGCGGGCAATGCGGGAGCGGCGGGGCGAGGTGCGGAACGAAGCCTGCCGTGGGTCGCGGCGGGGGCGCTCGCGGCGTGCGCCGTGCTGCTGGCGTTGGCATGGCAAGCGGTGCCGGGCCTGCCCGGATTGCTGGGATCTCGTGTGGGGCATCTGGCGCTGGGGCTGACGGCCCTCCTGCTCGTGGCCAGCCTGGCCGCGGCATGGCTGCACAGCCGCGCGGGGGAGGTGGCAGCCGGCGCCAGACCGGCGTGGCGGCGCGGCGTCGCGGCGGCGCTGGGCGCACTGGGGCTGTTGGTATTGCTGCTTGCCCTGTCGATCTGGCGCCAGCCTGCGGACGCGCTGGCGCTGGTGTCGTGGCCGTTTGCGTGGCGGTATGACCCGGACCTGCCCGTCAGTCCGTATACGTGGAGCCGGCTGTGGCTGGCGCTGGCGCAGAGTGCGGTGGCATTGGGTCTATTGGTGGCCGCCGTGTTTTTGCGGCGATGGCAGCTTGCGCTGCTGGCGGTTGCCGCTGCGCTGGTGCTGGCGACGAGCTGGCCCCAGCCGCGCCTGCTGCTGACCGAGGCGCGGGACACTTCTTATCAACGTTCGCCGCTGGCGTTTTCGGACACGAACGTGCTGCAAGGCGGCCGGCTGTATGCGCAGCATTGCGCGTCGTGCCACGGCGCGGCGGCGGACGGACGTGGGCCGCTGGCGGCCGGTTTGCCGGTGTGGCCGAGCGTTCTGGGCGCCGCGCTGTTCGACAACCGGCTGGAAGGCGAGCTGTATTGGCGGCTGGCCCACGGCGGACACGCGTCCGCCGGACGCACCATGCCTGGCCCGGACGCCGCGCTGCGGCCGGACGAGATATGGCAGGTGCTGGACTTCCTGCGCCTGCACGCCTACGGGACGAGCGGCGGGGCAGGCATGCCGGCGATTCCCGCGCCAGGGGTGGCGCTGACCTGCTGGGATGGCCGCGCGAGCCGTCTCACCGGCCTGCGCGGATTGCCCGTGCGCGTCGTGGCGCAGGCGGCAGGCACGCCGGCTGAACCGCAGGATCCGCGCCTGTTGACGGTGGCGCTGACGCGCGGCCGTGCGGGCGCAACGGATGCCGATTGCGTGGCGGCGGATCCCGCGGCGTGGGACGCCTATGCCTTGGCCGCCGGCGTGCCGCCGGACGACCTGGCGGGCGCGCAGTTCCTGGTGGACCGCCGCGGCTGGCTGCGCGCGCGCCTGCTGCCGCATGCCGCGCCGGCGTGGACCAGCGCCGACGACGTCTGCGGGCCGGGCGGGCGCATGGAGGCCAGCAACGCGCGCGGCCTGGGCGAGATTCTGCTGGCGATGGACCGTGCACCCATTGCCATGACCGACCTGCGGCGCAACTGAATGCCGCGCGTCCTTCGCACGTTTTTCTTCCAAGCGAGGTCTGCAAGATGAGTACGTTGAACGAGTATCTGGACCAGAAGCGCGCCGCCGTATTGCTGCGCAACGGGCGCGACCCGAAGACGGTGGAGCCGGTGAAGCTGCGTGCGCACGTCAGCGCGGAAGGGCGCAGCGGCGTGCGGCGCATCCGCATTCGCGATCATCAGGTGGTGAGCGACAGCCCGGCCGATTTTGCGGGCTACGACCTGGGGCCGAGTTCGCCCGAGTTGCTGCTGGGGTCGCTGGGCAGCTGCCTGACCCACATCTTTCTCATCAAGGCGGCGGAGCTGGAACTGCCGCTGGAATCGCTGGAGGTGACGATCGAAGGCGACCTGGACCCGCGCGGCGGCAAGCCGGGCTATGAAGCGGTGCCATTTTTTCCGCACAACATCCGCTATACCGCGCACATCGTGTCGCCGGCGGACGAGCACGCGGTTCGCGCCGTGCACGAGGCGGTGGAGGCGTGGTGCCCGATCCTGAACCTGCTCAAGCAGCCGCAAGCGCTGCACGGCAGCATCGAGCACACGCGCTCCGCGCCGCAATAGGGGCGTCAGGTCAGGGTGCTGCGCATCAGGATCTCGGTCAGCGCGCGGGTGGGTTTGCCGGGCGACGGGGCTGAGATGACGATGAATTCCACCGGGGGCAGCGCGGGCAGGTTGGCGGCGCCCGCGGGCGCCGACAGGCCTGCGGTGGACAGGTGCGAGGGCTGCACGGTGATGCCCAGTCCCGCGCGGGCTGCTGCCTGGCAGCCCGCGTAGCTGGTGCTGGTGCAGACGATCTGCCAGCTCCGGCCCGCGCGGGCCAACGCGTCAAGCGCCAGCGTGCGCGTCACGCTGGGCTCGCGCAACAGGATCAACGGCAGGGGCTCGTCGGGATCCACGCGCAGACCTTCCTTCGCGCGCCACAGCAGCGCCTCCTTGTGCAACGTCTGGCCGCGCCGGTCGCCGCGCCGGCGCTTGCCGATCATCACGTCCAGGCGGTTGTCGTCCAGCAGCTTGTAGAGGTCGGTGGTGACGCCGATGGTCAGGTCCAGCTCGACTTCGGGATGTGCCAGGCGAAACGCCGCCAGCACATCGGGCAGGGGACCCATCGCCAGATCGTCGGAAGTGCCCAGCCGGATCCGTCCGCGCAGGCGGGGCGCATCGAAGAGGCGCTCGGCCTTTTCATGCGCGGCCAGGATGATCTCGGCATGCACGAGCAGGCTGCGGCCGTCGCTGGTCAGTGCGAGTGAGTGGGTGTCGCGCTGGAACAGGCGGCGATTCACGGCCTGTTCGAGTTGGCGGATGTGCTCGCTGACGGTGGGCTGGGTCAGGCCCAGCCGGCGCGCGGCTTCGGTGAAGCTGGGCGCGCCTGCGGCGGCGGCGAAGGTCTTGAGCCAGAGCGGGTTCAGCATGGGCGGGATGCGGTCATAGGGATTTCCAATGACAGTTAAAGTACTCAGTGGCCTTCACGATGGCAAGGGCCGCGCTTATAGTGGGCGCAACTTTCTGAACACGTCTTTGCCATGCGCCGCTTCCTGCCAGACCAATTCACCCTCATCCTGATCGCCACGGTGGCGTTCGCCAGCTTTTTCCCGGCGGTGGGCAAGGGCGCCACGTTCATGATGGTGGCGAGCAACGTGGCGATCTCGCTGCTGTTCTTCCTGCACGGGGCGCGGCTGTCCACGGAAGCCATCGTGTCCGGCGTGAAGGACGTACGTCTGCATGGGCTGATCCTGGCCTGCACCTTTTTGCTGTTTCCCGCGCTGGGCCTGGGACTGCGCGCGCTGTTTCCCGGGCTGCTGACGCCGTCGCTGTGGATCGGCGTGCTGTTCGTCTGCACGCTGTCGTCCACCGTGCAGTCGTCGATCGCCTTCACGTCGATGGCGCGCGGCAACGTGCCGGGTGCGATCTGCGCGGCGACGGCCTCCAATCTGCTGGGCACCGTGCTGACGCCGCTGCTGGTGGCGGTGCTGCTGCATCGGCAGGGCGGCGGGCATGGCCTGGCCGACGCCGGCCGCATCCTGCTGCAACTGCTGCTGCCGTTCGCGGTGGGCAGCCTGCTGCGGCCGTGGATCGGGGCGTGGGCGCTGCGCAATAGCCGCACGCTGTCCAAGGTGGATCGCAGCTCGATCCTGCTGGCGGTCTACACCGCGTTCAGCGAGGCGGTCGCCCAGGGCATCTGGCATGCGTTCCCGGCCATCGACCTTGCAACGATGGTGCTGGTGAATGCCTTGTTGCTGGGATCGGTGCTGTTGATCACGACGTGGGGCAGCCGCAAGCTGGGGCTGAGCAAGGAGAACGAGATCACGCTGGTGTTCTGCGGATCGAAGAAGTCGCTGGCGTCAGGCATTCCGCTTGCCACCGTGCTGTTCGGCACGTCGCAGATGGGCGTGGTGGTGTTGCCGCTCATGATTTTCCACCAGATGCAGCTCATGGTCTGCGCGGTGCTGGCGCGGCGTTATGCCGAGCGGGCGGAGCCGGGGCAGGCAGTGGCGGTCCGGGCGTAATCCAGGATATGAACCCGGGCGTTGAGCCCGACGCAGCGGGCCGCCCGGGATGCGTTCAGGCGTCGGCGTCCGCGGGGCGAATCTTGCCCGCGGGCTGCCAGTAGACGCTGCCGTCGCGCTCGGTCACGTCCAGCGCGGTCAGGCGTCCGTTTCTACAGGGGCCGCCCACGCACAGGCCCGTGTCGGGTTGGTAAATGGCGCCGTGGCGGGCGCACATGATGAGGTCGCCGGCGCGGGTGAAGAAGCTGCCTTCCCAGTCCAGTTCGACGCCGACGTGGGCGCAGCGGTTCAGGTAGCCATGCACCCGGTCCTGGTAGCGCACAAAGAAGGCGGTGGTGCGGCCCGCGCCATCGGTCACGGGCACCTTCACGCCGAGGCCGCCGTTGACCAGATCGCCGGCGGCGCAGACGCGGACTTCAGGGAGGGTGGGGGAATCCTGCATGGGAGACCTGGGAATCAAAGGGTGCGATGTTCGGATAGGGGGCGCGGCTTGTCAATCCGCCGGCGCCGCCCGGGCGCTTTCCTGCTGGCGGGCCCACATGCCGGCGTAGATGCCGGCCTGGGCCAGCAACTGCGGATGGCGGCCGCGTTCGACGATGCGGCCATCGGCCAGCACGATGATCTCGTCCGCGTCCGCCACCGTGGACAGGCGGTGCGCGATGATCAGCGTACTACGGCCCTGGCTGACTTCGCGCAGGTTGGCCTGGATCTCGCGTTCCGTGTGGGTGTCCAGCGCGCTGGTGGCCTCGTCGAACAGGAATATGGCCGGATTCTTGAGGATGGTGCGGGCAATCGCCACGCGCTGCTTTTCGCCGCCCGACAGCTTCAGGCCGCGTTCGCCCACCATTGTGCCGTAGCCGTCCGGCATGGTCAGGATCAGGTCGTGGATGTGAGCAAGGTGCGCGGCGGCCTCGATTTCAGCGTCCGTGGCGCCCGGCCGGCCGTAGCCGATGTTGTAGCGGATGGTGTCGTTAAAGAGCACCGTGTCCTGCGGCACCACGCCGATGGCCGCGCGCACGCTGGCCTGCGTGACGTCGCGCACGTCCTGGCCGTCGATCAGGATGGCGCCGCTGTCGGTGTCATAGAAACGGAACAGCAGCCGCGCGATGGTGGATTTGCCCGCGCCGGACGTGCCTACCACGGCCACCGTCTTGCCGGCGGGAATCGAGAAGCTGACACCTTTCAGGATGGCGCGGCGCGGGTCATAGCCGAAGTGCACGTCGCGGAACTCCACCGCGCCGCCCGATACCTGCAGCGGCGCGGCGCCGGGACGGTCCGCCACTTCGCGATCCTGGCCCAGCAGCTCGAACATGCGCTCCATGTCGATCAGCGCCTGCTTGATCTCGCGGTAGATGAAGCCGAAGAAGCTGAGCGGCGTGTAGAGCTGCAAGAGATACGTGTTGACCAGCACGAAATCGCCCAGCGTGTAGCGGCCCTCGGCGATGCCGTTGGCCGCCATCCACATCACCAGCGTCAGTCCCGTGGAAATGATGAGGGCCTGGCCGACGTTCAGGATCGACAGGCTGACCTGGCTGCGCACGGCGGCGCGTTCGTAGCGGGTGAGCGAGGCGTCGTAGCGCCGGGCCTCGTGTTCTTCGTTGCCGAAATACTTGACGGTCTCGTAGTTCAGCAGGCTCTCGATGGCCTTGGTGTTGGCCTCGGAGTCGGTTTCGTTCATCTGGCGCCGGAACTTGGCGCGCCATTCCGTCACGGCAAGCGTGTAGGCCATGTACAGCACGACGGTGGCGCCAGTGGCCAGCGCCAGCCAGCCGTCGAACATCATCCACAGCACGATGCAGACCAGGCTGATCTCGAAGAACGTGGGCAGGATGTTGAACAGCAGGAACGACAGCAGTGTCTGGATGCCCTTGGTGCCGCGTTCGATGGCGCGGTTCAGCCCGCCGGTCTGACGCGCCAGGTGAAAGCGCAGCGCCAGACCGTGCAGGTGGCGGAAGATCTGCAGGCCAACCGAGCGGATCGCGTGCTGGCCGACGCGCGCGAAGATGGCATCGCGCAGTTCCGAGAACAGCAGCGACAGCACGCGGGCGGTGCCGTAGGCGAGGATCAGGCCGAGCGGCACCGTCACCGTGCCGGGCGCGCCCTTGCCCAGTTCGTCGACCGCCTGCTTGTACAGCAGCGGCACGTAGACGGTTGCGGCCTTGGCGGCGAACAGGCACAGCAGCGCCGCCACGACGCGGACCTTCAGGCCGGTCTTGCCGGGCGGCCACAGGTAGGGAAACAGCGTGCGAAGCGTGGCAAGTCCGCCGCCCTTGCCGGGCCGCGTTTCAGGAGAATTCATGATCGGGATGCTGGGTTTGGGGCCGCCTCCGACAGGGGAGTTAGGCCGTTTGCAGGGCATTATGAGGCACCAGCGGTAATATTTGAGGGATAACCCCTGGTACGGAAGCACCAGCATCGGGGGATTGAAGGCTGTATTGCGACACGGGCGCAGCACGTCGGGCCCGTTTCTTTCTCTTCCAACCGGGGGTCCGGCCGGCTGCTCCCCTGGTTGCGCGACCGGGCGCGTTTTCGCCGCGCCTGGATCGCGTCGCTTGCTACGGAGGGTCTTATGGCGAAGGTACCCGCAGTGAAATTGAACGACGGAGGCAAGATTCCGCAGTTGGGCCTGGGAGTCTGGCAGGTGCCGGACGATCAGGCAGCGTCCAGCGTGAAGGAAGCGCTGGCGGCAGGTTACCGGTCGGTGGACACGGCGGCGATCTACGGCAACGAGGCAGGCGTGGGCGCGGGCCTGCGGTCGGCCGGCGTGGCGCGCAAGGACCTGTTCATCACCACCAAGCTCTGGAACGACAAGCACGGCTACGACGACGCGCACAAGGCGATGGACGAAAGCCTGGAGAAGCTGGGGCTGGCGTACGTGGACCTGTACCTCATCCACTGGCCGGTCGCGGGCAGCGAGAAGTTCCTGGACGCCTGGCGCGCCATGATCGAAATGAAGGAAGACGGCCGCGCGCGCGCGATCGGCGTGTCGAACTTCACGCAAGCCAATCTGGAACGCCTGATCGACGCGTCCGGCGTCACCCCCGCCGTCAACCAGATCGAGCTGCATCCGGGGTTCACGCAGAATGCGCTGCGGGCCTTTCATGCGCGGCATGGCATCGTGACCGAGTCCTGGAGTCCGCTGGCGCAAGGCAACATCACGAAGGAAAAGGTGATCCTGGACCTGGCGCAAAAGCACGGCAAGTCGCCCGCGCAGGTGACGCTGCGCTGGCATCTTCAGCACAACCTGGTCGTGATACCGAAGTCCGTCACGCCCGAGCGCATCCGCGAGAACATCGACGTGTTCGACTTCGAGCTGTCGGCGGCGGACATGGCGGCCATCGACGGCATCAAGGAAGGTCCGCGCCTGGGCCCGGATCCCGAGAAGTTCGCGTAGGGGAAGCAGCCCCGGCGGGTGGCGCGGCGAGCGGGGCCGCGCAGCCGGCCGGGGTAAGTGTCCGGCCTTGATCGGCGGGGCCGTCATTGGCCGAGCCGCGATTGGCGGGGCCGCCATCGGCCGGGCGGCGGTCTGCGGGACCGCCGTCCGCCCAACCTGTTCGGCTAGTGCTTGAGCGGGAACACCCAGTACCGCACGATGACCACGAGCAGGATGCTCAGCGCGGTCCAGGACGCCCAATGCCAGGCGCCGGTGCCCAGCAGGGCCGCCAGCAAGCCAAAGATGCTGAGCACGCCCAGCAGGATCGGCACGCCCCACACGAACAGGAAGCCCCGGCTGCCTTTACTCGTTGAGCGGCTCATGCGGGCGTCCTTTGCGGGGCGGTAGCCTGGTGTTTCTTGATGAGTTCGTTGATGCGCGCTTCGGTGGCGCGGCGGCGGGCCAGCCACAGATACAGTCCGCTCACCAGCACGACGATGGTGACGAGATCCAGCAGCGCCCAGATGATCTTGAGCGGCAGGCCGCCGTAATCGCCGAAGTGCAGCGGCCGCGAGACTTCCAACGCCGTCAGATACCACGGCATTTTCGCCACCGTCGTCAGGTTGCCGGTCCGGCCGTCGATCAGCACGGGCGTGTTCAGCTTGGACGTCAGGGGCGAGTCGCCACGCATCCACGCAATGAAGTGCTGCGGGCTGCCGAAGGCATTGCCGGGGAAGGAGATGAACGACACTTCATTACCCGGCATGGCCTTGCGCGCGGTGTCGGCCACCAACTGCGCCGACGCGAGCTGCGTGGGGATGGGCTGACCCTTGTAGGGTTCCAGTACGCGCGGCAGTTCGGTGGATTGCCACAGGCGGAAGAGCGGCGTGGACAGTTCGTTGATGACGCCGGTCAAGCCCACCACCGTCGCCCACACCAGCGTCACGATGCCCAGCAGGTTGTGCAGGTCCAGCCATTTCAGGCGCGTCGAGCGTGTAGCGCGCACGGTGCCGAATTCCAGCTTCTTCATGAAGGGGCCGTACAGCACGACGCCGGACACGATGGCCACGCAGAACAGCAGGCCCATGAATCCCAGGAACAGCTCGCCGGTCAGGCCCGCGAACAGGTCCACGTGCAGCGCCAGCATGATGCCCATGAACGAAAACTTGTCTTCGGTATAAAGCGGGCCATCGAGCAGCACATCGCCCGTGCGGGCATCCATGCGGATCGCGTGGCCCGAGGCCAGTCCGTCGCCGGGCGTCTTCGCCATGCCGACGAAGACCTGCGGCTCGTCCGGGTCGAATGACAGGTAGTCGACGACTTCGTTCGGGTACATGGCTCGCGCGTTGGCCACGAGTTTGTCCAGATTGGCGGGCGGGGTGTCCGCAGGCACCGCGGACAAGGGCTTGCCGTCGTCGAGCCAATGCTCGATCTCGTGATGAAACACGAGCGGCAAACCGGTCAGACAGATGATGAGCAGGAAGATCGTGCAAACCAGGCTGGTCCATTTATGGACGAGATACCAGGTCTTGATGGTGGACGCGGCGGTCATGGCGACGGCGGGAAGCGGCTTGGCGCCACTCCTTTTCAGGGCAGTACGGGAAAGGAGAAAACATTATCACGAACAAGTTCGATTCTCGTAACGCTATTTGACCCTTTCGATAACGAGGCTGGCTGTGGGGACGGACCAAAGCGGGTTAAAAAGAAGGGTCAGATTTTTCCTTGCGGTATTCCCGAATCATCATGGAGCAGCGTTTTCTCAAGGTTCCGCGCAACGAGGCCGGCCGCGATTTTGCGGTAGGCGATGTGCATGGACATTTTTCACGCCTGCAACAGGCGCTGGATGAATTGGGGTTCGACCCCACCCGCGACCGGCTTTTTTCCGTGGGCGATCTGGTTGACCGTGGACCCGAGAACGAGGCTGCGCTGGACTGGCTGGCCAAGCCCTGGTTCTACGCGGTGCAAGGCAATCACGAGGACTACGCGATTCGTCACGTGCGCACCGGCAAGGTGGATGTGACGAACTGGCGCGGTTATGGCGGTGGCTGGTTTCTGGATCTGCCCGCCGAGCGGCAGCAGGTGTTTGCCGAAGCCTTTACCCAATTGCCGATTGCCATCGAAGTGGAAACGTCGTCCGGCGCCGTCGGACTGCTGCATGCCGACTGCCCGGTGTTGTTCTGGCCCCGGCTGGAGTCCGCGTTGCAGGACCGCTACAAGCGCACCAGCGCGGCGTGCCAGTGGTCGCGCGACCGTCTGCGCCAGATGGACCGAACCGGCATCCTGGGCGTGCGGGCGGTGGTGGCGGGGCACACCCCGGTGGCGTCGCCGCTGGCGCTGGGCAACGTGTATCACATCGATACCGAAGGCTGGAACGGCGGCTATTTCACGTTTCTGAATCTTGAATCCCTGCAGGCGTGGCCTCGCGAGGTCGTGACCGAGGCCGCGGCCGCCGAGTAGGGCGGACGGAACAAAGCAAAACGGGCGCCGAGGCGCCCGTTTTTGCGAAATGCGCAGCTTTTACAGCGGCCGGGCAGTCACCGCGCCGGGGGCGGTGACGGCGCTGGCGCTGACGCCGGCCGAATCGGCAGGCGCGGCTGCGGCAGGGACGGCTGGCGTCTGCACGCCGCCCGCAGCGGGCATGGCCTGCGCCTGCGGGACGGGGGCGGCGTCTGCGCGGGGCACGGGGATCGGCATCAGCGGCGGCTGGATCGGACTGCCTTCGGGAGCCGCGGCGCCGCCGGGAGGCAGCGGCTTGACCGAGGTGTCGACGCCGTCGGTCGAGCGGTTGTTGTTCAGGAAGTCGGTCAGCGCGTCGCCGGAAGACAGGTCCAGCGAGGCCACCGCCTGGCCGGGCGGGAATTCGGAGAAATAGTATTCGCCGTTGTCGACCAGCAGGCCGTCGGGGCGCGGCGCCGGCTTGGCTTGCGGCACGTCCTTCAGGACGGGCTGCATATAGTCCAGCCAGGTGGAGAGCGCCAGGCCGCTGCCGAACTCGTTGGTGCCCAGCGACTTCGGCTGGTCAAAGCCCATCCAGACGGTGGTGGCCAGCGTCTGCGTGAAGCCCGAGAACCAGACGTCCACGGCGTCGTTCGTGGTGCCGGTCTTGCCGCCGATGTCGTTGCGCTTGAGCACCTGATGCGCACGGGCGGCGGTGCCGTTGACCGTGACATCGCGCAGGATGTCGTCCATGACCCATGCCGTGCGCGGGTCGATGGCGCGCGCCTGCGCGTCGCCGGCCACGACGGGCTGGGTCTTCATCAGCACATTGCCGGAGCGGTCCGTGACGTGGTCGATGAGGTAGGGCGTGACGCGGTAGCCGCCGTTGGCAAACACGCTGTAGCCATTGACGACCTGCAGCGGCGTCGCGCCACCCGCGCCCAGCGCAAGCGGCAACACGGCCGGCCAGCGTGATTTATCGAAGCCGAAGCGCGTCAGGTAGTCCTGTGCGTACTGCGGTGAAATCGCCTGCAGGATGCGGATCGACACCATGTTCTTGGAGCGCATCAACCCCTGGCGCAGGGTCAGCATGGGTTCGTACTTGTTGCCGTCGTTCTTGGGCTGCCAGGCCTTGGAACCGGTCTGCTCGGCCGTCAGCATGAAGGGCTGATCGGAGATCTGCGTGGCGGGCGTCAGGCCCCGTTCCAGCGCAGCCGCATAGACGAACGGTTTGATGTTCGAGCCCGGCTGGCGCCATGCCTGCGTGACGCGGTTGAAGTGGCCGCGGTTGAAGTCGAAGCCGCCGATCATGGCGCGGATGGCGCCATCCTGCGGCACCATCGACACCAGCGCAGCCTGCAGCGCCGGCATGTTGATGATTTCCCAGTTGTCGCCGTTCTTGTGGATGTAGACGACCGAACCGCGCCGGATGCGCTGGGTGTCGCTGGCCTTGGGATTGAGCGCGCGGGCGACGACCGCCAGGGCCTTCTTGTCCGAAATGGTGATGATGTCGCGCCCGCTGCGCGCCACGGTGACTTCAGTGGGGCTGGCGGCCAGCACGACGGCGGCAAGCAGGTCTTCGCTGTCGGGCGACTTTTCCTGCACGCCGTCCAGGATCTCGTCGAGCGCCTGGGGGTCCTGTTCCACGCCGTCGGGCAGCTCGACCTGGTCTTCCGGGCCCGGATAGACGGCGCGGCGGGTGTAGTCGATGATGCCGTCGCGCACGGCGCGGTAAGCCGCTTCCTGCGCCTTGGAATCGATCGTGGTGTAGACGTCGATGCCCGACGAGTAGGTGTTCTCCTGGAACACGCCATACATCAGCTGGCGGGCCAGTTCTGCCGGATAGTCGCCGTGCACCGCAAAGCCGCGCGTGCTGCTGCCGTCCGCGCCGCGGATCGTGATGCGCTGTTGCAGGGCTTCGTCGGTCTGCTCCGGCGTCAGGTAGCCCAGCGTCTTCATGCGGCCCAGCACGTAATGCTGGCGGATCTCGGCGCGCGGGTAATTGGTGATCGGGTTGAAACGCGAGGGCGCCTTCGGAATGCCGGCCAGCATGGCGGCTTCGGCGGGCGTGACCTCCGACAGCGGCTTGCCCAGGTACGTGCGCGAGGCGGCCGCGAAACCATAGGCGCGATGGCCCAGGTAGATCTGGTTCATGTAGAGCTCGAGGATCTGGTCCTTGGTGAGCTCGGATTCGATCTTGAACGTCAGCAGCAGTTCATAGAACTTGCGCGAATACGTCTTTTCCGACGACAGATAGAAATTGCGCGCGACCTGCATGGTGATCGTGCTGCCGCCCTGGGACTTGGAACCCTTGACGATGTTGGTCAGCACGGCGCGTGCGACGCCCATCCAGTCGACGCCGCCGTGGCTGTAGAAACGGTCGTCCTCGGCCGCCAGAACGGCCTGCCGCATTACCGGGGGGATTTCGTCGAAACGCAGCACGTTGCGGTGTTCTTCGCCGTATTCGCCGATGAGCACCTTGTCCGCGGTGTAGATGCGCAGGGGCACGCGTGGCCGGTAGTCGGTCATCGCGTGCAGGTCGGGCAGGCTGGGCCACGCCAGGGCCAGTGCGAGGCCAAGCACGACGGCGCTGCACACGGCTGCGCCGGCGGCGGCGATGCCCGCTTTGACCAGGAGAGGTTTCCAGGGGAGGCCCGATTTGCCGCCCGGGTTGGCGGAGGATTGCTGGGGATTGCTCATTGCAGGCGATTCTAGGGCAGAACGCTATAGACCGCCCAGGGCGCAATAAGGTTTCGGTAACGAAATCTGCCCATGTGAGAGGATATTCAGCTTTTGTTCAGGTTGGCGAGGCCCCGGGGACGGATT
The DNA here is from genome assembly GCF_002388205.1 of Achromobacter sp. UBA4530. NCBI lineage: Bacteria > Pseudomonadati > Pseudomonadota > Betaproteobacteria > Burkholderiales > Alcaligenaceae > Achromobacter > Achromobacter sp. UBA4530. Next base: position 14,465 of record NZ_DGMA01000028.1, on the reverse strand, counting down.
GCAGATAACGCTGGGGTGGGGCGCCCAGTGCCCGATGAAACATGGCGGAGAAGGCGCTGGCGCTGCGGTAGCCGAGGTCCGCCGCAATACGCGCCACTGGCACGCCCATGGACAGCCGACACACCGCATCAGCCAGCCGCACCTGCTGCACCCACTGTCTGTAATTCAGTCCTAGTTCGGATTGAAACAATCGGATCAGCGTGCGCGCACTGGCGCCGACTTCGCTTCCCCAGTCCTCGATGCCGCGTCGCAGGCCGGGCTGGTCCAGAATGGCCGCGCAGATGGCTTGCAGGCGCCGGTCGCGCGGCCACGGGATCTGAATGGGCACGATGCGCGCGGCGGCCAGCTCAGCCAGGATCAACCCCGCGATCTGCTCGACCCGTCCCCCGAGCGGGTAGTCGATGGGCTCGGCCGTCAACGCCAGGATCAATTCCCGCAGCAGGCCGCTGACCTCGATCACCTGGCACTCGGGCCAGTAGTCCCGGGCCGCGTCGGCCTGAATGTAAAGGGAACGCATCGAGACCGCGCCGACCATGTCGACGCCGTGCGGCACGCCCGCCGGCACCCATAGCGCGCGCAGCGGAGGCAAGGCCCAGAAGCCGCTGGGCGTGGTGACGCGCATCACGCCTTCGACGGCATAAATGAGCTGGGCGCGCGGGTGCGTATGGGGACCGGTCTGCGCGCCGGGGGAAAATTCCTTGGCCATCGCCGTGACGACGCGCGGACGATGCTGGTAGTCCTGCGCGTTGATGCTGCGGGCGGGATCGGGGGGAGGGCGGACGACCATGGTGTCACTTCCGACAAAAGGATGAGGAGGCGCCCGGAAGCGCATGGCGCCTATTTTGCCATTGGGTTGGCATAGCGGTTGTCACTTTTTCGACGAAAAATGGCAGATCACGCCGGCGCCGGATTTCTACACTGATGCCTGGTTCCGGCGAGTGGCCGGCTTGTCCATTTTCTTCGTGCGACTCATGAACTCCGCCCAGAATCCCGCTGCCGGCCTGTCCGCCTCGACCTCTGCCGCACCCGCCGCGGCATCGCCCGCCGCCTCCGATCCCTCCACCGCCTTCAAGGTGCTGGGCGCGATCAGCGTGGCGCATCTGATGAACGACATGATCCAGTCGATCCTGCTCGCCATCTATCCCATGCTCAAGGACTCGTTCAGCCTGACGTTCACGCAGATCGGGCTGATCACGCTGGTCTACCAGCTTGCCGCGTCGCTGCTTCAGCCGTTCATCGGTTTCTATACCGACCGGAACCCCAAGCCGTACTCGCTGCCCGTGGGCATGGGGTTCACGCTGGTGGGCTTGTTGATGCTGTCGATGGCGCCGTCGTTTGGCTGGCTGCTGGTGGCGGCGGTGCTGGTGGGCACGGGCTCGTCGGTGTTCCACCCGGAATCGTCGCGCGTGGCGCGCATGGCGTCGGGCGGGCGGCACGGGCTGGCGCAGTCGCTGTTTCAGGTGGGCGGCAATGTGGGGTCGGCGCTGGGGCCGCTGCTGGCCGCGCTGTTCATCATTCCGCACGGGCAGGGCAGCGTGGCGTGGTTCTCGCTGGCGGCGCTGTTCGGCATCGTGGTGCTGATGTGGATCGGGCGCTGGTATGCCGCCAACCGCGTGCTGCTCAAACCGCGTGCGCGGCGCGAGGGCGCGGGCAATGGGTTGACGCGCAATCAGGTGCTGGGCGCGTTGGGCGTGCTGGGCGTCCTGGTGTTCTCGAAGTATTTCTATCTGGCCAGCCTGAACAGCTACTTCACGTTCTACCTGATCGACAAGTTCGCGCTGTCGGTGCGCGAGGCGCAGCTGTATCTCTTCCTGTTCCTGGCCGCCGTGGCGGTGGGCACCGTGGTGGGTGGACCGGTCGGCGACCGCATCGGCCGCAAGATCGTGATCTGGGTGTCGATCCTGGGCGTGGCGCCTTTCACGCTGATGCTGCCGCACGCCAATCTCTTCTGGACGGGCGTGCTCGTCGTCATCATCGGCGTGGTGCTGGCGTCGGCCTTCTCCGCGATCGTGGTCTATGCCCAGGAGCTGGTGCCGGGCAAGGTGGGCATGATCGCGGGCCTGTTCTTCGGCTTTGCCTTCGGCATGGGCGGCCTGGGCGCTGCGGTGCTGGGCAGGGTGGCCGATGCCACCAGCATCGGCTACGTCTATCAGTTGTGTGCGTATCTGCCGCTGTTGGGCGTGGTGGCGATTCTGTTGCCGAAGATGCGGCGGGTGTAGGCCCGCCGTCCCGTCAGCCCGCCCGCAGCGATTGCAGGCGCGGCAGGCGGTGCTCGATGCCGTCGATCTGCCCCGCGCTGCCGTGGTGGATCACGGCGACGCGGGTGGCGCGCAGTTGCGTCAACTGGTCGGCGCTGACTTCAAAGCTCTTGGCCAGGCGCTGGTCGGTCAGCGGGCGGATCGGCTTGCGGCGGTCCTTGCCGCCGAAGCGGCGGTGGTTGTACACCGCCCACGCCACCAGCACCGCCGCGTTGACCACGGCCAGCACGGCGTAGCCCCACAAGGTCTGCACCGTCGGCAGAAAGACGGGCAGCAGCGGCGCGTCCGGGCCGCTGGCGGCCCCGCGCAGAATGGCCAGGATGCCGGCGCCAAACAGGTAGACGAACGCGAACCAGCCAAAGGCGGTCAGCGCGAAGTCGAACAGATAGCCCGCGCGCGAGCGTTGCGTGGTGATGATCATGATGCCTCCGGTGATTTGATGCCGCGGTCGGGACTGGTCCAGCGGGCGCGCTGGGCCTGCTTGCGCAGCATGACCTTGGGGAAACTGACCAGCGTGGTGAAGAGACTCACCATCCAGTAGGCCAGCGGATACCAGATGACCCAGTAGAGCGCGCGCGCCAGGCCCGGCTCATAGCGGCGGTCGATCAGGATGCTGACGGCAAACTGCAGCAGGCACACGACCGCCAGCATCATGCCGGTGAAGGCGGGCGGCAGCAGGCTGGCGATCTGCATGTTGTTGGGCAGCGCGACGACCTGGCTGACCAGCCACAGCACCACCGACAGCCCGAACGCGAATGCCCAGGCGGTCGACAGGCAGAATTCGGCCATCAGCGGCCACAGCCGGCGGTGGCGCCAGTTCCAGATCGAGCGCAGGTTCTTCAGGAACACCTCCGCGCCGCCCTGCGCCCAGCGCAGCCGCTGCTTCCACAATCCGCGCAGGGTCTCGGGCATCAGGATCCAGCACAGCCCGCGCGGCTCGTAGAAGATGGACCAGTGGTCGCGCTGCAGCTTCCAGCTGATGTCGATGTCCTCGGTGATCATGTCCAGGCTCCAGTAGCCCGCGCGGTCCAGCGCCACGCGGCGGAACGCGGCGACGACACCCGACACCGTGAAGACCTGCCCGTACACGCGCTGCGTGCGCTTGATGAGTCCGATAATCGAAGAGAACTCGCCAACCTGGATGCGCCCGATCAGCGTGGAGCGGGTGCGGATGCGGGGGTTGCCGGTGACGGCGCCGACGCGCGGGTTGTCGATCAGCGGCGCCACCAGATAGGCGGCGGCATCGGGATCGAGCAGGGCGTCGCCGTCGATGCACACCAGGTATTCGCTACGGGCCGCCAGCGCGCCCATGCGCAGCGCCATGGCCTTGCCCTGGTTCTGCGCCAGATGCACGACGCGCAGGCGCGCGTGTTCGGCGGCCATGCGGTCCAGCAGCGCGGCCGTGCCGTCGGTCGACCCGTCGTTGATGGCGATGACCTCGATGTGCGGATAGTTCTGGTTCAGCGCCGCAAGCAGGGTTTCTTCGCCGTTGTCGGCTTCGTTGAAGCACGGCACCAGAATCGACACCAGCGGCGAGCCGGCCAGTTCGGGCGGGGTGCGTTCAGCCCCCCATGCCCAGTGGCGCTCCCAGTGCCACCAGAAGTAGATGCCGCCCGCCATCCACATGCCGGACATGAATAGCGGATAGAAGAACACGAAGCCCAGCAGCGCTTCGCCGGTCAGCATCAAAGTGAATCCAAACGGCGCGCCGAGCACCGCGCAGAGAATCAGCAGGGCAATCAATCGATCAGTCATTGGAGGGGATACCAGGCTTCGGAGATGGCGGGCCGGATGCCTTGCAACCGGGGCTGGTCTTGCGAGAAGTCGTCGGGGTAGTAGCCGAAGCTGCGGGCGCCGCGCAGTTGCAGGCGGCGCATCCAGCCGGCCAGCACGTCGGTGTCCACCGGTGTGGCGTCGGGCCGGCCGGGGCCGGTGCGCCAGTCGCGGCTTTGCAGTTCGAACACGGTCCTGGACAGCGCGCCGGGCCGGCGGGCGACGGTGTCGACCAGTGCGTCCAGCCACGCGTTTTCCTTGCCGGGCGCCACGTTTTCCATCAGCGGCATCGCCATCGGCGCGGTCCAGTCGTAGGCGGCCAGAAAGTCGTCCAGGTTCTGGGCGAACCAGGTTTCGCTTTCCGGATTCAGGATGGGCTGGGCGTAGATGTTGCGGGCCGTCTTGATCTGCGGCCCACGCACGGCGCGCACCTTTTCTGCGAGCGCCATGGTGAATTCCACCAGATGGCGGCTTTTGTAGCGGGTCCAGCGCTGCATCGTGTCCGGATCCGCACGAAGTTCCGCGATGCTGCCCGGCAGTCCGGCCGCGCGGTACGCGGCCAGTGCGCCGGGGCTGGCGTCCTCGAAGTCCGACAGCAGCGCGTCGTCGTGGAACAGGATGCCGTCGAAGATCGCCTGGCGCGCCAGGTCTTCGTACAGATCGCCGATGCGCGCGCGCACGGTGGCGTCAAAGGGCGACAGGCGGCGGTACTGGTCCGGGTCGGGCGCCACCTGTCCGGTGTCCGGATCCCAGCGCTCGACGCGCGGCAAGGCCGGGTCCATGTCGAAGGCCAGCACGGGCATCCAGGCGTAGACCATCACGTTGGCGCGGTTGTGCAGTTGCCAGGCGGCACGGTTGAAGAGGTCTGCGCGCATCGGCAGCCAGCGGTTCGGGAAGTACAGCGACTTCACCAGCCCATCGCCCTGCGGGTCGGAATAGGCCTGCAGGAACACCGTGTTGATCTGCATGTCCAGGATGCGCTGCACCAGCACGCCCAGGTTGCGGTCGGTCTGTTCCGGGTCCGGGTCGTAGACGTAGTCCAGGTCGATGTGCGCGACGCGCATGAAGGGGTCGGCCTCCATGCCCACCACGCTGTTGGCAAAGGACTTGAGCGCCGGATCGCTGGCCAGCAGCATGCGCGGCGTGGACATCAGGCGGGACAGGCGCCCGGGGCCGTCTTCCAGCGTCAGCGCCATCTCGTAGCCGTTCTCGGCGGTGATGCGCAGCGTGGAGCCGCCTTCCGCGCCATACGGCCAGACCCACACGCGCGGCTTCTTACCGGTGGCCGCGCGGATCTTTTCCGTGATGGCGGCCACGTCGCGGCCCATGCGGGCGTCAAACTGCGCCTCGGTCTCGTACTGGCCGGTGCGCGCATCAAAGGCGCGGATGGCGGCGGCCGGCTCGGTGTTGCCCTGCGGATTGGCCAGCGCGCCATAGTGCGAGGCGTCCGTGTGCGCGGCGATTTCCACCAACCCGGAGCGCGAGATCTCGCGGATCTCGTCCCAGTTCAAAAAGCGGTTGCGGGCCTCGGGCGTGCCGCCGAAATCCACCGGGCGGTCGGACGGGGTGTCCATCCAGACGCCCACGGGCGCCAGCAGCGCCGGCCATCCGTAGGCTTTCAGGATGGGCAGCACGCGGGTATGGAAGCTGCGATAGCCGTCGTCGAACGACAGCAGCACAGCGCGGTCGGGCAGCGGCTTGCCGCCTTGCCGGGCGGCCAGGATCTGGTCCACCGACACGGCCTGGTAGCCGTTGGCGCGCAGCCAGGCCAACTGTTCGGCCAGCCGGTCCGTGCGCACGCTGAGAAAGGCCTGATCGGGGTCGTCGTCTTCAACGTCGTGATAGGCCAGGGCCAGGAACTGGCCATTGACCCACGGTTTGTCGATGGCCGCGACTGGGCGTTCGGCGGGCGGCGTGTAGACGGGGATGTCCTTGGCGCAGGCGGTCAGCGCCAGAATCATGAGGAACAGGATGCCGGCCAGGAGCAGCCGGGTATGCAGTTTGAGCATCATGTCGTTTCCGGAAAAACCAGGTCAGAAGCGGTAGGCAAGGTCGAAGACGACGCGCAGTTCACGCTCGCGCTCGCCGTCATAGGGCCGGCTGGTGCCGGTGACCATGAAGCCCATGTCCAGAACGTCGTTCGCGCGGTAGCGCTGGCCGTAGCCCAGCGCGACGACGCCGCCCGTGCCGTAGCCCTGCTGGCTGTAAGTGCCGGCGCCCAGCGTGCCGATCTGTTCCCATGCGGTTTCGTAGCGGCGGTGCAGCGTGTGCGTCAGCCGCACGCCGGGCAGGGCCAGGAAATCGGCGCTGGGGTTGAAGTAGGGCGCGTCGTCGCGGTTGTTGTGCTGGGTGGACAGGCCCAACTCCAGGTCGGCCTTCAGGTGCGGCGCGGTGTAGACACGCTCGCGGCCAGTCAGTCCGAATGCCCAGCGGGTGTTGCCGTCGCTGAAACGGGACGGGGCGGCCGACAGGGTCCATTCGCGCCGCTCGTCGGCGCGCCAGCGCACGTACATCGACAGGCCGTTGGACGAGACGTCGTTGGTCAGCGCGCGCAGCGGCGTGTCGCGCGACAGGATTTCGGCCGAGCCGCCCACCTGCCAGTGGTCGTTCAGGTCGTAGGCGGCGGACAGCCGCGCGCCGGGCTTGACGCCGTGGCCGTAGTCGTTGGTGGAGACTTCGCCTTCCACCGTCAGATCGCGCACGCGCCATTCCACGCCGGTGCGCAGCCAGCGGTAAATGCCGCGGCCTTCCTCGAAGTCACCCGATGCGTAGCCGCCGCCGCCAAAGGCGCGCCAGTCGTAACCCATGGGCGGGGAATACAACACGGCGTCGATGCCGAAATCGCCGTTGCCGGTGACCGGACTGTCCGAGGCCAGGCCGCGGTAGCCGGTGATGCGCAGCTCGGCCTTGCGGTGGACTTCCCACTCGCGGGCCAGCCGCCGGCTGGTCAGGTTTTCGGGCGAGCGGGCCAGCGTGTCGGCGGATAGCGCTTCGGCCTGACGCCATTCCTGCAGGTCCATCGCCGTGAAGCCCTGGCCGTTCTCCACCGCCAGGTCGCGCGGCGCCAGCGTTTCGGCCAGCTTCAGTTCTATTTCCGACGCGCGGGGCTGCGAGCGGGCGCGGTGGACGGTGGCCAGATCGCTGCGCAGCGCGGAATTGTTGGGCGCCTGCTGCACCATCTGCGCCAGGCGCTGGTGGGCCTCGATGGTGTCGTCGGCCTGAAGGTGCGTGGCGGCCAGCGTCTGGCGGCTTTCCAGGTTCAGGTCGTTGGGCATGCGCGTGGCCTGGCCCTTGTAGTAAAGCCAGGGGGCGTAGCCGGCCTGGACGGCGTCCGTGATCGGGGGCGTTTCGTCGAATTGTTCGCCTTCGGCCAGCGCGTAGTACAGGCCGGTCTGCGTGGCCAGACGCTGCGCCGGATCGTCGCCGGGCGCGCTGTCGCTGGCGGCCACCTGCCGGTACAGGTCGCGGGCGCGCTCGGGCTGGCGCAGGTACAGATAGGCGGAGGCCACGTCGCTCAGCGCGTAGCGCGGCACGTCGACGCCTTCGGCCAGCAGCGCCTCATATTCCTGGATCAGCATCTGCATCTGCACCCGGGCGTGCAGGGCGTGCAGGCGGTCGATGCGGGCGCGCAGCACGTCGGCGCGGGCGTCTTCGCCCAGTTTGCGCCAATCGGCAATCGCGGCGTCGTAGCCGGCCAGCGCGCGGTCGGCGATGGCAAACCGTTCGGCCTCGCCGCGCGCGGGCATGGCCGCCAGCCGCGCCTCCTGCGCCAGTGCGTCGGCCTGCAGGGCGCGCATCTGGGCGGGGGTAAACAGCGTTTCATGGCGACGCGCCCAGTCCAGCGCCACGTCGGCCATGCGGGCGCCCTGAAGCGCCCGGATGTATTCGCGCAGCACGTAGGGCGTGGCGGGCGCCAGCGCCAGTGCCTGGTCGGCCTGATGCAGGGCTTCAAATGGTTGGGACTGGCGCGCGTAGACGTAGCTGAGCGCCAGCCGGGCGTCGGCGTCGCGCGGCTGACGGGCGATGCGTTTCTCGCCTGCGGCGATCGCGGCTGGGAATTGCCCGGCGTCCGCCAGCGTCATGATCTCGCCCGCCGCGAAGGCGGCTTCGCCCGGATGGCGGCGCATCCCCTGGCGGTAGGCGTCGAGCGCCTGCGGCCAGCGCTGCTGGTCGCGGTAGGCCCGCGCCACGGCCAATTGGACGTTGGCCGGCAGCACGGCGCCGGCCGGCAGCGTCTCGTACGCGACGATGGCTTCGTCCGGCTTGCCCGCCCAGCCGGCGATGACGATCCGGTCGTAAACGGGCCGCATGCCCGCGGCGCTGCCCTGCGCGCGCAGCATTTCCAGCGCAGGTTCGTAGTCGCCGGCGCGAGCGCGCTCGATCAGCGCGTCGTAGTGGCTTGACGGGGCGGCCAGCGTCAGCACGGGCGCGAGCATTGCGCTGGCCGCCATCAAGTTCAGTCTGGGTCCAACGGCGTTTGACCGCCTGGTTCGTTCGATTGGCATCTGTATGACATCCGCAGTGGCAATTCGGGGCGTCCATGGCTCCGCCACGCCGGACGGGCGCGAGCACCCGGCAAGGGCGGCCGCAGGCGAACCAGGCGCCTGCAGCGCGGAAATGAACGTTTGATTGGGACTTGCGCGGCGCCCGCTACGGGGACCTTCGCACTCGCGCTATCGGAGTGCATGGCTAGTACGCGCCACGCCCGTGGGGCGTGATCGCGGCGCTTATGCTGCGCCGTCGACGGATGGAACTTTACGGAAAATTGCGCGGGTTAACTGTCAATTACTGCAAAGGGGGCGTCACGGCGAAGGCGCCTTGGCGTATTCTCTCGTCGCAGGCCGTGCAATCGTCTTGGCGCGGCGGTAAAGGTTCTGGTCCGACGGACGCGCGTTGCCCGGCAGGGCAAACGTCATGCGCGTCCTTTCGCCATTCTCGTAACAAAAAGCATCAAGAATGCTGACGTGTAACGCGCTTTGCTTGCGCGAACCCAGTGCAACTGCAGTCCCAACGGCGGGGCGGGCCGACAAGCCTGAGCCCGAGCGAACCATGACGACTAGCTTGTTTTTCCTGATGTGGGGCCTGGCCACGGCGCTGGCGTTGCCGTTGCTGCTGCCCTTTCACGTCCGCGGCGTCGAAGGCGTGCCTGCGTTCATGGCGGCCAACGCGCTGGCCGTGCTGTCTCTGCTGGCCTACGCGTCGGCCGAGATGATCCCGCCCGCCGCCTATGTGATGGTGTCCAACGCCGCCTGGGCCTGTTCCGCCGCGCTGGTGTACATCGGCGTGCGCCAGTTCTTCGGCATGCATCCGCATATCCTGCGCACCACCTTATTGTGCTCGCTCTGCACCTTCGGCTTTGCCCTGCTGCTGTACCGCAGCGACAGCCTGGTGTGGCGCATGGTGCTGTATTCCGTCTACACCTGCGTGCTGATGGCAGCGACCGGCGCCGTCATCTTCCGGCAGCGCAGGCGCATCAAGACGAAAGGCGTCGTGCTGTATCTGCTGCTGGCATTTTTCGGGGTGGTGGCGTTGCACGCGCTGCGCGGATATGTCTACGGCGCGGGCGTGGAGACGCCGGTGTCGCTGCTGCAGCCGTCGGCGTGGAGCCTCTTTTTCATTGTGTGCGGCTCGGTCACGGTGCCCGGACTCTTCCTGGCGCTGCTCTTCATGATCCAGACCAGCCAGGCGGAAAAGATGCAGGCCGCGCTGACATTCGACAGCCTGACGCAAGCCTATTCGCGGCGCAGCATCATGGACGCGCTTGAACACGAGCTGCTGCGCTGTGAGCGCACGGGCGGCAAGCTGGCGGTGCTGGTGCTGGACATCGATCACTTCAAATCCATCAACGACCGCTACGGCCATGCGGGCGGCGACACCGCGCTGCGTCACTTCGCGCGCGTGGTGCAGAATGCGGTCCGGTCGAGCGATCGCTTCGGCCGCCTGGGCGGCGAGGAGTTCGTGCTGCTGATGTACGACTGCGATCCGGCGAGCGCGCTGGTGCAGGCGCAGCGCGTCTGCGACGCCTTGCGCGACATGCCGCTCTATCTGCAGGGGCTGGAAGTGCAGCTGACCACAAGCGGCGGGCTGGCGTCCTATCAGCCGGGCGACAGCGCCGACGTCATCCTGGCGCGGGCCGACGTGGCGTTGTACCGGGCCAAGGAGCAGGGGCGGGACCGCGTGGAAATGGCCTGGAGCGGCCGCGGCGTCGTCAAGACAAGCGGCGGCCTGCCGGCCGCCGCGAATGCCCTGGAAGCGGAAACCGCAGGGACTACGGCTTGAGGTGTTCCGTCAGGAACTTCTCCATGGCCTCGTAGAACTCGAACTTGTTCTCGTCGTTGTGAAAGCCATGGCCTTCGTTGTCTTTGACCATGTATTCCACGTCCACACCGCGGGCCTTGAGCGCTGCCACCATCTGGTCGCTCTCGTCCTTGTTCACGCGCGGATCCTTGGCGCCCTGCGCGACGAGCAGCGGCGTCTTGATCTTGTCCGCGTGCAGCGCCGGTGAAGTTGCGGTCAGGCGGTCGCGGTCGCGCACCGGGTCGCCCACCATGTCCTGCATCTTGTCCAGCATGGGTTTCCAGTACGGCGGAATGGACTTCATGAACGTGAAGAGGTTCGATACGCCCACGTAGTCCACGGCCGCGGCGTACAGGTCCGGCGTGAAGGCCACGCCGGCCAGCGTGGCGTAGCCGCCGTAGCTGGCGCCATAGATGCCGATGCGCTTGGGGTCGGCGATGCCTTGCTCGACCAGCCATTGCACGCCGTCGGTGATGTCGTCCTGCATCTTCAGGCCCCATTCCCCGAAGCCGGCTTCCCAGAAGTCGCGGCCGTATCCGGTGGAGCCGCGGAAGTTCATCTGCAGCACGCAGAAACCGCGGTTGGCCAGGAATTGCACTTCGGGGTTGTAGCCCCAGCCGTCGCGGGCCCACGGGCCGCCGTGCGGATTGACGACGCAGGCCAGGTTCTTGGGTTCGCGGCCGGCGGGCAGCGTGAGGTAACCATGGATGGTCCGGCCGTCGCGACTTTGATAGCTGATGGGCTGCACCCGCGACATGTCAGCTTCGGGGATGGCCGGGTTCAGGTCCGCCAGCTTGGTCAGCGTGCCGGCCACGGCGTCGTAGATGTAGCGCGCGCCGGGCGTGCGGTCGTTGTAGGCCGCCACGATGAACTTGTTCTCGTCGCGGTTGCCGCCCTGGATGACGACGTCGTAACCCGGCAGGAGATCGGCAAGCGTCTTGTACAGCGCTTCGGTTTCCGCGTCGAAGAACTTGTATTGCGGCTTGTCGGTCTGGTAGGACGCCACGGTCAGCACGCGGCGCTTGCGCGAGAACGCGGCGCCGTCCAGGTCGACGGCCTCGGGCGTGAAGATGACATCCTCGGCGTCCGGCGTGGCCGGGTCGATGACGACCAGCGAGAGCTTGTCGCGATTTCGGTTGCTCAGCGCGTAGAACTTCTTGTCGTCGAACGTGAAGAATGCGGGGCTGACGCTGGTGCGGTAGTCGGTGGTAATGAGCGGGCGGAAGTCGGACGCTTCGTCGTCGCGGTAGAGCAGGGTGGTGTTCAGCCCGTCGCTGGCGACGGCGGCGCGCACCTTGCCCGCGTGGTCGGTCTGCCAGCCGACGATGTTGCCCGGATTCTGCGCCACCAGCACAGCCGCGCCGGTGTGGACGTTGACGCGGTAGACGTCGAAGACCTCGGGGTTGCGCTGGTTGTGGCTGATCAGCACGTGGTCGGGGTCGTCTTCGAGGTCGTCCTCGATGCCGGCGCGCACGCCCTCGTACGGGGTCAGGTCCGTGATCTTGCCGGTCTTGGCGTTGACGGCCAGGACGTGGAAGTTTTCGTCGCCGCCAAAGTCCTTCTGGTACAGCACCACGTCCGGGCCTTTCCAGAAATAGCCGCTGATGTCGCGCGCGGTCTCGCTGGTCAGCTGGCGCGGCTCGCCCACGAGCTGGCTGCCTTGCAGCGGCTGCACGTAGATGTTCATGCGGGCGGGGTTGCCGTCCACGCTGGTGGGCTGCATGAACGATAGCGTCTGGCCGTCGTCGGACAGCCGGAAATAGCCGCGCTCAGGATTGCGGAAGAAATCTTTCAGGGGATAGGCGCGGGGAGGCGGCTGCGTGGCGCAGGCACCCAGGGAGGCGCCGACGATGCCGGCAGCCAGGACGGTGCGCAGAAATGAGAACAAGGGGAAACCTCCGTGATGTCGATCCGCGTTGCAAATAGGCTGGTCGATAATGCCATAGCCGCGCAAGGGGTGTCGAACCGGCCCCGCCGATCCGGCGCCACTTATGCCGCCACGCGGTTTGCGGGATAATCGCGGCACTTCTTCTGGAGATTTACATGTACAGGAATCTGGTCGCGGCCTCGGCGCTGGCCCTGGGGCTGGCCGGCTGCTCGCTCGGCATTTCGCCGGACAGCGCGTCGCCGCACAGCGAATTCAAGGCGCCGGTGGCCTTCAAGGACGCCTACGATGCGGTCATCCGCCAGTCCAACGCGTGCCTGCGCAGCACCGACAACGCCTACCGCGTCGTTTCCGACCTGAACGAAAGCGCGCAATCCGGTGTGGTGCGCGTGCTGGCGCCGTATTCCGATCGCGAGATGTCGCGCGTTGACCTCAAGTCCGAGGGGCCCAAGTCCACGGACGTGCGCATCGTGATGTGGGGCAAGGGCACGTGGGACCCCGCTGCCATGCGCGCGATGCAGGACGCGGTGTATTACGGGTTGGTGTCGTGCAGCACGTACATGCCGCTGGATCCGCGCCCGCCCGTCAAGCCGACGCGCGACCTGCCGAAATAAGGCAGGACGAAAAAAGATCAGTCGCCGCCCGGACGGCGGCGGATGATCTTGAAGGTGGCGGTGGCGCGCGCCACCAGTTCACCGTCGGCACGGCGGATGTCGCCCTCACAGAAGGCGATGGACGCGCCGCGGCGCAGGCAGCGCGCTTCGATGACCAGGTCGCCCGTGCCGGGAGACAGGAACGTGGTGTTCATGTCGATGGTGGCCATGCCCTCGGTGGCGTCCGCGGAGCCGCGTGCGGCGGCGCTCAGGGTGAAGTCCAGCACGCTCATCAGCGTGCCGCCGTGCACGTCGCCGCGGCTGTTGGTCAGGTCTTCGCGCCACGGCAGCGTCGTGCGGGCATAGGCCGGCGCGATGCTTTCCGGCACCAGGCCGATGAAACTCATGAAGGGAATGGTCAGGCCGAAATAGTCGGTTTTGGCGGAGGCGGGTGCAGTCATGGAACCGTCGTGGGCGAGAAGGGATAGCGGATTGCCGCCGGTCATAATATATGTTTTTGCCACGGGATTGAGGTCATGACGGGGCAGGCGTCGGCGCAGTCTGCGCGCAAAATCGTGCATGTGGACATGGATGCGTTTTACGCGTCCGTGGAGCAGCGCGACAATCCCGACCTGCGCGGCAAGCCAGTGGTGGTGGCCTGGACCGGACCGCGCTCGGTCGTGTGCGCGGCGTCCTACGAAGCGCGGCGCTACGGCATCCATTCCGCCATGTCGGCCATCAAGGCCGAACGCCTCTGTCCGCACGCGATCTACGTGCCGCCCGATTTCAACCGCTACCGCGACGTGTCGCGACAGGTGCGGCAGATCTTCGCCCGACATACCGACCTGATCGAACCCTTGTCGCTCGACGAGGCCTACCTGGACGTGACGGTCAACAAATGCGGGCTGCCATCGGCCACCGAGGTGGCGCAGGTGATTCGCCAGCAGATCCGCGAGGAAACCGGACTGACCGCGTCGGCCGGTGTAGCCCCGAACAAATTCCTGGCCAAGATCGCGTCGGACTGGAACAAGCCCGACGGCATTTTTGTGGTGCGGCCCAGCAAGGTGCTGGCGTTCCTGGAGCCCTTGCCCGTGCGCAAGGTGCCGGGCGTGGGCAAGGTCACGCAGGCGCGCCTGGAGCAGCTTGGCATCCAGACCGTGGGCGACCTGGCCACGCACAGCGCGCAGGAGCTGGAGCACTACTTCGGCCGCTATGGCCGGCGGCTGTACGAGCTGGCGCGCGGCATCGACGAACGCGAGGTCCAGACCGACCAGCCGTTGCAACAGGTGTCGGCCGAAACCACGTTTTCCAACGACGTCCGGCTGGAGGCCGTGGGCGACGCCCTGGACCGCATGGCGGAAAAGGTGTGGGATCAGGCGCTGAAGAAGGGCGCCTTGGGACGCACGGTGGTGCTCAAGCTGAAGACCGACCGCTTCCGCATCCTGACGCGCAGCCAGACCTGCGCCCAGCCGCCAACGTCCGCCATGGAGCTGGCCGCGCTGGCGCGGCTGCTGTGCGAACGCGTGGAACTGCCGCCGGACACGCTGTACCGGCTGGCGGGGGTGGGGATGAGCAACTTCGCAGATCCGGGCGAGCAGTCGCGCCAGCCGGATCTGTTTGGAGGGGCGTTCTAGGTCTCGCCGCCGGGCCGCCCCAAGG
>NZ_DGMA01000016.1:0-230450 GCF_002388205.1 Achromobacter sp. UBA4530 | reverse complement strand
GATTCCCTCGGGCGCATCGACGGCGCTCGCCTCCCCGGTGACCACGACGCCGTGCTGCCAGGGTCTTTGGTATGCGCGCTACAAGACCTGTGGTCGGGGTAGGAGATCTGCGGGGCCGCCGGGTTGCTGCCGCCCGGGCGGCGGCAACCCGGCATCGGGTTCGTGGGGCGTCGTGGCGGTGTGCGCTGCGCGTCTACGCTACTATTTCGCACTGTCCCCGGGGAGGCGGCTGGCGTGCCGCCAGCGCATTCAAGTGGCTTCCCGTGCCATCTATTTCGTGAGAACCCGAGATGTCGTCCGTCGAATTCCAAGATGTCTTCGTCCCCGCCGCCGGCGGCCAGCTGTTTGTGCGGCGCTGGACGCCCGCCGCCTCTGCCTCCTCCGGCGAGCGCGGCGTGCCGATCGTGCTGATGCACGACTCTCTGGGATGCGTGGAGTTGTGGCGCGACTTTCCGGAGCGGTTGGCGGGCGCAACGGGTCGCGAGGTCATTGCCTACGACCGGCTGGGGTTCGGCCGGTCCGATCCGTACAAGGGGACGCTGGGCGTGGACTTCGTAGTGCGCGAGGCTATCGAGGGATTTCGCGCCGTGCGCGAGGCGCTGGAGCTGGATCAGTTCGCGGCGTTCGGGCACAGCGTGGGTGGGGGGATGGCGATTGCCAGCGCTGCGGCTTATCCGCAGTCTTGCCGCGCGCTGATTACCGAGTCGGCGCAGGTTTATGCCGAGGAACGCACGTTGGAAGGGATCCGCCAGGCGCGGGAGTCTTTCGCGCAGCCGGGACAGCTGGACCGCCTGAGGAAGTATCACGGCGAGAAGGCGGCCTGGGTGCTGAGCGCGTGGATCGACACGTGGCTGTCGCCGGACTTCGCGGACTGGACGCTGGACCCGCAGTTGGCGCAGGTGAAGTGTCCGGCGCTGGCGCTGCATGGCGACAACGATGAATACGGGTCCACGGTGCACGCCGAGCGCATTGCGCAATTGGCGGGCGCGCGGCCGGTTATCTTCGAGAACTGCGGCCATGTGCCGCACCGGGAGATGCCCGAGCAGGTGCTTGCGACCGTGTCGGATTGGCTGCCGCGCGCCGGCTGAGCGGCGCGTGGTGTCGCGGTGTGATGCGGGGTGACGCGTTTCTGCGCTACAGGCGCGTGACGCGTAGCACGGCGTCGGCAAACGCTTTGGGCGCCTCTTGCGGCAGGTTGTGGCCGATGCCGGTGCCGACGTCGATGTGCTGATATTTGCCGGTGAACTGGCCGGCGTAGGCAGCGGGTGGCGGATGCGGGGCGCCGTTGGCGTCGCCTTCCATGGTGATGGACGGAATGCCGATCTTGGGCAGTTGTGCGAGGCGCGCCTCGAGCGCGTCGTATTGCGCTTCGCCCTGCGCCAGCCCCAGCCGCCAGCGGTAGTTGTGCACAACGATCTCGACGTGGTCGGGGTTGTTGAAGGCGCGTGCGGATCGCGCAAACGTTGCGTCGTCAAAGCGCCATTGGGGCGAGGCCAGTTGCCAGATCAGCTTGTTGAAGCTGTCGACGTTGGCGGCGTAGCCGGCGGCGCCGCGTTCGGTGGCGAAGTAGAACTGGTACCACCATTGCAGTTCGGCCTGCGGCGGCAGCGGCTTGCGGTTGCCTTCCTGGCTGCCGATGAGGTAGCCGCTGACGGACACCAGCGCTTCGCAGCGTTCGGGCCACAGGGCCGCCATGATGCAGGCGGTGCGCGCGCCCCAGTCGAAGCCGGCGACGACTGCCTTTCGGATCTTCAGGGCGTCCATCAGCGCAATCATGTCGACGGCGACGACGGCCTGTTCGCCGTTGCGCGGGGTGTCGGGCGACACGATCCGGGTGGTGCCGTAGCCGCGCAGATGGGGCACGATGACGCGGTAACCGGCGGCGGTCAGGCGCGGCACGACGTCGATGAAGCTGTGGATGTCATAGGGCCAGCCGTGCAGCAGGATGGCGACGGGGCCGTCGGCGGGGCCGGCGTCCACGTAGCCCACGTCGAGCGTGCCGGCGCGGATCTGCCGGATGTTGTTGAACGTGGGGACGAGGCCTTGGGGGGCCTGCGCCACGGACTTGGCGATCGCGTTGCCGCCGAGCGCGAGGCCCAGCAGGCTGGCGCCCGCCAGCGATGAAGTGGTACCCAGCAGGCGGCGCCGCTGGACGTTTACCGGTTCCGACATGGTGATGCTCCAGAAAGTCGTGTTGAAGGGGACATGACTGCTGGACGTCACTGTGGCGCAGGCCGCCGGGCGTTGGGTGTCGGCATGTACGCGCCGCGCGGGCGGATACACAAGGACATAAAAAAGCTGAAGGACGGGCGCTGGAAGGGCTGGAGGCGGCCGGGCGGCACCTTTACTATCACTGCTAGCCGGCACACCCGCCTGCCGGGGATGAATCCGCATGAGCACCCGATCTGCTGCAACGATGTCCTCCCCCCGCTCGCGCCGCGTGCTGCCGTGGACGGTGGTGATCCTGGTGGCGCTGGGCCTGGCGCTCTATGGGCCGATTCCGCAGCTCGAGCACTATCACGACTTTGCGGACAAGCGCTCGTGGCTGGGCATTCCCAACGCGGGCGATGTGCTGTCCAACCTGGGCTTTGCGGTGGTCGGGTGGTATGGCCTGGCGCTGGTGCTGCACTCGCGCCGGCACCCTGCGCTGGATGCGATCCGGCCTGGCTACACGGTGTTTTTCCTTGCGCTCTTGCTGACCGCGTTCGGGTCCGGCTGGTATCACCTGGTGCCGGACAACGCGCGCCTGATCTGGGACCGCCTGCCCATTGCGCTGCTGTGCGCCGGCATCCTGTCCGCCGTGTGGCGCGAAACCGTGGGCGACGGCCGCTGGGTCGATGTGCTGTGGACCGCGCTGGCGGTGGGCAGCGTGGCGTGGTGGTGGTACACCGATCACACGTCGACGGGCGATCTGCGTCCTTACCTCTTTGTGCAGTTCATGCCGCTGGTGCTGGTGCCGCTGCTGCAATGGCGCAACGGCACGCCCATGCGCGAACGGCTGTATTTTGGCGCGGCGATCGGGTTCTACGTGCTGGCCAAGGCTGCCGAGCTGCTCGATCATCAGATCTACGACACCTTTGCGTTCCTCAGCGGGCACACGCTCAAGCATCTGTTTTCTATGGTGGCGGGGCTGATGGTGACGCTGAACTTCGCGCATCGCAAGCGCGAGGCGGATGCTGCCGTCCGCCCGTACCCGCCGGCCTGAACCGTTAGCGCTTGCGCGGCGGCACCACCATGAAGCCTGCCTCGAACTGCCTGACCGCTTTCTGATCGCCCTGGATCGTCCACATGGAAGGGGTCATGCCGGTGTTGTCGGCCAGCACCGCGCGGGGCTGCTGCACTTGCGGCGTGGTCGACGCCCCCGGCTGATACGCCGCCATGATCCGGCTGACGTAGTTGCGCGTCTCTTCAAAATTCGGGATCCGGTTGCCGGCGCGCTGCACGGCGCCTTCGCCTGCGTTGTAGGCGGCCAGCGCCAGCTCCAGATTGCCGTCGTAGCGGTCGAGCAGGGCGCGCAGGTAGCGGCTGCCGGCATCGACGTTCAGGTCCAGCTTGCGAAGATTGGCCTGCAGCGCGTCGTCCGTGCCGGGCACGCCGTACTGGCTGCCGGTGGCGGGCATCAGCTGCATCAGGCCGACGGCGCCTTTGGGCGACACCGCAAGCGTATTGAAGCCCGACTCCGCCTGCGCCACGGCATGCAGCAGGGCGTAATCCAGCCCGTGCCGCTGCGCGGCCTGTTCCAGCGCCTTGCGGACATCCGGACTGGGTTCGGCCGCGCGGCGTGCGCCGCGGCTGCCCGCGGACATGTCGCGGAACAGCAGCCGGTAGCTGTCGTCCAGCGCGGTGGGCGCGAAGTGCGCCATGCCTTGCGCGTCAAACGACACGTAGACGTCGGCGGCAAGACTTGCGGTGGCGGACAGCGACAACAAGGCCGCGCCCAGACAGCGGCGGCTTCGCAACAGAAATGCGGTCATGGCAGCAGGAATCAGCCACGGCGCGCTTCAGCCGCCAGGGCATCGGATCAACAGAACGAAGCGAATTCTACAAGAATAACAATCATTCTTATTTACAATAAGATTAAATCTTGTTAACTTTTAGCCCGTTGCTGTTGCGATATGAATCGTGATCCCATAAGCGCCTGGCTCGAAGGCGCAAGCCTCACGGCTTACCGGGATGAATTTCTGATGCGTGCGGCATGAGAAGTTCGGCGACAAACGCTGGCGGAATGAAGGCACACGCGAGCGAGGAAATTCATGCGGATACTGTTAATCGAGGACGACAGCAAAGTGAGCTATTGGCTGGCCAGCAAGTTCCAGGCTAGCGGCCACCAATGCGTGCCCGTCGACTCGGGCGAACAGGCGCTGATCGCCCTGGACCGCCAGGTGTTCGACATTGCCGTCCTGGACCGCATGCTGCCGGGCATCGACGGCATCGAGGTGCTGCGCCGCCTGCAAGGCCGTCCGCACCCGCCCGTCATCATCCTGTCAGCCGTCGACCAGGCCTCGGATCGCGTCGAGGGGCTGCGCGCCGGCGCGCAGGACCACATCGGCAAGCCCTTCGACTTTCTTGAACTGATGGTGCGCATGGAGCTGCTGGTGCAGCGGCACGACGCCACGCCGCCCAATACTGCGCGTCTGTGCGTGCAGGATCTGCAGATCGACCTGCTGCGCCGCAAGGTCACGCGGTCCGGCCGCGACATCAGCCTGACCGACAAGGAATTCCTGCTGCTGCGCACGCTGGCCGAACACGCCGGGCAGACCGTGCCGCGCGGCATGCTGCTGGAGAAGGTGTGGGGTCTGCAGTTCGATCCGCAGACCAACCTGATCGACGTACACGTCTCCAAGCTGCGCTCGAAGATCGACAAGGATTTCGCGCAGCCGTTGCTCAAGACCGTGCGGGCCATGGGATACGTGCTGAGCTGATCCGATGAATACCGTGCCGTTCGATTTTCCTGAGACCTTGCGGGCGCTCAGGCAGGGACCGCTGTCCCGCCTGTTCGGTTCGTGGCGATCATTCTGGCGCGACGGCCGCGTGCCCGAGAGCGCGTCGGAGCCGCCGCCCACGCGCACCACCAGCCATTTCCGGTACACGGCGTGCTTCGCGTTCATTTTCCTGCTGGTCACGCTGGGTTCCATCGCCTGGGGCCAGAACCTGCTCGAGCACGTCATGGTGCGGCATGTGAAGGACATGGTCGCCGCCGAAATCCGCGCGCACCAGACGCTCAGCAGCCGCGACAGCGCGGTGGACCTGGCGCGCGCGCTGCGCCAGCGCGAAGCCGCCGTGCCGCGCCGCGAGCGCGCGATCTCCGTGCAGGCTGCCGATGGCAGCCTGCTCTACGGCGCCGGCGAACTGCTGTCGCCGCTGATGTGCCGGGGCGGGCAGCAACCCTGCCGCGGCTGGCTGCGGGCGTCGCTGACGACGGGCGAAGGCTCTAGCGAATGGCTGGGCCATGCGTCGCTGCTGCCCGACGGCGGCCGCTACGTCATCGCGTACGACATCCTGCCGATGCTCAACCGCATCTATCCCGTGCCGCTGGTCGTTGGGCTGAGCGTCTTCACCGCGCTGCTGCTCAGCCTGGGCGCGGGCCTGCTGTTCAGCATCGGCGCCGCCAACCGCGTTACGCGCATCCGCCAGACCATGGCGCGGTTTGCACGCGGCGACCAGAACGCGCGCGTGTCGCTGCAAGGCAGCCAGGACGAATTCGACGAACTGGGACACGACGTGAACCAGGCGCTCGAACGTATCGACTTCCTGATGGAAGAGGTGCGCAATGCCACCAATCACATCGCGCACGAGCTGCGCACGCCGCTCACGCGCCTGCAGCAGCGGCTGAGCAACGCCGCCGAGTCGATGCGCAACAACCCCGCGGCGGAAGCGGAGATGGCGTTGGCCGAAGAAGAGGTGCGGCGCATCCTGTACCTGTTCCGCACCGTCATGCGCATCAGCGAGGTCGAGACGGGACGCTGCCACCACGAACCCGCCGAGCTGGACATCCATGCCCTGCTGGCCGATCTGCACGACTACTACGACGTGCTGGCCGAGCAACGCGGTCTGGTCCTGCAGACCCGCATCGAGGACGATCTGCCGCTGCTGGGCGACCGCGCGCTGCTGTTCCAGGCGCTGGTGAACCTGGCCGACAACGCCATCAAGTACGCGCCGTCCGGCACCGTGGTCACGCTGCTGGCGCGGCGGCGCGGCGCCTGGATCGAACTGGGCGCCGCCGACGAAGGCCCCGGCATCGACGCCGACCAGCGCGGCCAGGCCGTGCAGCGTTTCCGCCGGCTGACGCGCGACCGGACGATCTCCGGACATGGCCTGGGCCTCGCGCTGGTGCACGCGGTAGCCGCGCTGCATGGGGGGTCACTGGTGCTTGCCGACAACGATCTGGATGCGCGCGATCCGGACGCACGCGTCACCGCGCGCGGCCTGCTTGCCGTGCTGCGCCTGCCCTGTAGAAGCGCGGCCGGCAGGAGTTCCTGAACGAGTCTTAATGATTCGCAGGTTGATCGCTAGCTGCAAATGAATCCTAATATCGTCTGCGCAATGACGGCTGTCAAAGCCTTCGTTTTTTTCCTTCACGACGATTCTTTTTTGGACTTTTCCGTGACCTCCCGCATCCAACAATTCCTTCGTGACGAAAGCGGCGTGACCGCAATTGAATACGGCATCCTCGCCGCTGCCATGGCCGCCGCCGTGGGCGTGATCTTCGGCTCCGACGGCGCGTTCATCAGCGCGCTGCGCGACAAGTTCGGCGCCATCGCCAGCGACATCACCGAAGCCGGCACCGACGCCCGCTCGGGCGGCTGATCGCCGGACGTTTCGTGGCGTACTCCCTGCCCAGCATCATCCTCCTGCCCGCTCTGGCGTGGGTGGTGGTGTCCGACCTGCTCTATCGCCGCATCAGCAACCGCCTGGTGCTGGCGTTGCTGCTGGCATGGGTCGCGTATGCCGGATGGACGCTGGCGCAGGGCAACCCCGCGCTGCGCGCGTCGCTGATGACCGGCATCCTGGCCGGCGCGGGTGTGCTGGTGGCGGGGTATTGCCTCTTTGCCATGCGCTGGATGGGCGCCGGCGACGCCAAGCTGATGGCCGTACTGTGCCTGTGGCTGGGCGAGCACACCTTCGTCTTCCTCATCGTGACGGCACTGGCCGGCGGCGCGATGGCCCTGGCGCTGCCGCTGCTGCGCGCGCTGGAGCGTGCGCTGGCGCTGTTCCTGATGCGGATCAACGTCTGGCTGTCCGGCCTTGTCATTCCCACGCCGCACGCCCTGCGCGACGAGCCCATGCAAGGCATTCCCTACGGGCTTGCGATTGCCTGCGGCGCGGTCTTCGTGCTCTGGAGCGCCAGCTAGCTTTCATCCAGGCACGACCATGCGCCGACGGCGCGCCATCAGGGGTCATTGCGCACCCCCGATGCAATTGAAAAGACAAATCACTCCTATTTGCTATGAAGACCCGATCATTGATCCTGCTTGCCTCGGCGATCGCGCTGGCCGCGGGAGCGGCCCTGGTGGGCCGCGCGCTCATGCGGCCGCCGCCTCCCGTGACCATCGTCAAGCAGGTCGAGGCGCCCCGCGCGCCGGTGCGCATGGTGCTGTCGGCGGCCGGACCGCTCGCGCCCGGCGACTTCGTCGCGGGCCGCACGCTGGCGTGGCGCGAACTGCCGGCCGGCGAGATCCGGGCTGAACACTACACCGCCGACACCGACGAAGAACGCCGCAAGGTCGAGCGCGCCGTCGCCGGCTCCACCCCGCGCCGCGCCCTGCAGGACGGCCAGCCGCTGACGCGCGACGGGCTGGTGTTCAGCGGCGATCATGGCTTTGTCGCCTCGGTGCTCAAGCCCGACATGCGGGCCGTGTCGATCCCGGCCAGCGCCGTCACCAGCAACTCCGGCCTGGTGTCGGCGGGCGACCGGGTCGACGTGATCCTGCATCTGGAACGCGACACGAGCCAACCCCCCCTTCCCGGCCAGCCCGATACCTCGTTCACCACGCTGGCGTCGCAGACCATCGTGCGCAACGTGCGCGTGCTGGCGCTGAACGGCAACCCCGCCGGCATCGCGCCCGCCAGCAGTGCGCCCACCGACACGGCCGATAAGGACAAGAAAGCCGCGCCGCCTCGCAATTACTACGAAAGCCTGACGCTGGAAGTCACGCCCCACGACTCCGAGCGTCTTGCCCTCGCCCGCGAAGTGGGCCTGTTGCAGCTGGCGCTGCGCAGCGCGCAGGCCGATTCGGTTGAACAGCCGCATGACGCCATCAGCGCGGTGACGCGGATCAACGACGCGACGGACATCTTCAACAAGCCGCCGCGCCAGCCGGTCGTGGTGCAGATGTTCAAGGGCGAACAGCAGAAAGCGCAGACCTTCGACAAGGCGGCGCCGCAAGACGCATCCGCCCCGCAACCCGCCGCCCCGTAACCCATGCGCTCCCAACGCCTGCCCGCGGCGACGCCCGCGCATCCCATTGCCCTCAACTCCGTTCACGCCATGATTCCCAAGCAGCCCCGCCGCGGCGCGGCCCTCCTGTTGCCCGGCCTGTGCCTGGCCGCGCCGCTGTGCCTGACCGGCGCCGGCGTCCTGGCGGCCCCCGCCGCCGCGCCCAGCGAGCGCCCCGCGGTCGACGTCAAGAACACCCCGACGGCGTTGCCCGCCAGTCTGAAGAAGATCGCGCCGACCGGCGAGATCACGCTGCATGTGCGCGAAGGCCAGTTGCTGAAACTGAAGTCCGACGCAGCCAAGGTGCTGGTCGCCGACCCGCGCGTGGCCAGCTTCCAGGTGCCGTCGCCCAACAACATCTTCGTCTTCGCCCAATCCGTCGGCACCACGACGCTGTACGCGCTGGATGCGCAGGACAACGTCATTGCCGCGATCCGCGTCGTGGCCGAACACGACCTGTCCACGCTGCGCACACAGATCCTGCGTTCGGTGCCGGGCGCGGACATCGAGCTGGAACCGTCGCTGAACAACCGCATCATCGTGCGCGGCAACGTGCGCACGCCGATCGAGGCGCGCCAGATCGTGGATCAGGTGCAGGCCTATCTGGACGGCACGTCCGCCGGCGCCCAAGGCGGCGGCGGGGCGCGCGGCGCGGGCAGCACGCGCGATGGCGTCATCAACCAGCTCAAGGTGGAGCTGTCGTCGCAGATCAACATCCAGGTGCGCGTCGTGGAAGTGTCGCGCACGCTGTCGCACGAGCTGGGCTTTGACTGGGCCGCCACGCTCAACTCCGGCAGCGGCGCGTGGGGCATCATGACCGGCAGCGGCGCGCGCGGCTTCGCGCCCGCCACCGACACCATCAACCCGTCGCTGTTCGATTCGGTCACGGGCAAGAACTTCTCCAGCCTGATCCCCGGCCGCACGACGTCGACCTTCGCGGCCGGTGGCATGACCACGCGCGGCCGCTTCACCATGGGCGGCCTCATCTCGGCGCTGTCGGCCGAGGGTTTCGCGTCAGTGCTGGCAGAGCCCAACCTGACCGCGATGTCCGGCGAAAGCGCGGCATTCGCGGCGGGCGGCGAAGTGCCGATCGTCATCA
This sequence comes from Achromobacter sp. UBA4530, assembly GCF_002388205.1. Taxonomy (NCBI): domain Bacteria; kingdom Pseudomonadati; phylum Pseudomonadota; class Betaproteobacteria; order Burkholderiales; family Alcaligenaceae; genus Achromobacter; species Achromobacter sp. UBA4530. Next base: position 220,914 of record NZ_DGMA01000016.1, on the reverse strand, counting down.
TCACCAACAACAACGTGCAGATCGACTTCAAGTCGTACGGCGTGATCCTGCGCATGACGCCGACGCTGCTGTCGGCCAATCGCATCAGCCTGCACATCGCGCCCGAAGTCAGCGAGCTGACGGAAGACGGCGCCGTGACGTTGCAAGGCATCTCGATCCCCGCGCTGAAAGTGCGCCGCGCCGACACCACCGTGGAACTGGCCAGCGGCCAGAGCTTTGCGCTGGCCGGCATGCTGCGCTCGACGCAGGCGCAGACCGTCTCCGGCGTGCCGGGCCTGAGCAGCATCCCGCTGCTGGGCCGGCTGTTTGAACACGAGGTGTCCGCCAAGGACGAGACCGAGCTGGTCATCCTGGTCACCGCCAACGTGGTCGACCCCGTGGCGGCCGGCGAACTGCAGGTGCCCGGCCAGGGCCTGGCCGGCATCGACGACCTGCTGCCGCCGCAAGCCCCCATCGGCTACCTGTACTGAACGCGGACGAGAGACACGCCATGCACCACGACAAGACCGCCTCCCCGACTGGCCGCGCGCTGCGCCGCCTGCTTCCCGCCGCGCCGCTGCTGGCGGCCCTGCTGCTCACCGGCTGCGGCACGCAGTTGAACGACATGCGCGCCAAGCGCTTCGGCGCAGGCCAGGCCGCCAAGACGCCCACCGTGGCCCCGCGCGCCGTGGCGCTGGCGCTGCAGGCCGCGCCGGACGGCAACGGCCTGACGGCCGATTCGCTGAACGCCGCCAATGAACTGCTGACCCGGCAGGGCCGCATCGACGCCCAGGTGCTGACGCTGACACCGTTCAACGCGCGCGGCGAAGCGCTGGCGCAACGCCTGGCGCAGGCGCTGGCCCGTAGCGGCGCGCGCGCCCCGCGCGTCGAATCCATGCCCCGCGACACGCAACGCCTGGCCGAGGCGGCACAGGCGGGCTGGGACCTGGAGCTGCAATCCGAAGCGCTGACCGTGCAGGCCACGCGCTGCACCGTCGCCAATCCCGACGACTGGACGATCCATCCCTACTACGGCGTCGGCACGCTGGGCTGCGCAAACCGCGCCAACCTGGCGCGCATGGTCAGCGACCCGCGCGACCTGTCCCGGCCGCGCGCGCTGGAAGGTGCGGACGGCAAGGCGGCCGCTGGCGCCGTCGACCGCTACCAGACCGGCGAAATCCGCGACCTGATCGACATCGACTTCGACAACTGACGGCCATGAGCAACACGACACCGACCCGCAACGGCGCGCCCACTCCTGGCCCCGCCGTCTTTGCCGCCCAGGCCGACCTGGCCGTCATCGGCGAGCAACTCGTCCGCCTGCAACGTCCCGCCTGCGCGCTGCAAGCGGGCGGCCCCGCCGCCGCGGCCGCCTGGTGCGCCGCGAATCCGCTGCCCGCCGTGCTGCTGGCCGACATCACCGGCGAGCCGCATCCGATCGCCGCGCTGCTGGAACTGGCGGCCCTGACCGGCCCCGCGTGCCGCATCGTTGCGCTGGGCGACAAGCAGGATGTGGACCTGTACCGCCAGCTGCTGCAGGCCGGTATCTTCGACTACCTCATCAAGCCGCCGCGCCTGGACGTCCTGGCCGACACGCTGGCACGCGCCGACGATGACGCGCCGCTGGGCCAGGGCGGCGCCGCGCGCGCCGGCCGTTCCGCGGCCATCGTGGGCGCAGCGGGCGGCCTGGGTGTCAGCACGCTGACCGCATCGCTGGGCCTGTGGCTGGCGCATTCGCGGCAGACCCCGACGGTGATGGTCGACTTCGACCGGCGCAAGGGCGACCTGCCGCTGCTGCTTGGCCTGGAAGCCGACGCGGGGCTTGCCAGCCTGCTGTCCGCGCCCGACATCGATCCGCGCCTATTGCAACGCACGCTGCTTGCCGCCGGCCAGGTGCCCGCGCCGCAGCAGGCGCAGCCTGCCGCACGTCTGCAACTGCTGGCGCAGCGTCCCGGTCCTGAAACGCCCTTCGACCCCGAGCGCGCGCTCGAAATCGGCGGCGCCCTGTGCCAGTGGTTCTCGCTGTCGCTGTGGGACCTGCCGTCGCACCGGCCCGGCGGCGCGGACGAGGTGCTGGCGCATGCCGACATCCGGGTCGTGCTGACCGAGCTGACCGTGCAAGGCGCGCGCAACACGCATCGCCTGCTGGCCGAGCTGGGCGAGGGCAGCGCCAATCAGCGTCTGGTCCTGGTGGCCAGCGACGCGCGCCAGACGCAGGCCGCCGCACTGACCGCGGCGCAGTTCGAGGAATTCGTCGGCCGGCGCATCGACCAGCATCTGCCCTACGCCGGCCAGGCGCTGGCCGCCAGCCTCCTGAAAGGCCCGCTGTCGCCGCAAGCCGCGCCCGCCTATGCCCAGGCCGTCGCGCAGCTTGGCGCGCGCATTCTCGGTCTGCCATCGGCCGCGCCCGCCGCCGAGCAAGGCACGCTGCATCGGCTGCGTTCCTGGCTGAACCGCTCGGCCCCGGCCGGCCGCGCGGCACGCGCCTGATTCCCGCAAGACTCGACAGACCGACATCATGCTGCCCCGCCGAAAGCCCGCGCCTTCCTCCTTCCCTTCAGCGGCCGCCGCCGCGCCGGCCATTGCCACGCCCGCCGCTGCCGCCCCGGCCGTCCCGTCGCCGGTCGTCGCGCAGCCTGCACCCATGCCCAGCGCGCCCGTTGCACCCGCCCCCCGGGCACCGCAGCCCGCCCCGCGCCCCGCCGCCGCCGCGCCCAACGCCGAAAGCACCGCGCAGCGCCGCGTGATCCGCAACGAGCTCTTCGAGCTGATCGACCCGCTCAAGGCGGCGGCCATGCCGCGCGACCGGCTTCAGGCGCAGATCGACGCGCTGATCCGCCGCATCTGCGACGAGCAGCGGCTGCAGCTGTCCGGCCAGGAAGAGGAACTGATCGCACGCCAGATGCTGGACGAGATGGTGGGCGTAGGCCCTATCGAACCGCTGCTCGCCGACGACACGGTCAACGACATCCTGGTGAACGGCGCCAACCAGATCTTCGTCGAACGCTTCGGCAAGCTGGAGCTGTCGTCCATCACCTTCATCGACGAAGAGCACGTCTTCAACACCGCGCAGCGCATCGCCGCCCGCGTCGGCCGCCGCATCGACGAAGCCAACCCGATGGTCGACGCCCGCCTGCCGGACGGCAGCCGCGTCAACGTCATCACGCATCCGCTGGCGCTGGACGGCACCACGATCTCGATCCGCAAGTTCATGCGGCGCGACCTGTCGCTGGAATCGCTGGCGACGCGCGGCGCGATGTCGATGGACATGGCCGTGCTGCTGCGCCGCGCGATGGAAGCGAGGCTGAACATCGTCGTGTCGGGCGGCACCGGCGCCGGCAAGACAACGCTGCTCAATGCGCTGTCGCAGAACATCAGTCCGCTCGAACGCATCATCACCATCGAGGACGCCGCCGAACTGCAGCTTCAGCAGGAACACGTCATCCGCCTGGAGACCCGCCCCGAAAGCGCCGAAGGCGGCGGGCGCGTCGACCAGCGCGACCTCATGAAGAACGCGCTGCGCATGCGCCCGGACCGCATCATCCTGGGCGAAGTGCGTGGCGGCGAGTGCTTCGACATGCTCCAAGCCATGAACACCGGCCACGACGGGTCGCTGTGCACCGTCCACGCCAACACGCCGCGCGATGCGCTGATGCGTCTGGAAAACATGGTGATGATGGCGAACATGCAATTGCCGCTGGCCGCCATCCGCCGCCAGATCGCCAGCGCCGTCGACCTCATCGTGCAGATCGAACGCATGCGCGATGGCGCCCGGCGCGTCGTATCCATCATGGAAATCTGCGGCATGGAAGAAGAAGTGATCCAGACGCAGGAGCTGCACGTCTTCCGCTCGCGTGCCGGCTCGACGGCAACGCAGGTGCTGGGCGAACACACCGGAAGCGGCCTGCGCCCGAACTTCTACACCGAGAAGTCGCACCTGTTCGACCAGGATCTCGCCTGACGGCGGCAAGGCAGTCCGGACATGCTCGACCTCTTCACCCTGCTCATTTTCCTTCTGGTGTTCATCGGCTTTTTCGCGGTGCGCGCCAACAGCCGGCGCCAGCGCCGCGAAGACGCGATGGCCGCCCGCCTGGCGGCGCTGCGCCTGCAGATGCAGCGCGAGAGCGGCCTGGCGGCCGCCGTGCTGCAATCGCCCGACTCCATCGCGCTGCCGGGCCAGGACGACCTCTTTCCGCGCTGGCCGTGGCTGGGGCAGCGTCTGGCGCGCCTGCGCGACGGGCTGCGCGCGCTGGGCTGGCTACCCAAGCTGCGTGAGCGCATCCTCATTTCGGCCGTCGTCGCATTGGTTGGCGCGCTGGCGCTGGTGCGCATGACCGGCACGCCGTTCCTCCTGGCGCTACTGGCCGCGCCACTGCTGTGGGCGGCGCTGTGCACGATGCTTTATCAACAGGCCATGGCCAAGCACCTGGCCGCGCTGGCGCGCAGCCTGCCCGAAGCGATCGACGGCATCACCCGCATCTGCCGCTCGGGCGTGCCGCTGCAAAGCGCGTTCGGCATCGCCGCCGATCACCTGCACGGCCCCCTGGCGCCCGAGCTGCGCGAGATCGAGAACTGGCTCAAGCTCGGCGTGCCGCTCAAGCAGGCCATGCAATCGTCGGCCGAGCGCGTGCCGCTGCCGGAGTACCGCTTCTTTGCCGTCATTCTCATCATCAGCCAGGAGTCGGGCGGCCGGCTCGGCGACACGCTGGAACGCCTGTCCGCCACGCTGCGCGCGCGCGCCGAACTGGGCATGAAGGTGCAGGCCAAGACGTCCGAGGCGCGCGCCTCGGCCAAGATCGTCGCCCTGTTGGTGCCGGGCGTGCTGCTCTACATGTACCTGAACTCCCCGGACGACTTCCGCTTCATGTTCAACGACGCGGCGGGCGTCAAGGTGATGATCTACGCCGCCGCCAGCGTTGGGCTGGGCCTGTTCATCACCCATCTGATGGTCAAGCGGATCCGCTGACCTTGCCCCGCGACTAGCTGCCATGCCCCTCTTTTCCGATCCCCTGGCGCCCCTGCTGCTCCTGGCCTTCATCGCCGGCATCGTGCTGGCCGTCTGGCTGCTGCGCGCCGAGTCGCGCCGCAATCCTTTGCACGAGCGGCTGGGCCGCCGTGGCCGAGGCGCAGGCGAAAGCACGGCCTCCATCGCGCTGGACTCCAGCTCGCCGCTGCCTCCCGTCGCCCAAGGCATCGCCGCCTTCGGCATGAAACTGGCCGGCACCGAGCAGGACCGCCTGGCCACCGAACGCCTGCTGGCGCAGGCCGGCTGGCGGCGCCCCGAGGCCAGCGGCCTCTTCATGGCCGCCAAGTACGGCAGCGGCGTCGTGCTGTGCGCGCTGGCCTTGTGGCTGCTGACCAGCCCGCAGACGCGCTTCGGCCTGACCGGCCTGGCCGTGGGCCTGATCTCGCTGTTCGTCGGCACCACCTTGCCCGAAGTCCTGGTCAAGCTGCGCGCCGGCCGGCGTCACGAAGCCCTGGCCCGCAGCATGCCCGACGCGCTGGACCTGATGGTGATCTGCGCCGAGGCCGGCCTGCCGTTTCCGCGCATCTTGAAAGTGGTGTCGCGGGAACTGGCCTTCAGCGCGCCCGCCATGGCCGATGAATTGGCCTTCACCAGCGCCGAGCTGCAACTGCTGCCCGACCGCGCCGCCGCGCTGCGCCACCTGGCCGACCGGACGCGCGTGCCCACCATCGAAAGCATGGTGGGGTCGCTGGTGCAGGCCGAACGCTACGGCACGCCGCTCGCGCAGGCGCTGCGCACGATTGCCGAGGAGAGCCGCAGCCGCCTCATCCTTGAACTGGAAGAGAAGGCCGGCAAGCTGCCCGCGCAGCTCAGCGTTCCCCTCATGACCCTCATCCTGCCGCCGGTGGTCGCCATCGTCGCCACGCCCGCGCTCATGCGCGTTATCCGGACCCTGATGCAATGACCGCTACCCTTCCGATGTTCCCGCTGCCCACAATGCGCCTGACCCGCGCCGCCGGCGTCGTGCTGATGGCCGCGCTGCTGGGCGCGTGCAGCACATTCAGCAAGTCCGATTCCGCCACCGCGCCCAGCAGCCGCAACCTGTTGACCCAGTCCAGCGGCAACACGGCCTCGCCGCGCCCGCTCGCCAGCAACGGCGACGCGGCGGCCGAAGGTCTGAAGCTCGCGCGCTTATTGCGCGACCAGGGCCGCTACGAAGGCGCGGCCGGCGTCTACGCCCAGCTTGAACAGCGCGGCAGCCTGAAGCCGCTGGAGCTGCTGGAGTACGCCAGCGTGGCCGCGCCCACCCAATCGCCGCGCGACAACCTGGCCCTGTTCGGCCGGGCCCGCCGCGCCCTGAACGAAGCGGGTACGACGCTCACGCCCGCCGCGACAGTCACGCTGTGCAACGGCCTGGGCCGCGCCCGCATGGCGATGGGCCAGCGCGACGCCGCCCTGCAGGACTTCGATTGCACACTCGCGGCCGACGCCAACAACGTCGCCGCATTGAACGCCAAGGGCGTGCTGCTGGACGCCAGCGGCGACCACGCGCAGGCCCGCAAGCTGCTGGCGCAGGCGTGGGAACTGGATCCCTCGGACTTCCGTGTCCTGAACAACCTGGCGCTGTCGCACCTGGCCAGCGGCGATGCGCAGGAAGCCATCCGCCTGTTGTCGCAGGCCGACGCGGTCCAGCTGCCGACACTCAAGCTGAACCTGGCCTTCGCGCAGGTGCTGCAGGGCGACGACGCCGCGGCGCGCAAGACGCTCGAAGGCATCATGGCGCCCGCGCTCGTGCCGCAGGCGCTGGCCGACTTCGCGCAGCGCCGCCAGCGCATCCGCGACGGGGCCGCCGTGGGCAGCGAATTGATGGCCGCCAGCCGCCACGTGCTGCTGCTGCGCGAAAAGGAGGCAAACGGCAATGGCTGATCACGCGTGCGGCGCGCGCCGGTCCCTGCGCAGCCAACGCGGCTCGCTGTCCGTCGAAGCCGCGTACGTCCTGCCCGTCGTCATCGCCGCGGCGATGATGTTCATGGAGCTGGCCAACATCGGACTGACCATCAACATGGGCGCCAGCGCGCTGGAACGCGCCGTGCAGCAGTTCCGCCAGGACGGCGCGGCGGGCATGCAGGACGGCGGCGCCATCGAGTCGCTGGTGCGCTCGCGCATGGTGGCGGCCTCGCACAACTACCTGGACGACGAGAACATCGCCACCGTCGAAGTCGAGCGCTTTGCTTCGCTGGACGCGATGGGCGGCGGCGGTGGCGCGGACGAGACCCAGGCGGCGGCCTTGACCAACGTGCCCGCGTGGCGCATCGAGGTCGACGTGCGCAAGGACTTCATCACGCCCCTGCCGCGTCTCCTGGGCGTGGACAGCGGCGCCTTCCGCTATCGCTATCAGCAGGTGCTGGCGTACCTGCCGCAACGCAACCAGGAATCCCAGCCGTGACCGCCGCCCCGCGTCCACCCCGCGACGCCGCGACGCCGCGCCGGCGCCAGCGCGGCGCGCTGGCCGTGGAAGCGGCGCTTGCGCTGCCCATCCTCCTGGGCGTCGGCATGATCGGCGCCGACATGCAGCGCATCCACAGCGAACGCATCCGCGTGGAGAACGCCGCGGGCGCCATGGCGCTGAACATCGCGGCGCAACCTTCCCTGACCGCCGCCGGCGTCGACATGCTGGCGCAGCTTGCCATGCAGGGCCACGAAGAGATGCAGCAGCTCATCATCCTGAACGTGCTCGAGTCCGGCCGCATCGCCTGGGCGCTGCAGCGCGGCGGCGCAGGCGACCTGTGCGACGCGCCGGCCTCCGGCGGTCAATACACCGGCGTCCTGCCGCAAGACCGCCCCGACACCGGCGAAAGCAACGTGGACAACAGCACCCTGTCGATGATCGTGGTGAAGGCCTGCCGCGACACCGCCGACATCTCCATCTGGGCCGGCATGCCGCTGCCCGACCTGCTGCAAACGGCCGCCGTGTTCCGCGCCACCTCCCGAACCATCACGCTGGATGAAACGCTGCGCGCGGAAAGCGTCGCTTCCGGCCTGGCCTACGCCCAACCATGAAGCAATGTCCCGACCGCGTCCTCTCGCTGGCCCGCCAACGCGGCGCGTCCGCCGTATTCCTGCTGCTGTTGATCGGCGCCGTCGCCGCCCTGGCCGCCTATGCCTCGGACGGCACGCGCATGACCGCCGACGCCGCACAGCTCAAGCGCGCCACCGACGCCGCGGCGCTGGCATCCGCCGCGGCCTACGCCAAGTCCCGCGACGCCGACATCCAGGACATCGCCGAACGCTACGTGGCGGTCAACCTGGGCATGGATCGCGCACAACTGGGCCGCGCGTTGTCCGTCCGGGCCGAGACCATCACGAAGAACGACATGCCCGGCACGCGCGTCACGGCGACGTTCGAAGCCTCGAGCATCCTCTCGCAGACGCCAGACCAGGCCGTCACCGTCGCGTCGGCCGCCGTCTCGCGCCAGCGCTCGCTGGAAGTGGCGCTGGCGCTGCCCAACTCGCTGGGCGAAGACGCCAACAATCTGGCCGCGCTGCGCCGGCTGGGCAAGTCGTTCGCCTCGCGCCTGCTGGAAGACGCCGACAGCGCCTGGCTCGCGTTAGTGCCCTACAGCCAGGCGGTCAGCGTCTACGATCCGGCGCAGTCCAACCGCATCCGCCTGTGGGGCAAGCCGGGCGCGCTCAACCCCGTCGAACTCACCTCGCTGTTCCGCTCCGGTTACGCGGGCCTGGCCGATCGCCGCATTCCCGACCGGCGCGCCAACCTGCTGTGCATGTACCGCGGCCTGAACCGCGGCGACAACTATTTCTGGACCGAACCGCCCGCCGGGCAGTTTGGCGTGTACTACCGCCACGATCTGCCCGACAACGGCAGCCCCGGCGCCCCGCCCATCCGCTGGATCGGCCCCAATCCGTTCTTCGGCCAGGCCAACGGCGTGAACGACACGCGCTGGATGGTCGCCGACCGCGGCTGCCCCCACGCGGCGCTGCTGCCACTGACCAACGACCTGGGCAAGATCGGCGAACGGCTCGACGAAATGAGCACGCGCTTCAACACCAACCATGCCATCGCCATGGGCTGGGCCGCCATGGCGCTGGCGCCGGCCTTTCGGGGCGGGTCCGGCTGGGGCCTGGAGGACGATCTGCCCCGCGACTTCGACGACGGCACGGGCGATCGCGTCAAGGCCATCGTGTTCCTGGCCAACTCCACGGGCCAGCGCTGGTTCGACACCGATTCCTACAACGCCTACGTCGGCCAGAAGATCGATGGCGACTCGGACAACGGCGGCGGCGACGACAACGTGGTGACCGAACGCTTCGCCCGCCTGTGCAGCAGCTTTCGCGCCCGCGATCTGAAGTTCTACCTGATCGTCACCGGCAGCGACGAGGAAACGGACGAAGACGGCCAGATCCGCAGCGCATCCAACTTCCGCCGCATTGCCGGCCCCGGCCTGGCCGTCTGCGCGGAAAAGGGATCGGACCAGATCTACCTGTCCGGCAAGGACTTCGTGGTCTCCGAAGGCCGCATCCAGAGCCGGCTCGACGACATCGTCGACGAACTGCGCCAGCTCGCGGCGCTGACCACGCTCGTCGAATAAGCCAACCCCCGCATCACCACATTTGTTCCAGGACTTCCATGACTTCCCGCCGAATCCCCACGCTCCGCCGCCAGGCATTGGCCCTGGAACCCCGCTTCCTGCTTGATGCCGCCGCCGTGACGACGGCGGTGGATGTGGCCGCGCAGGCCGTGCCGCCGACCGAGACGGCGCCCGGCGTGGACGCGACGCCGACCGAAGCGACCGTTGTCGTCACCGACACCAGCGATACCTTTGCGCCGGTCGATCTGTTCAGCGGCGTCGACGTGCACGCGCAGACGAGCGGCACGGACGAATTGACGCAACTGGTCGTTACGGTGGATCGCAGCGGCGCGAACCAGGCGCTGGTGATCGACGGCAAGACCATCGCGCTCGAAGGCGGCAGCGGCACGACGCGCGCCGATTACGACGGCTACTTCTACACGGTCGCCGTCAGCGGCAACACCACCACGATCACTCTGCAACTGGATGCGTTCAACCCGGCTCCTGCCAGCGTCGCGGCGCTGATCGACAGCATGTCGTACCAGATCCTGGACAAGTCGGTGGACGGCGGCAAGGTGTCGGTCTCGCTCAAGAGCCTGTCCGACGCGGGCGGCCAGACGACCGACCTGTCCGCCATCACGGCGACTATCGACATCGACAGCCGCATCAACGTGGCGCCCGAGGTGAAGGGCGACCTGCTGCAGGAAGCGGATCACTTTGGCGCCGGCAGCCTGGCCGGCGCCACCGAGGTCGCCTATTCGGCCGACGGCAGGTTCGTCTACGCGGCGGGCAGCAACAACACGCTGTCCATCTTTACCGTGGACGCGGCCTCGGGCCTGCTCAGCAAGACGCAGGACCTGACGGTGGCCGATCTGGGCACGGTCAATCATCTGGTGGTCAGCGGCGACGGCAAGTCGGTCTACACGATCTCCAGCAACGGCAATCTGATCCAGTTCAGCGTCGATGCGACCGGCACGTTGAGCCATGCGGCCACGCGATCGGTGGGCGGCGGGTCCACCGGCGGATTGGCGCTCTCCGAAGACGGCACGCAGCTCTACGTGGACGCGTCGAACAACTTTGGCCGCGAGGCGCACGTCTACAGCCGCGACACCGACACCGGCGCGCTCACGCAGATCCAGCGTCTGGACGCCGTGCGCAACGCCAGTCTTGCCACGGCCGGCGGCTATGTCACGGTCATTCACAGCGGCGCGGGCATCAACGCCAATCACACGCTCAAGATCTATCAACGTGACGCGGATGGCGTGCTGAATCTTGTCGACAGCCTCCTGCTGGACAAGACCGGCCAGGACGCCGTCGACTACGCGATCAGCATGTCCGCCGACGGCAAGCTGCTGTTCGTGGGCGAACCGGGCGCCAGGAACATCTCGGTCTTCCGGCTTGGCGCCGACAATCTGCTGACGCGCGCGGGCACGGTGGCCAGCGACAACATCGGCAGCCTGACGCTGAACGCGGACGGCACGCTGCTGTATGCCGCCACCACCGCCGGCACCGTCAGTGTCTACGCCGTGTCCGGCGACGGCGGCTTGACGCTGCTGGGCAGCGCCGCAGGCAAGACCAATGGCGCAGACATCTCGCTGTCCAAGGACGGCATGTCGCTGGTGGTGGCGGGCAATGGCCTGACCCGCTACACGACACTGCAATCGCTGACGCTGGGCCAGGACACCGTTCTCGGCGACCGCGTCAGCCTGTCCGACCGCAATTACGATCTGCTGGACGGCGGCGCCGGCAACTACAACGGCGCCAGCGTGACCATCAAGGCGTCCCTGCCGGGCGGCGCGTTCGGGTTTGAGAGCAGCAACGGGCTGTCGATGACCAACGGCGTCATCCTGCGCGGCGGCGTCCAGATCGCCACGTACACCATCGATGGCGACTCCCTGACGCTGCGCTTCACCGGCGACGCCACGACCGCCGTGGCGAACCAGGTGCTGCAACAGGTGAGCTACGGCAATTCGGCCGTCGCGGCCGGCACGTTCATCACGCTGACGGTGCAGGCCAACGACGGCGCGTTGAACAGCGAAGCCCTCTCCATCAGCTTCCGAAGCAACACGGGACCACAGATCGATGCCGGGGTTGCCAACGGCTACACGCCGGAGACCGTCACCACGGAGAAGGACTACCAGCTCGTCCTGCCGGAGAACCTCTTCAACGACGCGGACGGCGACCGGTTGACCTGGCGCGTCACCGGGTTGCCCGCCGGCATCAGCTTCGACCCCGAGACCCGCACCCTGTCCGGCACCGCACTTGTCGCCGGCGCCTATCCCATCCGCATCACCGTCACCGATGCGTACGGCGCCAGCGTGACCCTGGATCTGAACCTGGATGTCGTTCAGACCCCCAATCGCGAGCCCGTCGTCAGCAGCAGCGCACCGGCGTCGTTCGGGCAGGTCACCGCGGGAGAGGGCGGCTTTACCGCCACCCTGCGTGCGGACATGTTCACCGATCCGGACAGCCGTTACGGCGACACCCTCACCTGGAGCATCGTCGAAGCGCTGCCGGCAGGCCTCGTGTTCAACGCGGCCACGCGCACGCTGAGCGGCACGCCCACCACGCAAGGCGATTACATCTTGACCGTGCGCGTGACGGACAAGGCAGGCCTGACCGCGGACCACAAGATGACGCTGCGCGTCGTCTCGGCCGCCGAAGCCGCCAACAGCGCGCCCGCGTTCGACATCGACGGCAGCGATCTGAGCTACACCTCGGATGGCCGGATCAACGGCTATGACCAGTACGTCTACAGCGTTCAGGTGTCGGACGACGGCTACACCGTCATCGTGCTGGGCAACGGGACGAACAACCATCAGGTCTCCCCCGCGGGCAACAGCACGCTCAGCGTCTTCACGCGCAATCCGAACACCGGTGAACTGACGCTGGTGCAGCGCTTTGTGCAGGGCGCCGTGAACGACGGCAACGATGCCAACGGCATCGAGATCCAGGGCCTGCTCAGCGCGGCGTCGGCCGTGTACTCGGCCGACGGCAAACACGTGTACCTCGTCGGCCAGAAGGCCGACGGCGGCAACTATTTCCTGACCGGCTTCAACGTCAACACGGACGGCACGCTCACGGCCAGCGGCCACAGCGCCGAGCTTGGCAGCACGCAGGTCAAGCAGCTTGTCGCGTCACAGGACGGCCGCCTGTACGGCATCGCCGGCAACACCCTGTACGCCTACGGCATCGGCGCCAACGGCGAACTGACGGCCTCTGGCACGTACGAGAATCAACCCTTCAGCACCGCGTCCGCCATCGAGGTCGACGCGCAGGGCCGCGTGTTCGTCGCTGGCGCCAATACCCTGACCATATACGCCGCCGATCCCGACGGCAGCCTCACGCAACTCGCGACGCATTCGGGTGACGTCGGCACCTTCGCGCGCAGCATCGCGGTGTCGGGGGACACCATCTACGTGTCGGCGGGAAGCAATGGCATCCTGACGCTGCGCTTCGACCCGATCGCGAAGACGGTCACGAAGGTTTCGTCCGTGGGCGCCCAGATGTGGGGTCTGGAACTGTCGGCGGACGGCAAGACCCTCTATGCCGGCGGCTTGACCGGCGCCCTGAACGTCTACCGCATCGGCGCCGACGGCTCACCCACCCTGGTCACGACCATCGCCCATGAGGGCGCCTCGGGCAACTATCGCGCCTTCCGCTTTGGCATTTCCCCGGACGGATCGTCGATGTATGTCGGCGGCTTCTACAACGCCGCCGGGCTGGGGCACATCGACATAGAGAAGGCGCTCACGGGCGCCTATGCGGAAGGCCAGACGGTCAAACCGGCGGCCGGGCTGACGTTCGGGGATGCAGACTACGACGCGCTGGCCTCTGGCGCGGGCGACTACAACGGCGCCACCATCACGATCGGGCGCGACGGCGGCACGAACACCAACGACCGCTTCGGCTTCGACAACGCCAATGGCCTCACGCTGGCCGGCACCGAAATCCGCTTGAACGGCGACAAGATCGCCGATTTCACCAGCGCCGGAGGCATCCTCACCATCGCCTTCACCGGCCAGGTCAGCACCGCCACCGCCAACGCCGTGCTGCAGCAGGTGACCTACACGCACGACAGCAAGGACCCCGGCGCCGCCATCCGCCTGAAGGTGCAGGTGCGCGACCAGTACGCGAGCGGTGTCGACAGCGTCGCGCTGGCGCTGACGGTCGCGCAGGTGAACGACGCGCCGGTTGTTGTCTCCACGCCGGCCGACGTCAAATACAGCCCCGGTGAATCCGCCGTTGGCCTCTTCGACGGCACCACGATCTCGACCGTCGAGAATGGCCAGACGATCGCCGGCCTGACCCTCACCGTATCGCCCGTGGCCAACGGCGCCAGCGAAACGCTGACCGTGGACGGCACCCCCATCGCGCTGGTCGCGGGCAACGGCACGACCTCATCGGGCCACGCCTACACGGTCACCATGGCCAACGGCGTGGCCACCATCACGATCACGCCCGCCGCCGGCATGACGGGCGATCAGGCGGCGGCGCTGGTGGACGGCATTGCCTACGCGAACGATGCTGCCGCCCCGACGACGGGCGAGCGCAGCATTTCGCTGACCGCCGTGCGCGACAGCGGCGGCACAGACAACGGCGGCAAGGACACCGCCGAACCGGACGTCGTCGCCAAAGTGAACGTGCAGTTCGAAGCGCCGGTGCTGACCACGCCCATCGATTCGGTAGGCTCGAATGAACTGATCAGCCAACTTGCCGACGGCGCGCCGTCCAGTGCGCTGGAAGGCGTGCTCGATGTTTTCGAGGTGGACGGCAAGTTCTACCTGCTGCGCACCTCCACCGAGTGGAACATGGACGCGCAGGCCGACCTGGAGGTCAACACGCTGTACGTGCTTGAGCGCAGCGCGGACGGCACGCTGCGCATCGCGCAGGCCATCGGCAACGGTGAAGTCGGCGCGCTGGCCGGCGCCGCGGATCTGCGCGTGTCGGCCGACGGCAAATCGCTTTACGTTGTCGCCAACCAGGGTGTCGTGCTCTTCATTCGCGATGCGGCGACGGGAATGCTTACCGCGCAGGGCACCTTTGGTGCCGACATCGTCACGGAATACGGCATGATCCGCGACGTGCTCGCCACCGGCGGCCTCGTCTACGCGACGGCGGGCGACAACCTGCTGGTCTTCCGGCAGGACGGCGCCGCGCTCGCGCTGATCCATACCTATACCGACGCGGGCGACACCGGCCTGCAACTGGACGGCGCCAATGCGTTGACGCTGTCGGCCGACGGCCGCTTCCTTTTCGTGGGCACGTCCGGCGGCAGCACGCTGGCGAGCGTCTTCTCGCTGGACCCCAGCGGCGTCCCGGCGTTCGTCATGGCCGCTCAGGGCAAGGACCCCGCCGCGGCGGACCAGTTCTACTTCACGCAGACGCTGGCGGTTTCGCCGGATGGCAAAACGCTTTACGTGGTCGACTTCGACGACAACCAGCATCGCCTGCATACGCTTGCTGTGGACGCAGATGGCCGGCTCACCGCGCTGGCCGCGACGCTTCCGGCCGGAGACGTCAAGCAGATCGTCGTGTCGCCGGACGGCTCCGCCGTGTTCGTGATCGCCAGCGACCGGATCGGCGTGTACAGCCGCGGCGCGGACGGTGTGCCCGTGCGCGTCGGCGAGATCTCGGGCTATGGCGACCCGTTTGGCGACGGCGTGAGCTTCGGCGAGATCCGCAGCGCAACGATTAGCGAAGACGGCACGAAGCTCTATCTGACGGGCCAATTCTCGTTCGACGACGGCGTGCTGGTGCTGGACCTGAAGCCCGCCGCCGCGCACTACACGGAAGGGACAGCGCCTGTGGCCATCCTGCCGTCGGCCACGCTGTCCGATCCGCAGCTCGATGCGCTGAACAACGGACAGGGCGACTACAAGGGCGCCAGCATCTCGGTTGAACGCGCCGACGGCGCGCACGCCGACGACCGCTTCGGCTTTATCGACGGCGACAACCTGCGCCTTGACACCCCCAGTGGCCAGATTCTGTTGAACGACGTCGCCATCGCGACATTCTCGCAGACGAACGGCGTGCTGACGCTGACGTTCACGGGCGCCATCAGTAAGGCCGATGCGCAGAACGTGCTGCGCCGCATCGCCTACAGCAATGCCAGCAACGATCCCACCCGCGACGGCGCGACCATCGTGCTGCGCACCACGCTGCACGATGGCGACGGCCATCAGGATGAACTCCAGACCGAGATCGAGCTGGAAGGCGTCAACAATGCGCCGATCATCGACACCACGCCGCGGAACCCCACGTTCCCGGCCGAAGGCGAACCGGTCAAGCTGTTCGAAGGCACCACGGTCGACACGGTGGAATCCGGCCAGGAGGTGGCCCGCGTCATCGTCACGATCAGCCCGGCCAACGCGCAGGACATCCTGGGCGTGGACGGCGGCAAGATCCGTCTGGACAGGGATTCCAACGGCCCGCAGACCACGGCCTCCGGCCTGCAGTACATGGTGACCATCGCCGACGGCGTCACCACCGTGACCCTTTACCTGAACTCGTCGGGCGAACGCGCCGCGCAGGTCATCGACAGCCTCACCTACGCCAACGCCGCCAGCCCGCTGAGCGGCACGCGCACGATCAGCCTGACCGTGCAGGAATGGGACACCGTCAATGGCTCGACGGATGCGGATGACGCCGCAACGGTCACTTTGGCCGGCCCGACCAGCCCCAACACGCCGCCCACCGTCACCGGCGGCGACGACGTGTCCTACACCGAACGCGCCGATGCCGTCCTGATCGCGCCCGATAGCGTGATTGCCGATGCGCAGATGGACGCCTTCAACGGCGGCGCGGGCAACTACGACGGCGCTGTCTTGACGATCACGCTGGGCGCGGGCAAGAGCGCCACAGACGCGCTGGGCTTTGAGCCCGGCAACGGCCTGACGCTGGAAAACGGCGTCCTGAAAAAGGACGGCGTGGCGATCGGCGCGGTGTCGCACGCCGACGGCGTGCTGACGATCCGCTTCAGCGACGAGGCCGGTTCCATTCCCACCAAGGCCGACGTGCAGAACACGTTGCGCCAGATCACCTACGCCAACAGCAGCCATGCGCCCGTAGACAGCGTGGCCATCAGCGTGACGCTGGCCGACCAGCGCGGCCTCGCGTCGACGGCAATGGACTTCTCCATCAACATCACGGCCATCAACGATGCGCCGGTCGTCGATGCCGATCCGGTGCTGTCGCTGGGCGACCTGACGCACGTGCAGGATCTGACGACGATTCCCGGTCTGGAAAAGCCCACCGCCAGCGTCGTGTCCGACGATGGCGCGCGCGTCTACGTGGCCGACGGCAAGGGCGCCATCGCGGTTTTCAGCCGCGACGGCGACACCGGCTCGCTGACTTACGTGCGCACGTTCGCCGGCGTCGGCAATCTTGCGGGCATCAAAGAGTTGGTGAGCTCGGCCGACGGCAAGAGCCTGTACGCCCTGCGCGCGGACGGCAACGCCATTGGCGTGTTCGGCGTGAGCGCCGACGGCGCGCTGACCCACCAGGCCACCATCACCAGCAATTACGAACTGGATGGCGGCAGCCTGAACGACATGAAGGGCATTGCGTTGTCCGAAGACGGCAAAAACCTGTACCTGATCAACAGCTACGGGATCGCCTACTTCAACCGCGACGCGCAGAGCGGCGCGCTCACATATATCGGCGCCATCAGCGGCGATATGAACGCGGAGCCGTTCCTGTGGCAGCCCACCGACATCGCGGTGCGCGGCGACCTGCTCTTCGTGGTGACCAACACCAGCTCGAGTTCGACGCTTATCGTCTATCGCCGCGACGGCAGCGGTGCCTTGTCGGTCCTGACGCACATCCAGGGCGGCGGCACGGACGCGGCCGGCCAGACCGTCTCGTTCTCCAACCTGCAGCACATCGCCGTCAGCGCCGACGGCAGCACGATCTTCGTGTCCAACAGCCGCACGTCCTCGTTCAACGGCTGGACCGGCGGGTATGAAGTGCACGAGAACCCCCAGGCCATCGATGCCTTCCGCCTGAACGCGGCGACCGGCGCGCTGACGCATCTAGGCACGCTCACCGGCAGCCAGACGGTGGAGAGCATCGCACTGTCCGCGGATGGCAAGGCGCTGTTCGTGACCCTGGCCGACGGCACGCTCAACTACTACGCCACGGCAACGCTCAATCTGATCAGCTCGCAGAGCGGGCTGGCCGGGGCCGGTCAGATTGCGGTGTCGGCCGATGGCGGCGTGATCGTGGTGGGCGACGAACTGGACGTCCTGAACGCCCCGCCGGCCCCGCAGCCCGTCTACATCATCGACGGCGATGGCGTGCCGGTCGCGCCGACGCTTGCGCTCTCGGACGCCGAACTGGATGCGGCGAACAACTATCAAGGCGCCAGCGTCACCCTCGGCGGACAAGCCGGCGACCGCTTCGGCTTCCTGGCCGGCGACGGCTACACGCTCGCCGGGGACGTCATCTCGTTCAACGGCCAGCCCATCGCCACGCTGACGCAGACCGGCGACAACGCGACGCTGCGCTTCACCGGCGCCGTCGACCGCGCGCAGGCCAATGCGCTGCTGCACCGCGTGACCTACGCCAGCACCGGCGGCACGCCTGGCACGCGCAGCGTCACGATCACGCTCAACGACGGCGACATCGTCAGCGCGGGCTATGACGTGGACGTGACCGTCCGCCTGCCCAACCAGGCGCCGGTCGCGGGCGCCGACCCGTACACGCCCGAGACCGCGCTGGCCGGACGCAATTACACGGTGACCTTGCCGGAAACGCTTTTCAGTGATCCGGAAGGCGGCAAGCTGACGTGGAGCGTCAGCGGCCTGCCTGCGGGGCTGACCTTCGATCCGGCCACCCGCACGATCTCCGGCGTGCTTGCCGCGACGGGGCAATACACGATCGTCATCACCGTGACGGATCCCGAAGGCGCATCCGTGTCGCGCGACGTGATCTTCGAAGCCGTCGAGCCGCCGAACACCGCGCCCGTCGACAGCGGGATCGCGCTGACACCGGGTGTCGTCCAGGTGGGCGAGCCCTACGCATACACGTTCCCCGCCGGGCTCTTCACCGACGCCGACGGCGATGCGCTCACGTGGCGGATTGACGGCCTGCCGGAAGGACTGACCTTCGATCCGGCGACCCTGACCATCCGAGGGACTGCGACAGCCGAAGGCAGCGTTGCCGTGGTCGTGAGCGCCACCGACACGTCGGGCGCCAGCGTCTCGCGCATCATCACGCTGACGGTCGCCACCGCGCAGCCCGAGCCGAACCCGGGCACGAATCCTGGCACGGATCCTGGGTCCAATCCCGGCACGGATCCGGGCACGCAGCCCGACCCCAACGCCAACCCGAATCCCGGCAACCCCGCCGACGTGCCGCCGCCGGATCTGAGCGCGTGGCAGCGCGACCCGGTGTTTGCCTCCGGCACGACTGCCGACGACACGCGGGACGACGCGTTCCGATCGCTGCGCCAGGCGCTCGGCGGTATTCCCGCACCATCGGTCGATGCGTTCAGCGTTCCCATCCGCGACGGCCTGTCGACGCCGCCGCAATGGACATCGACGGCGCTGCTCGACGAACTGCTGGCCGACTCGCTGGAACGCCGTGACGCCGACGCGGCACGCCCGTTCACGATGGATGCGGGCGGCGGGGTCCGTTCGCCGCTCGTGGTCCTGGCCAGCCCCGACTCGCCCGGGCTCTCGTTCGCCAGCGCCGCGATTACGGGCCTCTGGCGCGCCGACGTGGCGGGCAACCGGCAGACCTACGCCTTGCCGCACGGCCTGATCCGCAGCAGCGGTCCCATCGCCTCGCTGGCGTTGCGCATGGCGGACGGCTCCGATCTGCCGCCGGGCGTGCGGCTCGATGCGGCGCGCGGCCTCATCGTGGCGCCGGGACTTGCCGACGCCCAGACGCTATCGCTGCAACTGGTGGTGCGCGCGGCCAATGGTGAAACCCGCGCCATTCCCGTCACCGTCTCCGCCGAGCGCGTGGGCGCCTGGCACGGCAGCGATGCCGTCGCCAAACGTGACGACACCCATGACGACACCCTCGCCGCCGACAAGCCCGCGCTGACCCAGCAGCTTCGCCACAGCGCCGCGCACGACGTGCTGGAAGCGGCGCGGCAGTTTCTCGCTTCCCTGGACGACGGCGCCGCGGGCGGCGCCTCCGACACGGCCGCCGGCGCCCGGCAGGCCATCACCATCAATGCAGCAAGCTGATTCCAGACATGACTCCTACCTTTGATTCCGCCACGCCCATGACACATCGCGCCCGCCGCTTCGCCCTGACCGTGCTCGCCACGGCCGTTCTCGCCGGTTGCGCCGTCACGCCGCCCGAGAAGCTGAGCACGCAGGACCTGCTGCAACTCGACCAGGCCGACCGCGGCGCCATGTTCGCGCAGCAGGAACCGGTGACGGGCCCGATTACGCTGGACGAGGCAATCGCCCGCGCCGTCAAATACAACCTGCAGCAGCGCCTGGCCCTGATGGAGCGTGCGCTGGAAGACGACCTGACCGACGTGCAAAAGCAGGGCATGCTGCCCAAGCTGACCGCCCGCGCCGGCATGCGCGCCCGCAACAACGATTACGGTTCGTCCAGCGAGTCGCTGGCCACCGGCACGCAATCGCTGGTGCCGTCCACCAGCCAGGAACGCGACACGCACACGGCCGATCTGCAACTGACGTGGAACGTGCTGGACTTCGGCCTGAGCTACTTCGGCGCCAAGGCGCAAGGCAACAAGGCGCTGGCGGCCGAAGAGCGCCGCCGCCGCGTCGTGGCCGACATCATCCGGCAGACGCGCACGGCGTACTGGAACGCCGTGACCGCGGAACGCCTGAAGGACCGCGTGTCCTCGACACTGGCCGAAGCGCGCCAGACGCTGGAATACGCGCGCCAGACGGAGCAAAAGCGTCTGGTCGCGCCCATCCTGGCGCTGCGCTACCAGCGCGATCTGCTGAACATGGTGCGCCAGACCGAGGCGCTGGACAACGAACTGGCGCAGGCTAAGGCGCGCCTCGCCACGCTGATGAACCTGCCGCCCAGCGCGGACTTCCAGCTGGCCACGCCGGACGCCGCCACCATGGCGCCGCCCGTGCTCGCTTACGAACTGCAGGACCTCGAAGCCCTGGCGATGGTCCGCCGCCCCGAACTGCGCGAAGAAAGCTACCTCGCGCGCAACGCCGTGCTGGAAACGCGCATGTCGCTGCTGCGCCTCTTGCCCAACGCGTCGCTCTTTGGCGGCCTGAACTACGACAGCAACAAGTATCTGGTCAACAACAGCTGGGCGGACGCCGGCATGCAGGTGAGCTGGAACCTGCTCAGCGTGCTGTCGTGGTCGTCGATCACCCGCGCCGGCGAGTCGCGCGAACAGGTGGCCGAACTGCGCCGCCAGGCTTTGCGCATGACCGTGCTGAGCCAGGTCCACATCGCCTGGCTGGAACGCCAGCGGGCCGAGACCGCCTTCCGCCGCGCCGATGAACTGAGCCGTTTGCAGGACGCGATTCAGGTGCAGACCGAGAACGCCGCGCGCAGCAGCGCCGAGACGCATCTGGAAGTGGTGCGCGCAAAGGTCGAGACCCTGCTCGCCACGCGTGCCCGCGACCTGAGCTATGCCGAACTCGTCAACGCGCAGAACACGATCTACCAGGCCGCCGGGATCGATCCCCTGCCCGAACGCATCTCCGATGAAAGCCTGACCAGCCTGGCGCGCGACATCGCCGAGACCAACCAGCAGATCGAACGCGGTCACGTCGACATTCCGCGTCTGGCCGTGGCGCCGCAAGCCATCGACACGAACGGACAGGCCATCGCGACACCCGTGATCGACCCCGTTGCGTCCGTGACCGAACCCGCCGCGCCGCCCGCACTGCGCACCGTCTCCGGCAATCTGTGGAGCAGCGTCGGTTCCGTCGCCAGCGCCGGCAGCGCGGACAACCAATCGGTGAAAGCGCGCTGACATGCCGATTTTGCAAGCCTCCGTATCGCGGCATGGCGCGCGCCTGCTGCTGGCAGCGGGCGTTGCCGCGTCCGCGGCCGTCCATGCCCAGACGCCGCCGCTCGTCCCCATGCCCGCCCCGGCCGCCGCCGACACGGCCCGCGCCCAACTCGTGGCCGCGCGGCGCGCGGTGATTTCCAGCAGCCTGTCCGGCAAGATCGACGCGCTGCCGTTTCGGGAAGGCGACCGCTTCAAGAAGGGCGACGTGCTTGTCGCCTATGACTGCGCGCTGAACCGCGCCCGGCTGGAACGCGCCGTGCTGGCCGAATCTGCCGCGCGCAAGAAGCAGGCGGTCGCCGAGCAGCTGGAAGCGCTGCGCTCCATCAGCCGATCCGACGTCGAACAGGCGCGCGCGGCGGTCGCCGTCGCCCGTGCCGAAAGCAACGCCGAAAGGGTACTCGTGGATCGCTGCGTCATTGCCGCCCCGTTCGCGGGCCGGGTCGGCGAAACCTATGCGCGTGCATCGGAAAGCGTGGCCGAAGGCGAGAAGCTCGTCAGCATCTACGACGACTCCGCCTTCGAACTGGAAGCGATCGTGCCTTCGCGCTGGCTGGCGTGGCTCAAGCCCGGTTCGCCGCTGCGCGTCACCGTCGACGAGACGGGACGCACGTACGAGGCGTCGGTCTCGCACATCGCGGGCGCCGTGGACCCGGTCAGCCAGTCGGTCAAGATCATTGGCCGCCTCGCCGACGCGCAGAACACGGCCGCCGAACTGCTGCCCGGCATGAGCGGCAGCGTGCGCGTCGACCTGCCCGCCGCGGGAACGCCGTGACGGACATTGCTACACGAGAAAATCTGCTGGCCGCGCTGCTCCAACTGGAAAAGCGCGCACGGGCCTGCGCGGACGCGCAGGCGCTGGCGTTCCTGATGGTCAACGACACGCATGCGCTGGCGCCGTATCGGCAGGCGGCGCTGTGGCTGCCGGGCGCCGGTGGCGACGGCGTCATCTCCGCGCTGTCGGGCCTGGCGGTGCCAGACCCGAACGCGCCCTATACCGTGTGGCTGGCCGGCCTGCTGGCAAGCCGCGCGCGCGAGGGCGCAAGCGGCCCCTTTGACGCGACGTCCGACGAGCACGCGATGTGGGCGGAGCATCTGCCGCGCCACGGCCTGCTGCTGCGCCTGCCTCTGGGCCACGCGACAGCAAGCGATGGTCTGCTTGCCCTGTGGCGCGATACGCCGTGGACGGGCGCGGAGATTGCCGTGCTGGGTCTGCTGGCGGACGCCTACGCGCACGCCTGGCGCGCGTTGGCGCCCACGCAGCGCACGGGCCGCGCGGCCGGCTGGTGGGGCCGCCTGCGCCATGGCGAACGCCGCACGCGCTGGTGGCTGGCGCTGGGCGCGGCCGTCATCGCGCTGATGTTCGTGCCGGTTCGCCAATCCGTGCTTGCGCCGGCCGAGGTCGTCGCGCGCGCGCCCATGGCCGTGCGCGCGCCACTGCAGGGCGTCGTCGACCAGATCGCCGTCACGCCCAGCCAGACCGTTGAGAAAGGACAACTGCTGGCCGCGCTGGACGTGCGCGACCTGGAAGGTCGGCTGGAAAGCGCACGCCAGGCGCTGGCCGTGGCCGACGCCGAGCTGCGGCAGAACCAGCAGCAGGCGCTGGTCGATGACCGCAGCAAGGCCACGTTGGCGCTGGCGCAAGGCAAGCGCGCGCAGGCCGCGAGCGACGTGGACTTCTATGCCAAGGCGGTGGCGCGCACGCAGCTACGCGCCGAGCGCGACGGCATCGTGCTGTTCGACGACCCCGCCGATTGGATCGGCAAGCCCGTGGCACTGGGCGAACGCATCATGATGGTGGCCGACCCGGCGGACGTCGAGCTGGAAATCCACTTGTCCGTCGGTGACGCGATTGCGCTGCCGGCCGAAGCGCCGATCCGGCTCTTCCTGAACACCGCCCCCGCCGATCCCTTGCCCGCCACGCTGCTGCGGGTGGGCTACCGCGCAGCGCCCACCGCCGACGGCGCCATGGCCTATCGCGTGCGCGCACGCCTCACCGACGACGCGCTCGCCACGCAGCCGCGCGTCGGCCTGAAAGGCACCGCCAAGCTGTACGGCGAATCCACGCCGCTCTACGGCTACCTGCTGCGCAAACCCCTGGCGACGCTGCGCGTATGGCTGGGACTGTAAGCGGCGCGCTGCCCGCGCTGCGCGAAGAGCTGCTGCTGCATCGCGCGCCGTCCAACCACGACGGTTCGCCGGCCTGGACGCTGGAGGACCCCGGCCGCGGCCTGTTCTTTCAGATCGGCTGGGCGGAAGCGGAGATGCTGGCGCGCTGGCGTCTGGGCAGCGCCGACGCGATTGCGGGTGCGGCGGCCAGTGAAACCACGTTGGAGCTCAGCGCGGACGACGTCGAGGACTTTGCAAAGTTCCTGCAGCACAACAGCCTCGTGCAACTGCGCGGCCCGGACGCGATTGCCCGCTACGCCAAGGAGGCCGATGCGCGCCGCAGCAGCCACTGGTTGAAAAGCCTGATCCACCAGTACCTGTTCTTCCGCATTCCGCTGGTCCGGCCCGACGCGTTCCTGACCCGCACGCTGCCTGCCGTGCGGCGCCTGTTTCTGTCGCGCGCCTTCCTGCGGTTGACGGTGGCGGCCGGCGTACTCGGCCTGTTTCTCGCAGCGCGCCAGTGGGATCAGTTTCTCCACACGTTCCTGCACTTCTTCACCCTGGAAGGCGCACTGGCGGCCGCCGTCACGCTGGGCGCGGCCAAGGTGCTGCACGAACTCGGCCACGCCTACGCGGCGAAGCATCACGGCTGCCGCGTCGCCACCATGGGCGTGGCGTTCATGGTGATGTGGCCGGTGCTGTACACCGACAGCTCGGGCGCCTGGCGGCTGTCCAGCCGCCGCAAACGCATGTCGATCGGCGCCGCCGGCATGCTGGCCGAAACCGCGCTGGCCGCGTGGGCGACGTTGGCGTGGAGCTTCCTGCCCGACGGTGTGCTGCGCAGCGCCGCGTTCACGCTGGCAACGACCACCTGGCTGCTGACGCTGGCCGTCAATCTGAATCCGCTAATGCGCTTTGACGGATACTTTTTGCTGACCGACGCGCTGAACGTGCCCAATCTGCAGAATCGTTCCTTCGCGCTGGCCCGATGGAAGCTGCGCGAATGGCTGTTCGGACTGGGCGACGAGCGCCCCGAAGTCTTCGCGCCCTGGCGCGAACGCACCCTCATCACCTACGCCTTCTGCGTCTGGATCTACCGCTTCTTTCTGTTCCTGGGCATCGCCCTGCTGGTGTATCACATGGCTTTCAAAATGCTTGGCATCGTGCTGTTCGCCATCGAGATCGTGGCGTTCGTGCTCAAGCCCATCTACACCGAACTGCGCGCATGGCGCGAGCGCCTGACCAGCCGTCCCGGCGGCGGTTGGAACCGGCGCAGCCGCATCACCGCAGGCGTCGCGCTCGTCGGCGTCCTTGCCGCCGTGGTGCCGTGGCGCACGCGCATCGAGGCCCCCGCGCTGATGCACGCGGCGCAGCAGGCCCGCATCGTCGCGCCCGCCGGCGCCCGCATTCAGCGTATCGACGTGCACGCCGGGCAAACGGTCAGCGCCGGCGCGACGCTCTTCGTGCTGGACGCGCCCGACATGAGCCACGAGATCGACTCGCTGACGCGCCGCATCCAGGTGCTGCAATGGCAGCAGTCGTTCCAGGCCATGACCCGCGACACCGCCGCCGCCGTGCCCGTTGCCGCCGGCGAACTGCAGGCGGCGCGCGAACGCCTCGACGTGCTATCGCGCCAACGCCAGCAGCTCACCATCCGCGCGCCGTTCGACGGCATCGTCGCGGAACTGGCCGAGCCCCTCGCGGCGGGAGAGTGGATCGCCGAAGGCGAATGGCTGGGGTCGCTGGCCGATCCGTCAGAGGCGGTCGTGCAAGCCTATGCGGCCGAAGACGATCTGCACCGGCTGCGAGCGGGCGGCCACGCGCGCTTTCTGTCCGAAGATCCCGGCGAGCCCGCCGTCGCGCTGGTTGTGTCAGACATCGCCGCCACCGCGACGCGACGCCTGGCGGCCGCGCCCGAACTCAGTTCGACAAACGGTGGCGCCGTGCCCGCGACGCAGGCGCCGCGCGGCGAAGCGCGCCCCGATCCCGAATCGCAGGGCCTTGTGCCGGAACGCGCGGTGTATCGCGTGATCCTGCGCCCGGCGGATACGTCAAACGCCGCCATGCCGCGCCTGCATGCCATGCGCGGCACGGCCATCATCGAAGGCGACGCCGAAAGCCTGTTGCTGCGCACGTGGCGCCGCGTCGCCGCGCTGCTGGTGCGCGAAACCGGCTTTTGAGGGACATGCTTCGACCGCCGCATTTCCAACGCCATCCTTTACACGCAACCGTGTACGGCATCGCTCGCACGGACACGTTTCTTAAGCATCTTTAACGTGTCATTCGGCAAGTCGTACGAAATAATAAGACTCATCATCATCCATCACCGATGGATCGCCTTCACCCATTACCCACACCGACGATGACCACCGAAACCCTCGAACGTCCCTCGCTGTCGCAGCGCCTGAAATACGAAACCGCGGCGCAGCACGAACGCATGCACCAGCTCATGGAGCGCGGCGCGCCGTTCGCAAGCCGCGATGCGTACGCCCGCTTCGTCGCCGCGCAGTATCTCTTCCAGCGCGACGTCGAATTCCTGTTCCAGGACGACGCCGTCAAGCAGGCGGTGCCTGACCTGGAAGCACGCGGCCGCGAAGACGCCTCGCTCGCCGACCTGCGCGATCTGGGCGCCGCCGCCCCCGAGGACGGCATTGCCAGCATTGGCGTGACCATGCCCGAAGCGCTGGGCTGGCTGTACGTGTCCGAAGGCTCCACGCTGGGCGCCGCCTTCCTCTTCAAGCAGGCGCAATCCGACCTGGGCCTGTCCGCCGACTTCGGTGCGCGCAACCTTGCCGCCTACCCGGATGGCCGCGCCACCGTGTGGCGCCGCTTCGTCGCCTCGCTGGACAGCGATACGCTCGACCCCGCGACGCACGATGCCGTCATCGCCGGCGCCAACGCGGCCTATGACCGTTTCGGCGCATTGCTCGAACGGCACTTCGAACTCGGCGCATGACGCCACGCAAACCGTGGGTGCGGGCGCTGTATCTGGCGCTCGCTATCGTCAGCATCGCAGTGGCCGTCGCCGGGGTCTTCATCCCCGGCCTGCCCAGCACCGAATTCGTCCTGCTGGCCTCCTGGGCCGCCGCACGCAGCTCGCCCCGCCTGCACCGCTGGCTGCATGAGCATCGCTGGTTCGGCCCGATGCTGCACAACTGGCACAACGGCCGCATGGTCACGCGCCGCGCCAAGGTCACGGCCACGGTGTCGATGACGGTCTGTATGGTCGTAATGACGCAGACCATCCCCCATCCGTGGGTCGTCTGGCCGCTGTGCCTGACGATGGTGGTGGTGCTGGTGTGGATCTGGCAGCGACCCGAGCCGCCGGGCACGCAGCGCGGCGAACCGGCTGGATCGCCGGTCCTGCGCGACGCGCATCGTTCCTGAATCGACGCGGGCGCAGCGGCCGTGTCAGCGTGCGCTGGCCACCGCTGCCAACGGCAGGTCCAGCGCCGCCCGGCGCGACAGCCACGCGCTGGGGCGATACCGGGGTTCCAGATAGCGCGCGTGCAACTGCTCGAGAATCCGCAGAATGGTGCGCGCCCCCAGCGCATCCCCCAACGCGAATGGCCCTAGCGGATAGCCCAGCGCCAGCGTCACCGTCTGGTCGATGTCCTGAGGCGTGGCGATCCCCTGCTGCGCCATGGCGCAGGCATTGTTGACGATGGTCGCCACAATGCGCTGCGCGATGAAACCCGGACTGTCCTGAATGCACGTCACCGCCACGCCATCCTCTCGCAGGATCGCGCGCGCCTGTTCCCGCATGGCCGCGGACGTCACGGGCGTCAGCATGATCGTGCATCGCGTGCGGGTGAACAGCGGGTCGACGGCGACCACGCGCCGCGCGTCCAGTTCCAACCGAACGCACGCTGCCGTCGCGTCATCGCCCACGGGCAGCACCAGACAAAGCGCCGCGTCGGACGGCGTTTCCGCGGTCTCGAGCGTGGCGCCGCTTGCGGCTACGCGCGCCGCCAGTGTGGCGCGGAAAGGAAGCGCGGACGGCGCGATCCACACGGGGATGCGCCGGTCCGCCACCACGGCCGCGCTGTCGTCGCCCTCTGCCTCCACGCGCTTTCCGTCCTCGTCGTACCGATAGAACCCCTGACCCGTCTTGCGCCCCAGCACCCCGCCCGCCAGGCGCTGCCGCGTGATGATGGACGGTTGATGCCGCGCCTCGTCGAACCATTGGCGATAGATCGATTCCCCGGCCGGATGCGACACGTCGAGCCCGGTCAGATCGAACAGTTCGAACGGCCCCATGCGAAAGCCGCACGCATCGCGCAGGATGGCGTCGATGCCGGCGAAGTCGCAGATCTGCTCGCCCGCAATGCGCAAGGCTTCGGGCTGATAGCCGCGGCTGGCATGGTTGGCGATGAAGCCCGGCGTATCGCGCGCCACGACCGGCGTGTGGCCCACGCGCCGCGTGAACGCAGCCAGGGTGTCCGCCAAGCCTGGCGCGCTGCGCAGGCCGGGAATGACCTCCGCCAGCTTCATCCGAGGCACGGGGCTGAAGAAGTGCAGACCGCCTACCCGCTCCGGCAAGTCGCATCCGCTGGCCACCTCGGTGACCAGGAGCGAAGACGTGTTGGTCGCCAGCACGCATTGCGGCGTGACGACCGCTTCCAGCTCGCGGAAGAGCGCCTGCTTGGCAGGCAGCGACTCGACAATGGCCTCGATCACCAGTTCGCAATCATGCAGATCCTGCAGCGCGTCCGCGGCGATCAGACGCGCATCGGCGCCTTCGGCCTGCTCCCGCGGAATCTTGCCGCGCGCGGCCAGCGTCGCGAGCGACGCCAGGATGTCCTGCCGCGCCTGGCTGGCGGCGCCGGCGCGCGTGTCGTGCAGGCGGACCACGTATCCCGCCTGCGCGGCCACCTGCGCGATGCCGCGGCCCATCAGGCCCGCGCCCACCACGCCTACCTTCACGCCTGGCCGGTCCAGGTCGGGAAGACCCGTCGTCGATTCGCTACCCATATGCCTCAGTCCAGTTTGATGTTTGCGTCTTGAATGACCTTCTTCCAGCGTGCCGTCTCGTCGGTCACGAAAGTCCCGAATTCGGCCGGCGTGGACGGGGTGACGATGTAGCCCAGCGGTTCAACCGTCTTGGGAAAATCGGCGCCCTTCAGCACCTCGTTCAGCGCGCTGTTCAGCTTGTCGATCACGGGCTGAGGCGTCCCCGCCGGCGCCACCAGGCCGTACCAGCCGGACACCTGGAAGCCGGGCAGGCCAGCCTCGGAGATGGTCGGCACCTCCGGCGCAAGCGACAGGCGATCCTTGCTGGCAAAGCCCAGCACGCGCACGCGGCCGCTCTGCACCATGTTGAGCGAATGCGGGCCGTCGAAGAGCCCGGACACTTCACCGCCCAGCGCGGCGGTCTGGGCCGGGCCGCCCCCCTTGTAAGGCACGTGCAGCAGATCGATGCCGGCGCTGGTCGCAAAGAGCTCGATGGCCAGATGCGTGGTGTTGCCATTGCCCGAGGAAGCCAGGGTCACCTTGCCGGGATTAGCCTTCGCATAGGCAATCAGCTCGCCCACCGTCTTGGCCGGAAACTGCGAGTTGACGTAGAGCGCCATCGGCAGGTCGGCGATCTTGCCGACCGGCGCGAAATCCTTCTCGGTGTTGTACGGCAGGTTCTTGTACAGGCTGGGATTGATGGCATGCGCCGCCAGCACCAGGCCGACGGTGTAGCCATCCGGATTGGCGCGCGCCACGGCCTGCGTGCCGATGCTGGAACCGGCGCCGGGCCGGTTCTCCACCACGATCGGCACGCCCAGCTTCTTGCCCAGCAAGACGGAAAGCGGACGCGCGACGACGTCGGCCGACCCGCCGGGCGGATAGCCCACGATGAGCTGGATGGGGCGCTCGGGGTACTCGGCGTGCGCCGTGGCCGATACGGCGGCCAAACCCAGCGTCATGGCGGCAAGAACGCCGCCCGTCTTGAACTTGTGCAACAGGGTCATGATGTCTCCTTCACTCGTTTTTATTGCGCGCGTTGCGCGTCAGGGTTCGATAAACGTCACTTCATCGGCGTAGGACAGGGGCGCGGAAGTGGCCGCCTGCAACGCTTCGCGCGTCAGGCCGCGCAACATGCGGCGCACGACGAAGCCGCGCGCCGGGTCGATGTCGATGACCGCCAGATCCGTGTAGATCACGTCGGCCACGCCTGGACCGGTCAGCGGCAGCGTGCAGGCGCTGACCAGCTTGGAATTGCCGTCGCGGTCGCAGTGCTGCATGGCCACGGCAACGCGGCGCGCGCCCGCCACGAGGTCCATCGCGCCGCCGATGCCGGGCACGTCGCCCGGCAGGCCGAGCGACCAGCTCGCCAGGTCGCCGTTGGGCGCCACCTGAAAACCGCCCAGAATGGTCAGGTCCAGATGGCCGCCGCGCATCATGGCGAACGACGTGGCCTGGTCGCAGATCGAAGATCCCGGCAGCAGTTGCACGGACACCTTGCTGGCGTTGATCAGGTCCGGGTCGGGCGTCTCGCCTTCATGCAGGCCGCGCAGGCCGAGGATGCCGTTCTCACTATGCAGGATGATCTCTTTGTCCGGCGCGATGCAGCCCGCCACCAGCGTTGGAATGCCGATGCCGACATTCACATAGCTGCCGTCGGGAATGTCGTCCGCGACAATCTGCGCCACGCGCAGGCGGGAGAGGGGTTTAACCGTCATGGCGTGCCTCCAGGCGTACGACGCTTTGAACGAAGATGCCGGGCGTGTGCACGGCGTCGGCGGCGAGCCCGCCCAGCGGCACGATCTCGTTGACCTCGGCAATGGTGTGACGCGCGGCCATCGCCATGACCGGTCCGAAGCCGCGCGCGGCCAGGCGGTAGGTCAGGTTGCCCCAGCGGTCCGCCTGATCTGCCTTTAGCAGCGCAAAGTCTGCGGGCAGCGGGTTCTCCAGCACATAGCCTTTTCCTTCATAGACGCGCTGCTCCTTGCCGTCGGCCACGGGCGTGCCGTAGGACGTGGGCGTGAAGAACGGGCCCAAGCCGGCGCCCGCGGCGCGCATACGCTCCAGCAGCGTGCCCTGCGGCACGACTTCCAGTTCGATCTTGCCCGCGCGGTACAGCGTGGTGAACACGTCCGATCCCGACGACTTCGGATACGAGCAGATCACCTTGCGCACGAGGCCTGCAGACAGCAGCGCCGCCAGCCCGTAGTCGCCCGTGCCGGCGTTGTTGCTCACGATGGTCAGGTTGCGCGGCCCCGCGTCCTTCAACGCGTGCAGCAGCGCGCAGGGCAGGCCCGAGTCGCCGAAGCCGGCCACCATCACGGTGGCCCCGTCGCCGATCACACTGACCGCCTCTTGCAGCGAGGGAGATATCTTGTCGATCATGAACTCAGCCCGCGGCGCGCGACACGCCGCAGGACTCCAGGTTGAATGAATGAAATCAGAGCGCGGCCGCAGTGCCCAGCACGGCGGTGGACTGGCTTGACAAGGTGGCGCCGTTGCCGTGGACCAGCGCGATATCGGCGGACCGCTGACGCGCGCCGGCCTGGCCGCGCAACTGCGCAACCGCCTCCAGCACCAGGAACACGCCATACATGCCGGGATGGCCGAACGACAGGCCGCCCCCGTTGGTGTTGACCGGCAGCGATCCGCCGGGGCCGATGCGACCGCCTTCCACGAAGCGGCCGCCTTCGCCCTTGGGGCAGAACCCCAGATCTTCCAGGAACAGCAGCACATTGATGGTGAAGGCGTCGTACAGGCAGACAAGGTCTACGTCCGCCACCTGCACGCCGGCCTGCGCCAGCGCGCGCGGCCCCGAGCGCGAGGCCGCGGTGACGGTCAGGTCCTGCATCGAAGAGATCTGCCGATGCCAGACCTCGGTCGAGTTGCCCAACACGTAGACCGGCGGCTGCGCCAGATCGCGCGCGCGGTCCGACCGCACCAGCACGAACGCGCCCGCGCCATCGGTCAGCAGGCAGCAGTCGCGCACGGTCAGCGGATCGCACACCGGCCGTGCGGCCAGCACCTGATCGAGGCTGAGCGGATCGCGCGACCAAGCGTCCGGATTGAGCTGCGCCCACTCGCGGGCAGACACGGCCACTTGCGCCAGCTGCTCGCGGGTGGTGCCGTATTCGTGCATGTGGCGTGCGGCAGCCAGCGCGTACGCGGTGATGGGCTGCAACGGCTCGTACGGCGCTTCGAACGGCTGCGGATCCAGCGCCGCACGCATCTTGCCGACGGCAGCGCGGTTCATCGTGCCCGAGCGCTGCGTGCTGCCATAGCAGACCAGCACCGCATTGCACTCGCCGGACATCAGCGCGTGGACGGCGGGCGCCAGATGCGCGACGAAGCTCGAGCCGCCCAGCATGGTGCTGTCGATGAACGTGGGCTTGATGCCCAGATACTCGGCCACCGGCATCGCCCACATCGTTGCCGACGCGCTGCACGTGCAGAGGCCGTCGATGTCGCTCATGCGCAGGCCGGCATCCGCCACGGCGCGCGCGCTGGCCTGCGCCAGGATTTCCATTTCAGTGAAGCCGGCGGCGTTGCCCAGGCCTGCGTGGCCGATGCCGGCAATCGCGGCCGCGCCGCGAAATGTGTTCTCTTTCATGCTTGCTCGTCCAGACTGAACACGACGCGGTTGGCGTCGCCATGGGCGCGCACCACGGCGCGCACGGCGTCGCCGATGCGGGGCCGGGCGGCAGGGGCGTTTTCGACGCGGCTCATCATGCGAAAGCCTTCTTCCAGATCGACGAGGCACACGTTGTAGTCGCCGCCCGCCTCGGGCGAACGCCGGACCGTGGTGGTCGAATGGATGACGCCGCGGCCGCTCGGCTCGAACCAGTCAAAGTCCGCGCAGCCGCACTGCGGGCAGAGCTGGCGCGGATAGAAGATCGCCAGGCCGCAACCGCCACAGCGCGGCACGCGCCACACGCCCTGCGCCAGCGAATTGAAGTACGTCTGCTCCACGCCGCCCGGCGCGTCCGTCTTGTGCACGGTGCTCATGCGCGGGCCTCCTGATGGGGATAGCCCAGCGCGCGCGAGCGGGCGCACGCCTGATCGGCCAGCGCGGGCGCCTGGCCCAGATAGTTGGCGGGGTCGGTGATGCGGGCCAGCGCCTCGCGGTCGAAATGCTTGCTGACCTCGGGCGAATCCAGCAGCGCTTCGGCCAGGCTGCACCCGCGCCCCAGCGCCGCGCGGCAGGCGTCATAAACGATGTGATGCGCGTTGTGCCGGCCCAGCGCGGGCGCCAGTTCCATCATGACGGCCTCGGCCACGATCAGGCCGTGTGTCAGGCCCAGATTGGCGCCCATGCGTTCCACGTCCACGCTCAGCCCGCCCAGCGCGAATCGGGCCTGATGCAGCGCGCCGGCCGTCAGGATGAAACTCTGCGGAATGGCGATCCATTCCGCATGCCAAGGCCCCGTTGCGCGCTCAAAGTCCTGCACCGCGGCATCCAGCATCAAGCCGGCATGCTGGCGCACGGCCTTGGCCGCCGCGAGCATCAGTTCGCTAGAGATGGGATTGCACTTCTGCGGCATCGTGCTGCTGGCGCCACGGCCCTTCACGAAGGGTTCGCGCAGCTCGCCGAATTCCGTGGACGCCATGATCATCACATCGGTGGCGACCTTGCCCAGTGAACTGGCGATCAATGCCAACAGGTTGACCACCTCGGCCAGCGAGTCGCGCGCAACGTGCCAGGTCGTGGCCGGGACGGCCAGGCCCAGTTCCTTGGCCAGTTCGCGCTGCACCGCCAGTCCGTGCTCGCCCATGGAAGCCAACGTGCCCGCCGCCCCGGCAAGCTGCACGCACAGCACGCGATCGCGCAGCTGCGCCAGCCGTTCCTGATGCCGGTCGAACATCGACAGCCAGACGCCCGCCTTGTAGCCGAACGTGATGGGCAGCGCATGCTGCAAATGCGTGCGCCCAGCCATCGGCGTTGCGCGGTGACGCTCGGCCAGCCCCGCCAGCACTTCGCGCACTTCTGACAAGTCTCGTTCGATCACGTCCAGGCCGGCGCGCACCTGCAGCACGATGCCGGTGTCCATGATGTCTTGCGTGGTCGCGCCCCAATGCAGATATCCGCCCGCGCCGCCGCATTGCGTGGCAAGCTGCTCGACCAGCGGGAGGATGGGGTAGCCCACGATGTCGGTCTGCTGACCCAGTCCGGGCAAATCCAGTTCGCCGGGTTTTACGCGGGCGGCGATCTGTTCGGCGGCCTCGGCCGGAATCAGCCCGAGGCGGGCCTGCGCGCGGGCCAGCGCGACTTCGACCTCGACATAGCGCGCAAGCGTCGCCTGATCGGAGAAAATCTCGCGGGCTTCGGCGGTGCCGAAGGCGTCACGAAAGAGAACGGAGTCGAGAACCGTGGTGGCCCCGCCCAGCAGAGAAACCGGCATGCTAACCTCGCTGAAACTACGAACATATCAATATGTTCGAACATATTCGAAGTCTAGGCATGCTCGGCGGACCGGGATATCGGGGTATACCCGCAGGTGCTTTGGAAAAGACTAGGAGCAATCCATGACACGGATGACAGCAGCGCGCCTGACGGCGGCGCTGAGCGAGGCGATCGTCGCGGGCCATCACAAGGTCGGCGCCCTACTGCCCACTGAACTGGAATTGGCGGCGCAGTACGACACGAGCCGGCACACGGTGCGGCTGGCGCTGCAAGAATTGCAGCAACTGGGTTTGGTATCGCGCCGCAAGAACGTCGGCACGCGTGTTGAGTCCGCGCGGCCCGCGGCCAACTACAAGCAGGCGCTGACTTCAATCGAGGGCGTGGTGCAGTTCGGCAAGGCGCACATGCGCGAGGTCATCGACGTGGCTGACGAGGTGGCCGACCTGACGCTGGCGCAGACCCTGGGCTGTGCCGGCGGCACGCGCTGGCTGCGCATCTCCAGCCTGCGCCGCAATCGCGACGATGTGGCAAATCCCATCGGCTGGACGGACGCGTACCTGGACCCGGCCTATCGCGACATCATTCCGCGCGTGCGCGACAACCCTCAGGAATTGATCAGCAGCCTGATCGAAGCGAACTACGGTGTGAACATCGTGCAGATCCGCCAGGACATCGAAGCGGTCGCACTGCCGGCGCGCGTAGCCGGCCCCTTGAATGCCGAGGCGGGCTCGCCCGCGCTGCGCATCCTGCGCAGCTACATCGATACGACGCGCCAGACCATCGAGATCAGCGTGACGTACCACCCCGCCAGCCGCTTCCGGCTGACGATGTCGCTGGACCGGCATACGGACTAAAGCAAAAAAGGTAGGCCACGCACCGTCACGGTGGCCTACCAAGGCCGACATCGTTGCAGCCTGCGCATTGCAGGCCGCGCATTGCAGCCCTTTCGTTGCAGCCCAATTACTTCGGCATCAGCACGGTGTCGATGACGTGGATGACGCCGTTATCCGCCACCACGTCCGTCTTCACGACCTTGGCGTTATCCACCATGACCGTGCCGCCATTGACCGTCACCGTCAGCGGGCTGCCTTGAACGGTTTTCACCTGGCCTGCCTTCACGTCCTTGGCCATGACCTTGCCCGGCACGACGTGATAGGTCAGGACCTTGGTCAGCGCCGCCTTGTCCTTCAACAGCGCGTCGAGCTTGTCCTTCGGCACCTTGGCGAAAGCCTCATCGGTCGGCGCAAACACGGTGAACGGCCCCGGTCCCTTCAGCGTGTCCACCAGGCCGGCCGCCTGCACGGCGGTCACCAGGGTGTTGAACGACCCCGCGGATTTGGCGGTGTCGACGATGTCGGCGGCCTGCGCCGTGCCCAGCGCCAGGGTGAGCGAAATACCTGCCAGAAGACGTTTCATGATTGACTCCTTGTCCCGTGAACATCCGCGAAAAGCGGGGTTTGCGCAAAGCGGCGCTGAGATCGAAAGCGAACCGCTTGAGGAGAAAATTTACGCGACGAACGGCTTCTCGTCCACGTTTTGAACCGCTATTATCCAAACTTATCGGTTCAATATCGGGTCACCTAAAACCATGGAAACCAAGCAACCGGATGACGGCCGCATCACCTACCGCAGCGGCGTGGCGGCGCGGCTGGCGGGACTGTCGCCCGAAACCTTGCGCGTCTGGGAACGCCGCTACAACCTGTCGGGCGCGGAACGCTCGGCGCGTGGCCAGCGGCTCTATTCCGCCGAGCAGGTCCGCCGGCTCAGCCTGCTCAAGCAGCTGGTCGATCAAGGTCACGCCATCGGCGTGCTTGCACCCATGTCCGTGGATCAGTTGCAGGAACTGGCGGGCGCCGCCGCGCACCAGCCCAAGGCGCACGGGCCGTTGAGGCTGGGCGTGGTCGGCGCCAACCTGGCGCGGCGCATTGCCGGCAGCGGACGCGATGGCCTGGACGTGATCGTCCAACATAGCTGGCCCCACCTTGAACAGGTCGCGCTCACGCCGCAGGACACCGGCGTCGAGGTACTGGTGATCGAACAGTCCGAATTGCACGAGAGCGCCTTGCCGCTGATCGTGGCCGCCGCGCAAGCATGCGGCCAGGCGGCCGTCGTGGTGCTGTACCGGTTCTGCGCCAGCGCGACCATCCGCGCGTTGCGCGCGCACGGCTGCCTGGCCGCCCGCGTTCCCGCCGACACCGGCGAGCTGCTGCAGTTGTGCCGGTCCGCGCTGGCGGGCGAGCGGTTGCCGACCGCGCCACAGCATCCGACCCTGGAGCTGCGCTTTGACGAGCATGCGCTCTTGACCATCATGGCGTCCGGTAGCGGCCTTGCCTGCGAATGCCCGAAGCACCTGGCCGACCTGTTGCTGATGGTGGGCAGCTTCGAACGCTACAGCGTCCAGTGCGCGTCCCGCAACGAAGACGACGCGCAACTGCACAGCGAACTCGGGCGCGCAGCCGGGCAGGCTCGCGCCATCCTGGAAGTTGCGATGGAACGCCTGGCCAGAGCCGAAGGGCTGCCGTTGCCCGCCGGGATGCCGAAGACGGAAGCCCAAAAGAAAGCGCGCTGAGGGCAGGGCCGTAAGACCCTGCCCTCAGCGCGTGGCGCGTGCAAAGGAACGAACCCGGATTCCAGCCCGTTGCCGTTCAGGCATCGGCATTGAACCGGCCGCGCTCCCTGCGCCTTAGAAGCGCGTCATCAGCTTGAACATGCCCGACTGCTGGCGATTGCCGCCGCCAAACTGCGCGTCGTACGCCACGCCAGCCGTCGTGTTGCGCGTGATCGCCACTTCGGCGCCCAGGCCCAGCACGGCCGCGTTCTGCGCGATGGGAACGCCCGACACCGTGAAGGTGCTGCCGCCCTCGAAAGCCAGCTTCTGCGTGGGTTTGACATCGCCCATCGCATGGCGCCAGCCCACCGTTGCCGTCAGGCGGCCCGGTGCGCTGTCCGTGCCGATCAGCATGGCGCCGCGCAAGCCCAGCGTGGTGCTCGTCACATCGTCCGTGCTGCCTTGACCGCGCAGGGCCGCGCTGCCGCCCGTTTCCTGGAAGTCGCGCGTGCGGACCTGGTTCCATGCCACGCCGGCAAAAGGTTCGATGGCGTAGGCGTCGCCCAGCGGCAGCTTGTAGCCCAGTTCCGTGAACACTTGCGTCGACGACGCGTTATACGACGACTCGAGGCGCTGGTTCAGGCTGCCGGCCGCAATATTGCGCTTGGAATCGATCTCGTGCCAGGTGTAGGCCGCGCCCGCCATGAAGCGCACATGCCCGGGACCGGCTTCGAAATTCTTGCCGCCGAAGACCGTGGCCGTGTAGCTGTCCACGCTCATGCGCGACGACACGTCGGAGATCGAGTTGTGGCTGCCGGTGTACCCGACCGCGCCGCCCAGACGCCAACCGCCGCCCACGTCGCCGTCGCCGCCGACAAAGAGACCGCCCGCGGACTGATGCACGGTGGATGCGTTGCCGTCGCCACGGAAGGTGCTCCAGTTGCCGAAGGCCTGCGCCCAGATCGGCGATGCGCCGCTTTGCGGCAAGGCGTCGGACGACGACGCGCCCAGCTGCGCCGTCGGCCGGCCCGCGCGCATCGGCGCGTCGAGGTTGCCGCGCAGATGCGACAGCGGCAGGGTGGTCACCGCGTCGCCCTGGGCCTGCAGCACGCTGCCTGTGCTGGCGTACGCTTCGCCGGACAGTTGCTTCAGGGCCGCGCGCGCCTGCGCGGGAGACATGGCCAGCACGGCCGCCGTCACCTGGCTTGCACCCGTCGTCTTGCCTGCGCCATTGCCGCTGGCGATCAGCGACGAGTCGGCGCCGGGCGTGACTGGCGTGGTGACGACCGGGGCGGATTCATTGCCGTTGCCGGTGCCGGTGCCGGTGCCGGTGCCTGCCGTCGCCGAGCTATTGCCCGTCGTTGCGGAACCGTTGCCCGTCGATGCGGAGCCGTTGCCCGTCGATGCGGAGCCGTTGCCCGCCGATGCGGAACCGTTGCCCGCCGATGCCGAGCCATCGCCCGTCGATGCGGATCCATTGCCCGTCGATGCGGAGCCGTTGCCCGTCGATGCGGAGCCGTTGCCCGCCGATGCGGAGCCGTCGCCCGCCGATGCGGAGCCGTCGCCAGCCGACGCCGAGCCATTGCCCGTCGATGCGGAACCATTGCCCGCCGAAGCCGACCCATTGCCGCTCGCAGGCGGCGCTTCCTGATCCAGCGCACCGCCCACGTTCGTTTCATTCTCCGAACCGCCCACGCTGCCGATCGGCACGTCGTTACGCGAGAGCGTCATGAAAGCATTCTTCGCGTCATAGCTGAGCGACGGCGTCAGGAACGCGTAGTTGCTCGACACGCCCGTGAACCGGCCTTGAATGCCGCCGTCCGCGGTCAGGATGTTGTACGTCGTGCGCGGCGCGTAGTTGCCATTGGGCCCCACATGCGCGACCGTGCCGTCCAGCGTGGCGACGCCGGTCACATGGATGCGGTCGCTCAGCGTGCTGGTCGGATCGGCGTGCACGCGATAGATCGTGTCCTGGCCGAAGTTGAGATTGCCGTTGACCGTCAGCGTGCCCATCGGCGTGCCGTCGTTACCCGGCGAAATCACCGCCGTGGGGTACAGCGTCGTGCTGCCGACTTGGCCGACACCTGCCAGCACCACTTCGCGGCCGATGTCCATCGGGCCGTTCAGCTTGCCGTTGATCTCCAGCGCGCCGTCGGCGATGAAGATGGGGCCGGTCAGGTTGCTGCTGTCGCCGTTCAGGATGATCGAGCC
Organism: Achromobacter sp. UBA4530; assembly: GCF_002388205.1. Taxonomy (NCBI): domain Bacteria; kingdom Pseudomonadati; phylum Pseudomonadota; class Betaproteobacteria; order Burkholderiales; family Alcaligenaceae; genus Achromobacter; species Achromobacter sp. UBA4530. Next base: position 182,190 of record NZ_DGMA01000016.1, on the reverse strand, counting down.
GACGCCGGTCTTCACAAAGCCTTCCGTGCCTTGCAGCGGGTTGTCGATGATGTCGACGAACTGGCCGGCGGCATACGTGCCGTCGCCAACGACGATCACGGGCGGGTTGCCGCCCGTGCCCGCCAGCGTGATCGGCGCGCCTTGCAGGCGATAGCGGTCCGTGGCGAACTGCAAGCCCGACGCACGCACCGGACCGGCGCTGCCGTCCACGGTGACCGTGCCCGCCGCGCCCGTGAAGATCGCGTAGCCGCCGCTGGGCAGGGCGCCCGTGGCGTTGGTCGGGCTGCTCCAGTTGCCGCTCGCCGCGGTCCACGTGCCGCTGCCGCCGCCCGCAGTGGCCGCGGAGGCCGCGCCATTGCCGTTCCACAGATTGGTGGTGCTGGGACCCAGGACCAGGTTGATGTGCTTGTCGCCCGTCAACGTCTGGATCGTCGCGGCCGGCGCCGAGTCGCCGGAGACCGTGCCCAGCGTCAGGCCGCCACTCAACGTGCCGCCGTACGACATGATGCGGTAAAAGCCCGCGCTGACCCCGTGCGTGCTGACCTTCACGTTCAGCGTCGCGTTGTTCAGGGCAACATTGCCGCCCACCTTGATGTTGTCGCCCGTGCCGGGTTGCGTGATGGGCAGTCCGGCGTAGCCGGTTTCGAAATCAAAGACGCCGTTGTTGATCGACAGATTGCCGTTCACCACGAGATTGCCGTTGGAGACCCCCGTCGGCGTGTCCACCCAGTATCCCGGCGCAACGCGGGAATTTCCCGTCACGTTCAGGTCGCCACCGATCGACCCGAAACCCGCCACCGTGCCATTCGACATGGCATTGACGTTGCCGCCGATCGCCACGCCCGCACCGCCGCCATTACCGCCAATAACCGCCGTGCCGCCGTTGACATCAATGCCGCCGGGAAAGTTGGCCGACCCGTCAAACACCTGCGTATTGCCCGACCCGATGGTCAGGTCCGCAGCGGTGACGTTCCCCACGTAGGACGCGCTCAAGGCGAGCGTCGCCGTCAGCCACTTCTTTGTGCCGTATGCCAAAACTTCAATCCTCCGGATTAATCGAGCTTCCTTTCACACATTGCCGATATGTTTAAAAAGTATCGGCAAGTAATAATGCAGCCGGCGTGAATTTAGGGTCAGCTCTCGAAAAAAGGAGGCAATGTATAACGATTTTTTTTACGTCCCCGTTAATAAACGGGGTTATATCCCGTTAATTATCAAAATAGGTCTACGGCATACGACCGATATTTGTAGGAAGCACTACGCGCGGGTTATCCGAAGTATTTATATTGGTCGATCGGATACCATCTTTGCGAGGCGAACAGCCCAATTTGGATACCATCCGTTCCCCTTCCGGTGCCGATTATCGGACAGCGACTCACATACATTTCCGAAACAAAATGACACGACGGACTGGTCGACCCTTACCTTTTTGATTAATCCGGTCGGCGCTCCGCGCCCAACCTCAAAATGCGTATGAGCCGGGTAATTAACACCGCTAGTGAAAACGCCGCACGGGTTCTCACAGTTTTGGAACCGCATTCAGGGCACTGCGTGGCAACGTCGTGCCTCGCCACCAAGCGTTCCACGGACCGCTTCAGTCCACCATTACGCTGCTCAAGCTGGCGGATCCGCTGCAATTCGTCCCGGCTTTGGACGGCGCGCAGATAAGCGCGCAGCCCGTCGAACGGTGGCCGTGTCTCACTGCGGCAGTCGGGCGTTTCCATGTTCTCTCCACCCACCTATTGCGCGGGTGAGGCGGCGGCCACGGCGTCCGGCAGCGGAAACGTCACGCTCAAGCACACGCCACGCCCCTCGGCGCCGTCCTCCAACGTGACGCGCGCATTGTGCGAGCGGGCGATCCTTGCCACCAGGGCCAGCCCCAATCCGCTACCGTGGCTTGGCGCACCGGGCCCGCGGTAGAAGGGGTCGAAGATGCGCTCGCGCAGCGGCCGGGCGATGCCCGGGCCGTTGTCCGACACCGCCAACGTGACACTGTCGGCCGCCCGCTCCACCGCTACCCGGATCGAACTGCCGTCGCCGCTGTACCGGCCTGCGTTGTCCAGCAGGTTGCGCACCAGGATGCCCAGCGCGTCGACCTGACCCAGGATCTGGCCCGGGACGGCATCCACGGTGAGCTGCTGGCCGCGATGGACAAACGACGCCTGCATGTCCCGCAGGACAAAGCCCACGACGGCAGCGAGATTCACCGGTTCGAGCACGATGTCGCTCCTGTCGGTGCGCGCCAGGTCCAGCAGCTGCTCGACGATGCGCGCGCTGCGGCGGGTCGTCTCGGCGATCTTCTGCATCAGCATCTTCGCTTTGACGGGATCGTTGACCCGATATGCCGTGTCCGCGTACACGGCCAGCACCGCCAACGGCGTGCGCAGCTCGTGGGCGGCGTCGCCGATGAATCGCCGCTCGTTCTCGACGAGCGTCAGCACCCGCCGCTGCCGCTCGTTGATGGCGCGTATCAGGGGTCCCACTTCGGCGGGCACCGCGCGTTCGTCAACCGTCACGCCGTCGGTCACGCTGGCCTGCGCGATCTCCCGGCCGGCGCGGCCAAGCTTGCGCGTCGAACGGCAGACCACGAACATCGTGACGCTGCCGATCCCCGCAAACATCAGCAGCGTGATGATCGAGCCCAACTCGAAGCGGTCGGCAAGCCCCGCGTAGAACGCGCGCGTCGGCGTCGCGGCAACGATCTCGAAGCGGGCCGTCTCGTCCAGTCCCGCATAAACGCGCCAGGTGTCGCCGCCGAAGAGGACGCACGAGAACCCGATGGAATTGACCTGCGCCATCTGCGTGCGCGGCGCGTCCGTCGACGCCAGCACCAGCCGGTTCGTCACGCGGTCCCAGACCTGGATCTCGGTCTTGCCGATGGACTGGCGCAACAGGAAGGGGGGCACCGGCAGGTCGCGGGTGATGTCCTGCGTCACCGGCACCATCGCCAGAAAGAACGCAACGCTGTCGACCACCGCCCTCAGCTCATGATCGCGCGCCCCGGACTCGGTCCGCGTCAGGCTGTTCCAGTACAGACCGAACTGCACCAGCCACGACACCAGCAGCGCGCTGAAGATGCCCAGCAGAATCTGCGCCCGCATCGAATTCGTGACCCGGCGCATCAGCTGCTGTCCCGGGCGAGGCGATAGCCTTGGCCGTGCACATTCTCGATGGCGTCCTTGCCCAGCTTGCGCCGCAGGGCGTGAATGAACACGGCGATCGTATTGCTTTCGCCGGGCCGGTCGGCGCCGTAGAGATGCGCGCGCAGTTCTTCGGTGGACACCAGCCGGTCGGGATGCCTGAGCAGCATCTCCAGCGTGCGGAACTCCTGCTCGGACAGGCGCGTCGGCACCTCATCGACAAAGGCCTCGCGGCGCCCCGGGTCCAGCTTCACATGACGCCAGGCCAGCACCTTGTCGCCCGCCACGCCGCTGCGCCGGAGCAGCGCGCGCATGCGTGCAAAGAGCTCTGTGGGCTCGAACGGCTTGATGACGTAATCGTCGGCGCCCAGATCCAGCCCCTTGATGCGGTCGCTCAAGGCATCCCGCGCGGTGATCAGGATCACCGGCACCGCGTCGCCACGCCGGCGCAGAAAGCGCAGCACGTCCAGCCCCGACCCGCGATGCAGACCGATATCGAGCAGCACGATCGTGAAGGCATGCTCCAGAAGCAGCACCTTGGCGGCGTCGACTTCCTGCACCAGCGTCACCGCAAAGTCCAGCTCCTCGAGGGCCAGCGTCAGTGCGTCCGCGAACATCGCGTCGTCCTCGACCAACAGCACCCGCATGTCAGTTCCCCTGTGTGGGCGTTGGCAGCCTCTGCGCGGCGCGGCGGGCTTGCCGCGCATGCCGCATCATAAAGGTCTGCCGCCGGCTCAGGCGTGCGCGGGCGCGGCCAGCGCCAGCGGCTCGTAGCGCGCGCCCGGATGCGCTGCAGTGGTTCGCCGTTCCGTCTTGAAGCGCGCCACGGCCTGCAGCAGCTCCTTCGCCTGCGTGGCCATTGCGCCTGCCGCCGCGGCCGATTCCTCGACCAGCGCGGCGTTCTGCTGCGTCATCGTGTCCATCTGCGACACCGCCACGTTCACCTGTTCGATGCCGCTGGTCTGCTCCGCCGAGGCCGAGGCGATTTCCACCGTCACCTCTTTCAGGCGCGCCACCGCGTCCAGCACCTTCTGCATCTGGTCGCCCGCCGTGGCCGCCAGCGACTCGCCGCCTTGCACCGCGCGCTTGGAATTCTCGATCAGGCCCTTGATCTCCTTGGCTGCCGTCGCGCTGCGTTGCGCCAGCGCGCGCACTTCGGTGGCCACCACTGCGAAGCCGCGGCCCTGTTCGCCGGCCCGCGCGGCTTCCACCGCCGCATTCAGCGCAAGAATGTTCGTCTGGAACGCGATGCTGTCGATCACCGAGACGATCTCGCCGACGCGCTCGGCATCGGTCGAGATCGCACCGATCGCCTCCACCACCTGGCCCACCACGTGGCCCGCCTCAACCGTGAGCTGGCTGCAATCCACGGCGAGACTGCTGCCGCTGGCAGCGTTGTCCTGGTTCATCCGCACGGTCGAGGTCATTTCCTCGATGCTGGCGGCCGTTTCCTCCAGCGACGCGGCCTGTTCCTCGGTGCGCTGCGACAGGTCGGCGTTGCCTTCCGCAATCTGGGCGGACGCCGTCGAGATGGACTCCGCCGCGCTGATGATGGTTCCCACCGTCGTCGCCAGTTGCATGCGCATCGTCTCCAGCGAATACATCAGGCTCGACCGGTCGCGTCCGTCCAGCGTGAGCGCCGTGGTGAGATCGCCGCTTGCAATGGCGCCTGCGAGTTTCTGCGCATCGGCAGGCTCGCCGCCAAGCTGACGCAGGATGCTGCGCGTGATCAGCCAGGCCGACAGCACACCGGCCAGTACGGCGATCGCCATGATCACGACGATTGCATTGCGCAGGCGTGCCGACGTCTGCGCGGCCTCTGCGGCCGATTCGTCACTGAGTTTGGTTTCCAGGTTGGCTAGCGCCATCAACTGGTCGAGCCAGGCGTCCTGCTTGCCGCGCAGCTCTTCACGCAGAATCCGGGCGGCTTCCTGCGCATTGTTCTGCCGTCCCGCTTCAAGGGCGCGCATGTAGATAGGCGTCGCTTCCTGCTGCGCACGGTGCGCGGCGGCCAGCAGATCGGTCTCGGCGGGCAGCGTCCCTTCGTCCTCGGCAAACATCTTTGCAAGCTGTTCGCTGGCTTGGCGATAGCGCGTCGCCATGTCTTCCGATCGGGTGATCTCATTCGCCACGGCTTGCGGGTCCGTGTACAGCACGATGTTGCGCACCACGATGGCCCGGCCCTGCACCAGCTCGCGCATCTGCAACGCCAGCTTCAACTGCTGGTTGTTCACGTTGACGATGTCGGACATCGACTTGTCCAGCGTCCGCACGGCATACAGGGACAGGCCCCCAAGCACCAGCAGCGCCAGGATTAGCAAGAGGAAGCCGATAGCGAGGCGAGACCTCACTTTCATGGTTGCAAGATTCATCATTCGCCTTTGTTGTGATCGGCAACCGGCTCATGACTATTCGCGCTATTGCAGCGCTGGCCCCACTGACAGGCGCCGCGCCGGCTGACGAGCGCGACTATAGCGAGGCAACAATTAATGAATCGTTAAGCCTCGCCAAGACTAGAAGCTGTGCCGCAACCCCAGCGCAATGGTCTGAGGGCTGGCGCCGGCAGTCACGCCAAGTTCATTGATGGCGAAATCGTAGGCCGCGTTCGAGCGGTTCTTGATCTTCGAGTAATACGCATACACGGACGTGCGCTTGGACAAGGGCTGCTCGTAGCCGAGCGTGTATTGGACCGCGCCGGTGTTCTCGCCGCTACGGACATAGCCCACCTGTTGCGTGGACGGCCCCGTGCCGTTGGCGGCGTAGCCGACGGACGCGTTGAGGCTGCCTGAACCCAGCTTCTGCACCAGCGACACGTAGTAACCCTTGCGGCGCAGATCGCCGGTGGGCGTCTGGTAGCGCAGCTGCTCGACGACGAGGTTGATCGTGGTGGTCGGGAACGAGTACGAGGCGCCCAGCTTGATGGCATCGTCGTGCGAATCGGCCATCTGGTAGTTCCTGTGCAGCTCATAGGCCGCCACCAGCGCCAGCGGGCCTTCCTTGTAGGCCGCGGACCACGAGAAGAGCTGGGGATTGCGCGGCGTCGTCATGCGCTCCTGCGGCAGGCCCCACGTGAAGCCCGCGCTCAGGCCATGCCAGTCGGCCGAGCGGAAATGCAGCGAGTTCTTCTGGCGCCGGTCAAACGAACTGGTGTTCTCGACGTTGCCCGAGCTGGAGGCCGAACCGTTGCCCATCAGCGCCATGTACCCGGCCGTCATCGGATAGTACGGGTCCATTTTCATGGTCGACTCGGTGTAGGCCGTGTGCCAATTGCCCAGGAAGAACGTGCCGTAGGGCGATGCCAGCCCCAGCCGCGTGTTCCGGCTGGCGATCTCGCCTTGCCCGGTATTGAGCGCGATGCCGCTTTCGATCTGGAAGATTGCCGAGAGACCATTGCCCAGGTCCTCTTCGCCGCGCAGGCCGAAAACCGACCGGTTGTTCGTCATGCGCGAGCCGGAGCCGGCATTGTCGCCGCCGCTGATCCAGGCGTATTCCAGTGCGGTGTTCAGCCGTCCGTATAGCGTGACGGATGACTGCGCCGTCGCGCTGCCCACTGCGCCACACAGCGCGGCCACCGCGCATCCACCAACCAGAACCCGTTTGCGCGCGTCGCGGCCAACCTTCATCTCATGCTCCTGTGCTTTCCGTGGGAATCCTGCGCGATGAACCCATGGGCACGGGATACGAGCGACCCCGGAACTGCAAGGCAGCACGCAAACCGGAAGACGATACGCGTGCATGCCGTGCCGGCGCCATTCGTCGATGGTATAGGGTGACGAACCTAATGTCGGATTGCGCCCGGGCGGGCACCATGAAAACCTAGCCACCGCGAAATTAATCGAGGAGAGTGGCATGGCTTCGCGTCGACAAGTCCTGGGAGCGGCGTCTTCGCTGGCTTCAGCGTTTGCGCTCAACAGCATGTGGGCAGGCCGGGCGAATGCCGGGTCGCAGAACCAGACCGGCACGCCGCTGGCGGACGGCCCCCCGGAAGTGATCTTCTACAACGGCCGCTTCACCACGCTGGACCGCGCCAATCCGGAAGCGGGCGCCGTCGCCGTGAAGGCCGGCAAGTTTGTCGCGGTGGGCAGCGACCGGGAAGTCCTGCGCCTGGCGGGATCGAACACCCGGCTGGTGGACCTGAAAAAGAAAGGCGTTCTGCCCGGGCTCTACGACAACCACACGCACGTCGTGCGCGGCGGCCTGAACTACAACATGGAGCTGCGCTGGGACGGCGTGCGGTCCCTGGCGGACGCCATGGAGATGCTGCGCCGCCAGGTCGCCAACACGCCCGCGCCCCAATGGGTACGCGTGGTGGGCGGATTCACCGAGCACCAGTTCATTGAAAAGCGCCTGCCGACCATCGAGGAAATCAATGCGGTTGCGCCGGACACCCCCGTGTTCCTGCTGCATCTGTACGACCGCGCGCTGCTGAACGCCGCGGCGCTGCGCGTGGTGGGTTACACCCGGGACACGCCCGACCCCGAAGGCGGTCAGATCATCCGCGATTCGAACGGCAATCCGACGGGCCTGCTGCTGGCCAAGCCCAATGCCACAATCCTGTATTCCACGCTGGCCAAGGGTCCGAAGCTGCCGTTCGACTACCAGCTGAACTCCACGCGCCACTTCATGCGCGAGCTGAACCGGCTGGGCGTCACGGGCGTCATCGACGCCGGCGGCGGCTATCAGAACTACCCGGACGACTATGCCGTCATCCAGAAGCTGGCCGACGACAACCAGTTGACCGTTCGCCTCGCCTACAACCTCTTCACGCAGAAGCCCAAGCACGAGAAGGAAGACTTCCTGAACTGGACGTCTTCGGTGAAGTACAAGCAGGGCGACGATTATTTCCGCCACAACGGCGCGGGTGAAATGCTGGTGTTTTCGGCCGCCGACTTCGAGGACTTCCGCGTCGAACGCCCGGACATGCCGCCGGAAATGGAAGGCGAACTGGAAGAGGTCGTGCGCGTCCTGGTCCAGAACAAATGGCCCTGGCGCCTGCACGCCACGTACGACGAAACCATCTCGCGGGCGCTGGACGTCTTCGAGAAAGTGCATCGCGACACGCCGCTCACCGGCATCAACTGGTTCTTCGATCACGCCGAGACGATCTCGGACAAGTCGATCGACAGGATCGCCGCGCTGGGCGGCGGCATTGCCGTGCAGCACCGCATGGCTTACCAGGGCGAGTACTTTGTCGAGCGCTACGGCGCGAAGGCCGCGCAGGCCACGCCGCCGGTCAAGCGCATCCTGCAAAAGGGCGTGAAGACGTCCGCCGGTACGGACGCCACGCGCGTCGCGTCCTACAACCCGTGGATCTCGCTGTCGTGGATGACCACGGGCAAGACCGTGGGCGGCATGCCGCTGTATCCGCACGAGAACCTGCTGGACCGCGAGACGGCGCTGCGCATGTGGACCGAGAACGTCGCGTGGTTCTCCAATGACGAAGGCAAGCGCGGCCGCATCCAGGTGGGCCAATTCGCCGATCTGATGGTCCCGTCCCAGGACTACTTCACGGTGGCGGACGAAGAGATCTCGTTCCTGACGTCCGACCTGACCGTGGTCGGCGGGCGCGTGGTCTACGGCGCGGGCGACTTCGCCAAGCTCGACGAGAACGCGCCGCCGCCCGCCATGCCCGACTGGTCGCCCACGCGCCTGTTCGGCGGCTATGCCGCCTGGGGCGACCCGGAAGGCGCGGGCCGCAATTCGCTGGACTACAAGCGCTTTGCCGCTGCCTGCGGTTGCGCCAGCGCGTGCGGCCTGCATGGCCACAGCCACGCCAATGCGTGGGCGTCCAGCGTGCCGGCCTCCGACCAGAAGTCGTTCTTCGGCGCCCTGGGCTGCTCGTGCTGGGCCGTGTAAGGGACTGAATCCATGTCGAGCATTTCAACCTCGCTGGCCGGCGTCGCGCGCCCCGTTCTTGGGGGCCGCGTTGCCCGCTTTGTCGCCTATCTGGGCTTGTGCGCAGCGTATCTGCAGGGCGGGCTGGTCAAGCTGACCGACTTTCCGGGCGCCATCGCGGAAATGACCCATTTCGGGCTCACGCCCGCGCCGTTCTTCGCCGTGGTCGTGATCGCGCTGGAGATCATCGCCTCGCTCATGATCCTGACCGGCTGGCACCGCTGGATCGGCGCCCTGGCGCTGGCGATCTTCACGCTCCTCGCCACCTTCGTCGCCCTGCAGTTCTGGGAAATGCCGCCCGGCCAGGCGCGCTTCTTCGCCGCCAACTCGTTCTTCGAGCACCTTGGGCTGGTCGGCGGATTCCTGCTGGTGATCTGGCAGGACCTGAACGAACGGCGGTAACGGCCTCTTTCGCAGCGCCCGCCGCGCTGGCCGCGCCGCCGGTCCAACGGGCACTGCGTCTTACACGCTTACCTTGCACATCATGGAACAGACACCCGTATCTCCCCGATTCACCGGCCTCCTGGGCTTTAACGCGGGATACGTCGATACGGCGGGGTTCCTGGCGTTGAATGGCCTTTTCACGGCGCACGTGACCGGCAACTTCGTCACGCTGGGCGCCGCCTTCGTCCACGGCACGACCGGCGCCTTTGCCAAGCTCCTGGCCTTGCCGCTCTTCTGTGCCGTCGTCGTCCTGACGCGCCTGTTTGCGTCCGGCCTCGCGGCCGCGGACACGGCCATGTCGAAACTCATGTGCGCGAAGGTGCTGCTGCTGGCTGCGGCGGCCGCCGTCCTCATCGCCTACGGCCCGTTTTCCGACAGCGACGCGCCCTTTGCCGTGATGGGCGGCATGCTGCTGGTCGCGGCCATGGGCATCCAGAATGCGATCCAGCGCATGCACCTGGGCAGCGCGCCGCCGTCCACGCTGATGACCGGCACCACCACGCAGGTGATGATCGACCTTGCCGACCTCTGCAAGGGCGTGTCGGGCGAGGCCCGCACGGCCGCCGTCGGCCGCCTGCGCAAGATGCTGCCCGCCCTGGCGGCCTTTGCGTCCGGCTGCGCCATCGCCGCGTTGTTGTACTGGGCGTCACTCATGTGGTGTTTCGTCCTGCCGCCCGTCGTCGCCGCCCTGGCCACCCTGGGCATCAAGCGTGCCCCCGCCTGACCCTACCTGAAGGGGGGACGCGCCATACCTTCGAACAATGTCGAAATGCGAACGTTTCCCATATCCTGACGTTCTCGTTAAAGCCCGCGGCACAGCGGGCGAATGAGGCATCTTCATGCAGCCAGGCGCTATGCGTCCCCCCCCTCTGATTCAATCTTCCAGGTGATTTTCATGTCCCAAGCAAAGCTCGAAGTCCTGACCCCGCAGAACAGCCAGATCATCTTCATCGATCACCAGCCGCAAATGGCCTTCGGCGTGCAGTCGATCGACCGCCAGACGCTCAAGAACAACGTCGTGGGTCTGGCCAAGGCGGCCAAGGTCTTCGGCGTTCCGACCACCATCACCACCGTCGAAACCGAGTCGTTCTCGGGCTACACCTACCCCGAACTGCTGGACGTGTTCCCGAACCAGAAGGTCCTGGAACGCACCTCGATGAACTCGTGGGACGACCAGAAGGTGCGTGACGCGCTGGCCGCCAATGGCCGCAAGAAGGTTGTCGTCGCCGGCCTCTGGACCGAAGTCTGCAACACGACGTTCGCCCTGTGCGCCATGCTGGAAGGCGAGTACGAGATCTACATGGTTTCGGATGCGTCCGGCGGCACGTCCAAGGAAGCGCATGACATGGCCATGCAACGCATGATCCAGGCCGGCGTCGTGCCGGTCACGTGGCAGCAAGTGCTGCTGGAATGGCAGCGCGACTGGGCCCACCGTGACTCCTACGATGCCGTGATGGAAATCGTCAAGGAACACTCGGGCGCCTACGGCATGGGCGTGGACTACGCCTACACCATGGTGCACAAGGCCAAGCAGCGCACGCAGACCGCCCACGACGCCATCGCGCCCGTCGCCGCGCCCGTCATCGCCCGCTGATGCCCCAACGGGCCCGCAGCCGCTCTCGCAGCGGCCGCGGGCCTTTTTGCTTTCTTTTGCAGCCTGCCCGCCATGACGACCGCCGACATCCGACCCGCTGACCCAGCCCCGCCTTCCTCTCCCTTCGCCTACTCCGCCTTCACGGTGATCTGGGTCGCAACCGTCCTGTCGAACATCGGCACCTGGATGCACGACGTGGGCGCGGGCTGGCTCATGACCTCGCTGTCGCCATCGCCCATGTTCGTGGCGCTGGTGCAGACGGCGGGCGCGCTGCCGGTCTTCCTGCTGTCGCTCCTGGCCGGCGCGCTGGCCGACACGATGGACCGCCGCAAGCTGTTGCTGATGGTGCAGATCGCCATGGGATTCATCGCCCTGGCGCTCGGTCTGGTGGTCTGGTTCGGTCTGACCACGCCGTGGGTGCTGTTGGGCTTCACGCTGCTGATGGGCATCGGCACCGCATTGTCGGCGCCCGCGTGGCAAGCCATCGTCCCAAGCCTCGTGCCGCGTCCTTCGCTGCAGCAGGCCATCGCCACCAACAGCGTGGGCATCAACGTCAGCCGCGCCATTGGTCCGGCGCTGGCCGGCGTGCTGATCACCAGCCTGGGCGTGGCGATTCCGTTCTTTGTGAACGCGGTCAGCTTCATCGTGGTTGTGGCCGCACTGATCTGGTGGAAGCCGCCCGCGGCGGCTGAAAAGCGCCTGCCGCGCGAGCAGCTGTTTCATGCCATGCGTGCTGGCCTGCGGTTCGCGCTGCACAGCAAGCCGCTCAAATCCACGCTGGTCCGTGCCGTCGCGTTCTTCCTGTTTGCCAGCGCCTACTGGGCCCTGCTGCCGGTCATCGTGCGTCAGGTGTTGCAGGGTGGCGCCTTGCTCTACGGCATCATCCTGGGCTGCGTCGGCGCCGGTGCGGTGATCGGCGCCATCGTGCTGCCGCCGCTGCGCAAGAAGCTGGGTCCGGACCGCAGCGTCATGGCCGGCACGCTGGGCACGGCGCTTACGCTGGTGGTGTTTGCGGTGGTGCCGCATCCCGTCGTCGCCGGTGCGTTCAGCTTTCTGGCGGGCGCGTCGTGGATCATGGTGCTGACCTCGCTCAATGTGTCCGCCCAGGTGGCGCTGCCCGACTGGGTGCGCGCACGCGGGCTGGCGATCTTCGTCACGGTGTTCTTCGGCTCGATGACCGCCGGCAGCATGATCTGGGGACAGACCGCCGTGCGCGCCGGCGTTCCCACGGCCCTGCTGATCGCGGCCGCGGGCTCGATCGTGGCGATGCTGCTGACCCGCAAGGCCAAGCTGCAACTGGGCGCCGACCTGGACCTCGCGCCGTCGATGCACTGGCCCGAGCCCCTGATCGGCCAGCACGTCACGCATGATCGCGGCCCGGTGATGATTACCGTGGAATACCTGATCGATCCGGCACGCGGCGCGGACTTCGTGCAGGCCATGCAGCATGCCGGCGCCGAACGCCGGCGCGACGGCGCGTATGCATGGGGCATTTTTGAAGACGCCGCCCACCCCGGCCGCTACCTTGAATACTTCCTGGTGATGTCGTGGCTGGAGCACCTGCGCCAGCACGAGCGTGTCACCCACGCCGACGAGGACCAGCAGGCGGAAGTGCGCGCCTTTCACATCGGCGACACCCCGCCGCGGGTGTCGCACTTCGTCGCCCCCGTCCCGCAATAACGGGCAGCAGGATGAGACCGGCGCTGCCCGCACACACCGTTACAAGCGAAGCATGATTCCTGACTAGAATTGCGCCGACAGGGATTTTGATGCCGCGCGCCGACAGGCGGCGGCTTAGGTGTGACATGGATAGCGCTCCTCGCTTCGAGGCAGTCAACGGAGCCCGCTTCGAGGTTCTGTGGGTGGATGGCGACCGGGTCTTCGGGCGCGGCGCCTCGAAGCTGGCCGTCTGGCTCAGGCCTAATGACAGCTCGGAATGCGCGCGGCACCTGCTGGAACAGGAATACGGCCTGCGCGACTACCTGCATCCGGGCTGGGCGGCCGTGCCGACCGAGCTGGCGCGCGTCGGCGGCTCCACCGTCCTGTATCTGCAGGATCCCGGCGGACAACCGCTGGCCACGCACCACTCGCGGGCAATGGCCGCCCCGGCATTTCTGCGCTTCGCCATCGCGGTGGCGATGTCGCTGGGCAAGATGCACAACGCCGGGCTGATCCATCGGAATCTCAAGCCGGCGCACATTCTGTTCAACGAGCAGGACAGCGCCGCTCACCTGACCGGCTTTTCATTTTCCACGCCGCTCGGCGCCTATCAGACGGCGCCCGCCTCAACGCCGGGCGACATCGTCGGCACCCCGGCCTACATGGCCCCCGAACAGTCCGGCCGCTCCGGCCACCGCGCCGACGCGCGATCCGATCTGTATTCGCTGGGCGTCGTCTTCTACGAAGCCTTGACCGGCGAGCTTCCGTTCCAAGCCGAATCGGCGCTGACCTGGCTGCACAGCCATACGGCGCGCGTTCCCGTGGCGCCCGCCGAGCGCAACCCCGGCATCTGCGCCGAGATCTCAGCCATCGTCATGAAGCTGCTCGAGAAATCGGCGGACGACCGGTACCAGACGGCGGAAGGGCTTGCCGCGGATCTGCAGTGCTGCCTGACCACGCTGACGGCCGGCCCCGGCGCCGCGCCGGACTTCGTGCTGGGCCGCTACGATCACCCCGGGCGCGTGCGCGTGCCGGCCACGCTGTACGGCCGGGGGACGGAGTTGGACATCCTGCTCGGCGCCATGGGCCGGGTGGCGGGATCGGGCCGCGCCGAAGTGGTGCTGATCTCCGGCGAACCGGGCGTCGGCAAGTCCATCCTCATCGAAGAACTGCATCGCGTCGTCGGCAGCCAATACACCCTGCTCGCCAAGGGCAAGGGCGATCCTCACAGCCACGCCGGTCCCTACGCCGCGCTGGTCGAGGCGGCGCGAGGCCTGCTTCAGGCCGTGCTTGCCAAGAACGAAAGCGATCTGGGCGAGTGGCGCGAAAAGCTGCGCGTGGTGGTCTCCGCGGGCGGCGACAGCTTGCTCGCGTTGATTCCCGAACTGGCGATGATCGTGCCGGACGCGTCGGGCCTGCTGGCCGAAGGCGACGCCAAGGCGCGGTTGCGCCTGGCCTTTCAGCATCTGTTCTGCGCGTTCTCGTCGCCAGGCCATCCGCTGATCCTGTTCCTGGACGACCTGCAGTCGACCGACGCGGCCACGCTGCGCGTCATCGAACAGCTGGCGCAGATGGATCTGCAGAACATCCTGGTCGTGGGCGTGTACCGCGCCGAAGACATGACGGCGCGCCACGCGCTCGCCGCCTTCATTGACAGCCTGCGCGCCCACACGATTCCCCTGACCGAGATTGCGCTCACCAACCTGCACGAGCGCGATTCCGCCCGCCTGATCGCCGATGCGCTTCAAAGCAAGTCGCCGTGGATCGATCCGCTGGTCAGCCTGGTGCAGGCCAAGACGGCCGGCAATCCGTGCTTCATGCTTCGCTTCCTGGCCACGCTTGCGGCCGAGGGACTGCTGCACTACGACCCGCGCCGCCAGCGCTGGATCTGGGATGCGGACGCCATCCGCGAACAGGCCTATACCGACAACGTGGTCGGCATCATCATCCAGCAGGTCGAGCGGTTGCCGGCGGACAGCCGCGAAGCCATTCAACACATGGCGTGCCTGGGCCACGACACGTCGCTCGACAAGCTTGCGCTCGCGCTGGACTGGCCGCGACTCGACGTGGCCACCGCCATGCGCGAATGCGAGCGGCAGAGCCTTGTGTTCCGGACCGGCGACGTGTACCGCTTTCCGCACGACCGGGTGCAGGCGGCCAGCTATGCGCTGATTCCCGAACGGGAGCGCGCGGCCACGCACCTGGCGATCGGCCGGCGGCTTGCGCAGGACCTCGAATCCGAACAACTGAAGGCGCAGGCATTTGAACTGGTCGACCAGTTCAACCGGGCATGGCAACTGGTGCACAGCCGGGAAGAACGCGTCCGGCTTGCCCATCTGAACGCCCTGGCCGGCGCACTGGCGAAGGACACCGCCGACTATTCCGCGGCCATCCGATATCTGGAGGCCGCCTCGGCGTTCCTGTCCGACGACGGCAGGCAGCATCAACCGGCGCTGGCCTTCACCATCGAGATCACCCGCGCGGAATGCGAGTTCCGCAGGGGCGCGGTGGCGAGCGCCAAGCATCGGCTGGCCCGGCTGGGAGAGCGCGAGGGACCATTGCCGGAACTGGCCCGCGTGACACAGTTGCGCGTGGAAGTGTTCATGGCGCTGGGCGAGCGGCACGAGGCCATTGACGCCGGGCTGCACTACCTGCGCCGCGCCGGCATCGACTGGACGAATAGCCCGTCCGATGAAGCCGTCTCCAGCGAGTACGCCCAGTTCAATGCGCTGCGCGACGGCCGGCCTGCGGCTGCCCTGCTCGGCCTCCCAGAGATGCAGGACGCCGACGCGGAAGGCACGATGGGCGTGCTGACCGCGCTGCTGCCCCCGGCCTGGACGCTCTTTGCGAATCTGCGCGAGCGCGTCATTCTGCGCATGGCCAACCTGAGCCTGCGCCATGGCAATACGGATGCGTCCAGCCTGGGTTACACGTGGCTGGGCATGATCCTGGCCGCGCGCACCGGCGACTACGCAGACGGCTACGCCTTCGGCAAGCTGGGCGTCGATCTGGTCCAGCAGCGCGGACAGGTCCGTTTCAGCGCGCGGGTCTATCAGGTGTTCGGCGGCCAGATCGTGCCGTGGTCGCAGCCCGTCAGCCAGGCGCGCGACCTGCTGCAAACCGCCTTCGAACTGGCCAGCCTGCAGGGCGACTGGACCTATGCGTCCTTCGCGCTGAACAGTATGGTCACGCACATGCTGGCCACCGGCGGCGCGCTGAACACCATCCGCGCCGACGCCAACCGCGGCCTCGCCTTCGCGCGCAAGGCGGGTCTTGAAGTCCTGGACCGATATACGTCGCAGCTTCAGCTGGCCAAGATGCTGCAGGGCCTCACGACGCAATTCGGCACGCTGGACGACGCCGGTTTCAGCGAGGCTGAATTCGAACGGAAGATCCAAACCGAGCCCGGCCGGAACGTCACGGCCTGCTGGCACTACCTGCGCAAGCTTCAGGCCCGGGTTTTCGCTGGTGATTTCACCAGCGCCGTGCGCGCCAGCCAGGAAGCCTCCGCGTTCGTCTGGACGTCGCTGGCGTTCATCGAGGAGATGGAATTCCACTTCTATTCCGCGTTGGCCCGCGCCTGGTGTCCCGTACCGGCGTGTCCGTCGGAACGCGCCGCGGCGCTGGCCGCCGTAAAGATCCATCTTGAGAAGCTGTGCCCGTGGGCCGCATCCAGCCCGTCCAACTTCCAGAGCCAGCAGCTGCTGATCGACGCCGAAGTCGCGCGACTGAATGGCGACGTGCTGGACGCGATGCAACGCTACGACGACGCCATCCACTGCGCCAGCGACCACGGCCTCGTGCACGTCGAAGGACTGGCCAATGAATGCGCCGCGCGCTTCTTCGAGAGCCGCGGCCAGCAGCGCATCGCGCACACGTATCTGCAACATGCACGCGCGTGCTACCAGCACTGGGGCGCGTCGGGCAAGGTCAGGCAGATCGACGCCCTGTATCCCACGCTTTTCGTGGACCGCCGAAGCGCCGCGCAGGGCTCCACCATCGAAACCCCGGTAGAAAGCCTGGATCTGGCCACCGTCATCGACATCTCCCGCGCGCTGGCCAGCGCGCTGGATCTGCGGACCTTGCTGGACAAACTGATGAAGATCGCGCTGGAACAAGCCGGCGCGACACGCGGCGTGCTTGTCCTGCAATCCGACGGCGAACTGTATGCGCGCGCCATTGCGACCACATCCGGCGATTCCGTGACGATCAGCCAGCGCGCCCAATCGCTGGACGAAGCCGGCCTGCCGCAGCAGATCGTGAACTACGGCTGGCGGACCGGCGAGACCATCGTCCTAGACGACGCGTGGGTGACGGGCGCATTCAACGGCGACCCGTACGTGCGCGCCGCGCGGCTGCCGTCCGTGTTGTGCCTGTCGTTGACCACCCAGTCCAAATCCATCGGCGTGCTGTACCTGGAAAACACCCTGGCGCGCGGCGTATTCGCGCCGCACCGGACCGCCGTGCTGCGCCTGCTGGCCTCGCAAGCCGCCATTGCCATCGAACGCGCGCGCCTGTATCGCGATCTGGCGCAGCGCGAAGCCCGGATACAGCGGTTGGTCGAAGCCAACATCATCGGCATCTGGTTCTGGCGCGACGACGGACAAGTGCTGGAAGCCAATGACCTGTTCCTGTCCATGACCGGCTACGACCGCGAGGACGTGGGCGCGGGCCGGCTGCGATGGACGGCGCTGGTGTCACGCAGCGGCGCGGTGTCCCTGGATGAACTGTTGCTGCGCGAGACCGCCGAGCCGGTCGAGACCGAACTGATCCGCAAGGATGGCCGCCGCGTGCCCGTGCTGCTGGGCTCCGCCCGGTTCGCCGCCGACGACAACCAGGGCGTGTCGTTTGTCCTGGACCTGTCCGAACGCAAGGCGGCAGAGGCCAAAATGCAGCAGATTCAATCGGATCTCGCGCACGTCACGCGCATGACCACCGTCAGCTCGATGACGGCATCCATCGCGCACGATGTCAGCCAGCCGGTGTCGGCCGTGTTGACCGAAGCGCAGGCGGCGCTGAACTGGATTGCGCGCACGCCGCCCAACACGGAAGAAGTCGCCGAGTCCCTGCGCCGCATCGTGCGCAGCGGCCAACGCGCCGGTTCAATCATTTCGGGAGTGCGCGCGCTGATCAAGAAGGCGCCGGCGGCCTTTGGTCCGATCGAACTGAACGGGCTCGTGAAGGAGACGCTGACGCTGCTGCGCAGCGAGCTCGATTGCAGCGACGTCCAAGTGATCCTGGACCTGGCTGATGGAGCGCTGCACACGTCCGGAGACCGCATTCAGCTGCAGCAGGTCCTGCTCAACCTGTATGTCAACGCGGTGGACGCCATGAAGCACGAGCCCTCTGCGCGGCAACTGA
Source organism: Achromobacter sp. UBA4530 (assembly GCF_002388205.1). Lineage (NCBI taxonomy): Bacteria > Pseudomonadati > Pseudomonadota > Betaproteobacteria > Burkholderiales > Alcaligenaceae > Achromobacter > Achromobacter sp. UBA4530. Next base: position 164,097 of record NZ_DGMA01000016.1, on the reverse strand, counting down.
CTGTCGTCACCCGGCTTGCCTCAGACGACGAAGTGCTTGTGGAGGTGCTGGATACCGGCAGCGGCATCGACGCGGCGTCGGTGAAGAAACTGTTCGATCCCTTCTTCACCACCAAGACCAAGGGACTGGGAATGGGTCTTGCCATCTGCCGCGAGATCATCCAGCTGCATCACGGCCAGATGTGGGCGCGGCCCAACAGCCCGGCGGGCGCGGTGTTCTACTTTTCGCTGCCCGCGCAGGCTTGAGTCATTCGCCGTCGCCCGCCTCGGCATCGTCGCGCGAGGCCGGCGCGTGCGCGGCCACGCGTGGGTTGACCTTCATGATCATCTGCACCAGCTGGGCGAAGCTACGCGCCTGCATCTTCCGGTAAGCGCTGGCACGGTGCGCCTTGACCGTCACTTCACTGATCCCCAGCTGCTCGGCGACTTCCTTGTTCAGGCAGCCGGACGCGATCAACTCGATCACCTGCTGCTCGCGCGCGGTCAACGAGCGATAAAGCGCCATGACCTTTTCGAACTCCTGCTCCTTTGCGCGGCGTGCGACGTCCGACTCCAGTGCGCGGTGCACGGAATCCAGCAGCCGCTGCTCGGAAATGGGCTTTTCCAGGAAATCGATGGCGCCGGCCTTCATGGCCTTGACCGTCTGGCGGATATCGCCAAAGCCCGTGACCACCACGATAGGGATGTGATCGCCCAGTTCACGCATGCGCGCCTGCAATGCCAGGCCGTCGCCGTCCGACAATTGCAGATCCAGAATCAGACAGGAAGGCACCGGCGGCCGCGCCGCCGCCTGAAAGGCGCTGATCGAGTCGAAGGTTTCGGCGTAGATCCCGATGGACGACAGCAAGCGAAACAGCGAGTCGCTGACCTCGGCGTGATCGTCCACGATATACACAATCGCAGAGGGCACGCCGGATTTTTGAATGTTCAACGCTATGACTCCTTGCGGGGCGCGGCGCAATGCTTGCGTCGCATGCCTCATAGGGCAGCCACCAGATACAAATGCTGCGAGTTTAAGCGTTGAGATTTGTCCCCTTTATTGGGCGAACCGGCGTGCGCCAGACACCGTCCGTGCCGGCTGCCGTCAGCCGTGGGCCGTGCGCCGTGGGCCGTGGGCCGCGGCGTCAGCCTCAGCGCCCCGGCTGCATCACCGCCAGCGCCACCCCGTCGCGCTGCGGATCCGCGCCACCCTGCAGCGCACCGGTCATGCGCGAAACCACGTGCGGCGCCGCGAAGGCATAGCTCTGATGAGAGCGGTTGATCGCGTGTCCTTCCTGCTCCAGCACGTCGGTCACATAGCGCGGAATCCGGTTGGAAACGTCGATCGCGTTGCCAGTCACCGAGATGCGGGGCGCGGCCACCGCCTCGAAGGCGCTCATGCCGAAATCCACTAGGTTCACCACGGTCTGCGTCAGTGCCGAGGCAATGGCCGTGCCGCCGGGCGCACCCAGCGCGGCCTGCACCTCGCCATCGCGAAACAACAGCAAGGGGCATTGCGAACTGGTGCGGCGCTTACCTGGCCCGATCGAAGCCGCCCGGCCGGGCCGCGGGTCAAAGCCGCTGAGCAGGCCGTTGTACAGCACACCCAGGCCATCGGTGATGACGCCGGAACTCGTGCCCAGGCTGTGCGTCAGCGTGGCGGCGTTGCCATCGGCGTCGATCACGCAGACCTGCGTGGTGTCGCGCGGCTCGGTAGCGATGCCGGGCGCCAGCCGGGTGACCTCGGCAGACTGGCGCGACCGGATGCGCGCGGCGATCTCCGCCGCGTGCTCGCGCGACAGCAGGCGCGCCACCGGCACCTCCACGAACTCCGGGTCGCCGATCAGGGTGTCCTTGTCGATCGTCACCCACTTCAGCGTCTGGGCCAGCAATTCCAGATACGCCGGGCTGTTGTGGCCCAGCGCGGCCACATCGAACTGCGCCAGCACGTGAAGCGCCTGAATGAGCGTCAGGCCACCCGCCGGCGGTGGAAACCCCGCCACCTGCCAGCCGCGATAGTCGCCCCAGATCGGCGCCGCCTCGGAGACGGCATAGGCATTCAGATCGGCCAGCGTCAGCAGGCCGTCGTGTGCCCGCATGTCGTCGGCGATGCGGCCGGCGATCTCACCGCGATAAAAGTCCGCCGCGCCGGCACGCGCCAGATGTTCCAACGTCGCCGTCAGATCGGGATTGTGCAGGCGCTCGCCGGGCCGCTTGAAGTTGCCATCGGCACCCAGGTACACCGCGCGCCCGGTCGCCGTCAGCGCCAGCCTCCCGCGCGTCTCCAGCATGCCGCCGCGGGCGCGGTCGAGCGCGCCGTATTGGTACATGTGCGGGCGCACCACCACGCCGTCGCGCGCGTGCTGCAAGGCCGGCGCCAGCGCGTCGGCAAAAGACCAGGTGCCGTAGCGCGCCAACGCATGATCCAGGCCGGCCAGCGTGCCCGGCGTGCCAATCGATTGATAGCCCGCTTCGTTGACGTTGCCCTGGACCACGAAGGCGTAGCCGTCGGGCGTTTCGTTCAGCGGCAGATGGGCCCAGATATCCGGCCGCGCCGCTGCCGGCGCGCGGGCGCAGAAGTCCACGCAGGTATGCACGCCGCGCCCGGGCAACGCGACCTGCAGCGTGCCGTAGCCGGCGATGCCGGCCATCATCGGATCCACCACGCATTGGGTGAGGGCCGCCGCCACCGCGGCGTCCACCGCGTTGCCGCCATCCATGAGCACGCGCGCGCCGGCCTCGGCGGCCTCCGGCTGCGCGGCGCAGATCATGGCGCGGCGGGCGGTCATGCGACAGCCCCGGTGGCCTCGCGCAGCGCCAGGATGAAGGCGTTCAGGCCCGCATCGCGGTCGGGCTCGTTGGCGCTCAGGTAACGCGGCTCGGGGTAGGCGGCAAGCTGCACCACCGCCAGTTGCGCGCGGGGGTCAATGAAGATGCGTTGGCCAGAATGGCCCATCGCCATCATCGCGCCGTCCTCGCGCAGCCACCAGCTGTAGCCGTACGCCGTAAGGCCCAGCGCCTGGCGCTGCGCGGTGTGCAGGTCGGCCGGTATCTGGAAGGCCGGCGTGGCGGACTGCGCCACCCAGCCCTCGGGCAGGATGCGCTCGCCATTGACCACGCCGTCATCCAGCACGAACTGCGCGAAGCGGCCGATGTCGCGCAGCGTCATGCCGGCGCGGCTGCCGCCGATCTCCTGGCCGTCTTCGGATTCCAGCGTGTAGAAGCCGTCGAACTCCATCCCGCAAGGCTGCCAGATGCGGCGCGACATGTAATCGGCCAGCGTGCCGCCGGTCGCCGCGCTCAGCACGGCGCCCAAGAGGTACGTGTCGCCGGTGTTGTAGTGCCAGAAGCGCCCGGCGTCGTGGGCACGATGGCATCCGCGCAGCAGCGTCAGCACGCCGCCCGGCACCTTATCGGCCAGCGACTTGCTGTAGCGGTTCACGTCGGACGCCTTGTCCGTGTAGTTTTCTTCCCAGGCAATGCCGGACGACATGGTCAGTAGATGCCGAACCGTCACGGCGTCGTAGGCGCAGCCGGCCAGCGCCGGCACATAGGCGGTGACGGGATCGTCCAGGCTCTTGATGGCGCCGTCGTGCAGCGCCGCGCCGGTCAGCATGGCCGTCATGGATTTGACGGTCGACATGGTGGACCAGCGTTCCTGCGGCTGAAAGCCCAGGCCATAGCGCTCCAGCACGATGTGGCCGCGGTGGATCGCGATCAGGCCGGCCACGTTGTTGCGGTCCATCAGGTCGCCCACGCCAAGCGTCTCGCCATCCTGCGTATAACGCACGTCGATCTCGGGCGCGCGCGGCAAGGGCCGGAACGTCGAGCCGCGATGGATCGTGCGGGTGGCGAACAGACGGTCGACGATGCGATAGCCATACGACTGCAGGCATGGCGGCCACAGCAGGAAATCTTCCCCGCGCGGCAGGTGTTCAACGGCCTCGGCCAGCGGCGGGGTGGGGATAGCGTTCATGAATGCCTCAAGAAAAAACCGGGCGCGAGGCCCGGCACTGATCAGTCGTTACGGATGCCTAGGCGCTTGACGATGGGGCCCCATACCTCGGCCTCGGTCTTCATCGATTGCGACACGGATTCGGCGCCAAGTTCCTTCGGCGGCGTCATGTAGATCTCGTCCATCTGCTTGCGCACCGCCGGGTCCGCCCAGAACTTGCGCGTGGCCTCAGTAAGCCGCGTCACGATTTCCGGCGGCGTGCCCTTGGGCGCCATCAGGCCGTACCAGGCATCGCCCGGAAACCCTTGCACGCCAACTTCCGCGATGGTGGGCACGTCGGGCAACTGCGCGACGCGGTCAGCGCCGAAGATCACCAGCGGCACGGCCTTGCCGGTCTTGACCTGCGGCACCGCGCCGGTCAGCGCGTCAGCCGTCAGGTCGATCTGCCCGCCGATCAGGTCCATCATGGCCGGCGCCGCGCCCTTGTAAGGCACGTGCGACATCTCGATCTTGAAGTGCTCGGCCAGAAACGCGACGTTCAGGTGCGTGGAGTTGCCGATGCCCGCCGAGCCGTAATTCAGGTGGCCTGGACTGGCCTTGGCTTTCTTGACCAGATCGTCCACCGACCGGATGCCCGTGGCGAGATTGGCGACCAGCACCTGCGAGGTGCCGGCAATCTTCGTGACCGGATCGAAATCGCGCGTGGGGTTGTAGGCCAACTGCGAGTAGGTGAACGGATTCACCGACATATTGGACGTGCTGCCAAACAGCAGCGCGTAGCCGTCCGCCGGCTGCTTGGCTACGAACGCGGCGGCGATGCTGCCGTTGGCGCCGGGCTTGTTCTCCACCACCACGGTGCCCCCGATCTCCTTGCTGGCATACGCGGCCCAGGCGCGCGCCAGCGCATCGGCCGCGCCGCCGGCAGCCACCGGCACCACCACCGACACCGGCCGCGCGGGCCAGTCCGCCGCCGTGGCCGGTGCGGCAAAAGCCAGGACCAGCGAGCCGGCCGCAGCCAGGCCCATCAGCCGTTGAACGACGCGGAAATTCGACTGCGGAAAGGGCAAATCGCGGGCCATGGCCTGTGCTCCAGATGAAATCGGACGTTGAAGACCCGCATTCTGGTAGCGCTTTTTCATTACGTCCAATGCATAATTCATCATCAAACCATAATCAGCGCGTAATAAAACCGGGGGACGCGGATGAATCTTCAACAGCTCGAACACTTCCTCGTGCTGGTCGAAACCCGCTCTTTCAGCCGCGCGGCAGCCAAATTGCACCTGACGCAGCCCGCGCTCAGCCGCAGCATCCAGGCGCTTGAAGACACGCTCGGCGGACGCCTGCTGGAACGCGATAAAGGGAAAACACTGACGGCGCTGGGCGAGCTGGCCATCGTGCGGGCACGCAGAATCCGCGTGGAACTGGCCGAATTGCGCCGCAGCGCCAGCCTGCTGGCCGACTACGCGGGCGGCACACTGCGGCTGGGACTGGGCCCCACGCCCACCGCAATCCTGTCGCTGCCGCTCTTGCGCGACATGAAGGAACGCTATCCCGCGATCAAGCTGCTGCTGAGCGGTGGCACGCCCGAGATGCAGGTCCAGGAATTGCGCGAAGGCGCGGTGGACGCTCTGGTGGTGCATCGCAATCACATCCCCGCCGACCCCGACCTGCACCTGCGCTTTTTTCCGCGCACCCCGCTGGGCTTTGTCGTGCGCGCCGGCCATCCGCTGGCCGGCAAGAACGGCCTGGATTTCGACGCGCTGCGCCGCTACGCGGTGGCGGCCAGCGGCCGCGCCATGAGCGACGAGGTCATGCACCGGCTCAACGCGTATTTCGGTCCGCCGGTCCACTTCATCGACGCGATCCAATACCAGTCGAACGACATCCAGGCGCTCGTCGACCTGGTTCGCACCACCGACACCGTCTTCTTTGGCGTGCTCCGCGTGGCGCAACCGGCCATCGCGCGCGGCGAACTCGTGCATGTCGACGTGCGCCCGGCGCTGGAGCTGTCGTCGCAGTTCGTCTTCGTGACGCTCGAGGGCAAGACCTTGCCCCCGGCGCTACTGCGGCTCAGCGAGCTGTGCATGCGGTACATGTCAGGCGCCGACGACCCGCAGCCTGACTGATCATTTCTTGTTATCGCAGTCGATCACCCTACGGTTTTCCTCGTAGCCCACTGGGGCGATAAGGGGACGCCAAGGAGACGCCCTATGCCCCCCCGTTAGACGTCCGGCGTCGCAGCATTGGCGGCATTTGCGGCCTTCGCTGCGGCAGGCTGACGCGCCATCTCGATGAACGCCCGCTGGTAATCCAGGGCGTCGTCCGCCTCGCGCGACCCCAGGAAGATCTGCTTGGGAATACCGCGCGGACCCAAGCGCACCGGCACCAGATCCATCTTGACCGCGTACTCCTCGACCAGCCAGCGCGGCAGCGCGGCCACGCCCCGCCCGCTGGCCACCATCTGCAGCATGATGTCGGTGGTCTCGATCGCCTTGTGCCGCTTGGGCGTGACGCCGGCCTTCAAGAGGAACTGGTTGTAGATGTCCAGCCGTTCGATATCGACGGGATAGCTGATGAGCACTTCCTGCGTCAGTTGCTCGGGCTTCACGTAGGCCACCGACGCCAGCGGATGCCCCTTCGCCACCACCAGCACCTGTTCGTAGTCAAACACGGGTTCGAACTTCAGGCCCGGCTTGAACAGCGGATCGGGGGTGACCAGCAGGTCGATCTCGTAGCCGAAGAGCGCGCCAATGCCGCCGAACTGGAACTTCTGTTTGACGTCCACATCCACGTCCGGCCAAGCGGCCAGATACGGCGCCACCACTTTCAGCAGCCACTGATAGCACGGGTGGCATTCCATGCCGATGCGCAGCGCGCCGCGTTCGCCCTGGGCAAACTGGCCCAGCCGCTCTTCGGCCAGATCCAGTTGCGGCAGCACCCGGTTCGCCACCGCCAGCAGATATTGACCGGCCTGCGTCAGGCGCAATCGTCTTCCTTCGCGCAGCCAGATATCGGTGCCGAGCTGCACCTCCAGCTTCTTCATGCTGTGGCTCAGCGCCGACTGGGTCAGGTTCAGCACGCCTGCGGCGGCCGTCAACGAACCTTGTTTTTCGACCTGCTGGACGATGCTCAGATGGATACGTTCAAGCATTCTTATGATCTAGATTCATGGATTTGTGAAATAAAACCATTTTACGTCATGGGTTTTGATATTTAGCATTGCGTTCTTGTTTGCCGCTGTGTTCCGCACGTTGACCCGATCAACACGCACGTTCCATGGCAAGTCGACTCCCTCCGCGCCGATTGGCTTCATGGAAGCAAAGATGACACACCCCCTACGCTTGGTCGCCGTCTCCGGCGGCATGCAACGTCCCTCCAGGACCACCGCCCTGGCAGAGGAACTGCTGACGCTGATCGCCAATGAAATCCCCTGCGAACCCCGCCTGGTCGAAATGGGGCGGATCGCCCCGCAGCTTGCCGGCGCGACGTGGCGCTCGAACTTGCCCGACTCGGTCGAGCGCGAGTTGACCGCGGTGGAGCAAGCCGATGTCCTGGTGGTGGCAACGCCCGTCTATCGCGGCTCTTATACCGGCCTGTTCAAGCATTTCTTCGATTTCATTCATCAGGACGCGCTGATCGACAAGCCGGTCCTCCTGGCCGCCACCGGTGGCAGCCAACGCCATGCGCTGATCATCGACCACCAGTTGCGGCCGTTGTTCAGCTTCTTTCAGGCGCGCACGCTGCCGCTGGGCATCTACGCCACCGACGAGGACTTCGTCGATTACCGGCTTAAGAACGACGCGCTGATCGAGCGTGCCGGACTGGCCGTGCAACGCGCACTGCCGCTGGTCGAACTGACCCGGCAGATGCGATCTGCCGCGGCCGTGGAAGCCATCGCGGCCTGACGCCCAGGCCAAGCGGCTTTCGCAGCAAGCCGCGCAGAAACGCCTCCGCGAACGCCGGCCCCGTTCACCCCGAATTCACGCTTATCGCAGCACTTTTGCATCCGACCATCATGAACAAAGACTTCACCTTCAGCATCAAAAGCCTTCGCTTCGATGAAAACTATCAGCCGTCGGACAGCACGCGCATCACGACCAACTTCGCCAATCTGGCCCGAGGCGAAAGCCGCGAGCAGAATCTGCGCAACACGCTGAAGATGATCGACAGCCGTTTCAATGACCTGGCGCATTGGGACAACCCCACGGGCGATCGCTACGCCGTCGAGCTCGACATCATCACCGCCGAGATGACGCTAGGTGCAAACGGCAACGCCAATGCGTTTCCGCTGATTGAAGTGTTGAAGACCAACATCGTCGACAAGAAGACCGGCAACCGCATCGACGGCATCGTCGGGAATAACTTCTCGTCCTACGTGCGCGACTACGACTTCAGCGTGTTGCTGCCCGAATACAACGACAACAAATCCACGTTCAGCACGCCGGAAGATTTCGGCGACCTGCACGGAAAGCTGTTCAAGCACTTCGTTGAATCCGAAGCCTACAAGGCAAACTTCAAGAAGCCGCCGGTCATCTGCATCAGCGTTTCCAGCAGCAAGACTTATCACCGCACCGACAACCACCACCCGATCCTGGGCGTGGAGTATCAGCAAAGCGAATTCTCCCCAACCGATCAGTACTTCGAAAAGATGGGGCTGCAAGTGCGCTACTTCATGCCGCCGAACAGCGTTGCGCCGCTGGCGTTTTATTTCCAGGACGACCTGCTGGGCGCCTACACCAATCTTGAGCTGATCGGCACCATCAGCACGATGGAAGCGTTCCAGCGCATCTACCGCCCCGAAATCTACAACGCCAATTCCGCGGCCGGAAAGCGCTATCAACCCAGCCTCAAGAACCAGGATTATTCGCTGACGCAGATCGTGTACGACCGCGTCGAACGCAGCCAGCTGGCCGTCAAACAGGGCAAGTTTGCCGAGGCGCACTTCATCAAGCCGTACAAGCACGTGCTTGATCAATGGGCTGCCAGCCACTCCCACTAATAAACCGAACACAGACGGACACCCGCCATGAAAAAGCTTTTGCCCACCTCGACCGCCGGCAGCCTGCCCAAACCCTCCTGGCTTGCCCAGCCCGAAAAGCTCTGGTCGCCCTGGAGCCTGCAAGACGAACAACTGACCGAAGGCAAGCAGGACGCCCTGATCCTCGCGCTGAAGGAACAGGAACTGGCCGGCATCGACATCGTCAGCGACGGCGAGCAGACGCGTCAGCACTTCGTCACTACGTTCATCGAGCATCTGGACGGCGTTGATTTCGAAAAGCGCGAAACCGTCCGCATCCGCGACCGCTACGACGCCAGCGTGCCCACCGTCGTCGGCGCCGTCAGCCGCCAGAAGCCCGTCTTCGTCGAAGACGCCAAGTTCCTGCGCCGGCAGACCAAGCAGCCGATCAAATGGGCGCTGCCCGGTCCCATGACCATGATCGACACGCTGTACGACGCCCACTACAAGAGCCGCGAAAAGCTGGCCTGGGAATTCGCGAAGATCCTGAACCAGGAGGCCCGCGAACTCGAAGCCGCCGGCGTCGACATCATCCAGTTCGACGAACCTGCGTTCAACGTCTTCTTCGACGAAGTGAACGACTGGGGCGTCGCGACGCTGGAACGCGCCATCGAAGGCCTGAAGTGCGAAACCGCCGTGCACATCTGCTACGGCTACGGCATCAAGGCCAACACCGACTGGAAGAAGACGCTGGGTTCGGAATGGCGCCAGTACGAGGAATCGTTCCCCAAGCTGCAGAAGTCCAGCATCGACATCGTCTCGCTGGAATGCCATAACTCGCATGTGCCGATCGACCTGATCGAACTGATTCGCGGCAAGAAGGTCATGGTCGGCGCCATCGACGTGGCCAACCACACCGTCGAAACGCCGGAAGAAGTCGCCAACACGCTGCGCACGGCGCTCAAGTTCGTGGACGCCGACAAGCTGTACCCGTGCACCAACTGCGGCATGGCGCCGTTGCCGCGCGCGGTGGCCAAGGGCAAGCTGAACGCGCTGAGCGCGGGTGCGGAGATCATTCGCCGGGAACTGTCCGCCTGACGTCGCAGGCGGCCAGCGGCTGGGCGGTGCCTGGCAACCTCCGATCAGTTCGCCTTCGGCCTGCGCGTTGCAATGACCAGGCCCGCGGCGACCATCGCGAGGGCGACCAGCACCGCCATCGGCGGAAGCCGTTGTGACAGGATCGACTCGATAATCGCAGCGGCCACCGGGCCAAGGGCTTGGAAGGCGGTGACCTTGCTTGCCGCCAGCTTGCCCAGCGCCCACAACCAGCAAAAATAGCCCAGACCGCTCGATAGCCCAACGAACGCGACGTTGGCCCATTCCAGCCGATTCAGCGCGGGAATCAGCGGCTGCGACGTGAGGGCGCAGAATCCCAACAGGAACACGACCGCCGAAACCATCGCCAGCCGGCAGGTCGCAAGCGCCGGATAGCGGCGCAGGTATGGCGCGTACAGAATGCTCGTCACGGCGCCGACGACGGTGGCCGAAACCAAAGCCAACACGCCCCAGCCGCTGTTCGCCATGCCTGCCGAGGACTCGGAAGGCATCAGCAGCAGATATGCAACCCCGGCAACCGCGATGCACACGCCAACCAGGCCTCGGCCACTGAATGGCTCCTTGCCTGTGAGCACCGCAAGACACATCGTCACCAGCGGCATCGTGGCAAACACAAGCGCGCACACGGTTGCCGACACTGTCAGCAGCGCATGGTTGAGCAATAGCACCAATACCGCGAACTGAAAAATGCCCAGCGCGGCGATGGCCGCGGCATCGTTGACCCTGAAGGGTGTTCGTGCGGCCGAACCAATCGGCAGCAGCAGGACTGCGGCTCCGATCAGATAGCGCAGAAACGCCAGAGTGGCGGGCGAGAGGGCACTGGACACCACGCTTGTGGAAACCATCGCCGCGCCAACGAGCACCCCCACCGCCGCCGCGGCAGCGATCGCGTTGAGCTCGGTCCGCATGGAAGTTCACCCAGGTTGGTGGCTGGACGCGGGTTTAATCCTGGTGAATTGCTGCTCTGTGACGATGCTTCCCCACTGTTGGCCGTCTTCCTCGTGCACGAGCTTGAAGCCCACGGACTCATACAACTTGCGCGCTGCATCGAGGCCCTTGAAGGTCCACAACTGACACTCGGGAAAACCGAACCGGTCACAGAAATCCAGGGCAGTTCCGATCAGCTTTCGGCCGATCCCGCCGCCGCGGCATCCGTCATCCAGGATGAACCAGCGCAGATGCGCCTGGTTGTTGCCGAGGTCTTGGCCGTCTATGGCGATGGAGCCCACAATCCGGTCGTTCTGGATCGCCGTCCACACCCCATTGCACGGCTCGCCGAGCCGCCCCGTAAACTCGGCAATCCCCGCGGCCACCTGGCTTTCGAAGAATTGGCCAAAGCCCGAGTGCTTTGAATAGAAGGCCGCATGCATCTCGGCCACGCGTCCCACCAGACCGGGTCGATATCCCGACACGATCTGCACCGTATCCAGCGCGGCCGATGACTGCGTCCCGTGGCTGGCCTTGAGCGCTCTGGCGTACTCCGACAACCCTTGCGCGACCGCCTGCTGTTGCGAGGGATTCAAGTGCGCCATCGCCGTGGTGACCTGATTCCGTCCGTAGGCGTGGATACGCTTGACCAACGCCTTGCCCTTGCCGGTCAGCGTCAGTTGCTTCAGTCGCGCATCCTCCGGCGTGGCCGACTCGGCAATCTCGCCCGCGGCGATGAGTTTGGACAGCATGCGACTGACACTGGATTTCTCCAGACCAAGCGCGCTGACCAGGTGGGCCGCCGCCACCATGCCCTGGGCATCGATTTCCAGCAACGCGTGCACAGCTGAAGCGGAGTAGGCGGTGCCCGCCAAGGTCGGCCGCATGAAGCCCAGCTCGCGCACGATCGTGCGCGACGCGGCTCGGATCTCGTCTATCGATTTGGCGGGCATCTGCATGGTGCATCCCATTAAGTTGTATTGCACAACGACTATGTTGTTCAACACAACCAAACCTGTCAAGCAGATTTCCACGCCGGGATAACCCGTAATAACAAGAATCTCTCAAATCAGCGGGCATTTGTGATTACTGGCGCTTCAAACCCGCGTGCTAATTTTTCCCTGCAATTCAAAGCTCGCTTCATAACACTCAAGGGAATCACACCATGCACGCCGTGGGAAAAGCATGCCGCAAGGCAGGGATGGCATCTACCGTTCGCAGCACGTTCTTGAAGTTGATGGCGCCGGCGCTGATCGCCGGGTTGGCGCTGGGCATGACCGCCGCGCCAGTCCGGGCTGCCGACTTCCCGGGCGACAAGCCCATCAGCCTGGTCGTGCCGTTCCCCGCCGGCGGAGGCACCGACTTCATCGGCCGCCTGCTCGCCTCCGAGATGGGTAAAGCGCTCAAGACCACCATCGTGGTCGAGAACAAGGGCGGCGCCAACAGCAACATCGGCACCGCGTACGTGACCCAGGCGCGCCCCGACGGCCACACGCTACTCGTGTCGGGCGTGGGCATCGCCACCAACCAGGGCCTCTACAGCAAGCTGCCCTACAAGCTCGATCAGCTCGACCAGATCGCAATCCTGGCCTTCGGCGCCGACGTGCTGGTGACCGCACCCGGCTTTCCGGCCAAGACGCTGGCCGAGTTCGTCGCGCTGGTGCAGAAAGAGCCCGGCAAATACTCCTACGCATCGTCGGGCAACGGCACCACCGGCCATCTGGGCATGGAAATGCTCAAGCAGCGCGCCAAGCTCGACATCATGCATGTGCCCTACAACGGCGGCTCGGCTGCCATCAACGACGTGCTGGCGGGTCGCGTGGACGTGCTGTTCGTCAATCAGGACACGGCGCTGCCGCACGTGCGCGCCGGCAAGCTGCGCGCGCTTGCCATTGGCAGCGCCAAGCGCAATCCCACCTATCCCGACACGCCCACCGTGGCGGAAAGCGGCTATCCGGGTTTCTCGTCCGAATACTGGTTTGGCCTGTCCGCCCCGGCCGGTGTGCCGGCGCCGGTGTTCCAGCAACTCTTCGAGGCCACCCGCACCGCCATGCAGTCGCCCGCCATTCAGGAAAAGCTGGGCGCCGTCGGCCTGGTGATTCCGCAGCTCACGGATCGCAAGCAATTCGTGACGCTGGTGGATGCCGAAGTGCAGAAGTGGGGCGAGGTCGTGCGGGTGTCCGGCGCGCGCATCGATTGATGCGTGACGCTGCACGGTCCGGGCGGCCCGTGCCGTGCGCGATAACATGAAGCCGGATCGGGGCCGCTAGCGCGGCCCCGTTGTCATGCCTGGCCAGCGTTCGCAGGCGCGGCGTCGATCGGCGCCAGGAAGTTCAGGCGCATGAGCGTGTCGCGCGTGATGTCCACGATCGAGTCGATGTGCGCACCATGCGAGGCGGTCAGATACGAGATATAGAAACGCGCCGGCGGAATCGGCGGATCGGCGGGCAGGGCGCGCAACACGCCCATGGTCAGCATGTCCTGCAAAAGCGGCACGGGCAGAATGCCGATGGCGTGGCCCGCCGCGATCAGGCGTGAGATCAGCGCCAGCGAATTGGTGGTGCTGGGCCCAGACATATCGACACCGCCCGACGCCAGCCAGTTTTCAACCACGGTGTAGAGCGTGGAAGGCGGCGAGTGCGTGGCGATGTGATGGCCGCGCGCGTGCTCTGCGCGGAACGGATCGGCCGTGATGTGCAGCGTGGGCGAGGCCACCCAATGGAACGTCATCCAGCCGATGAACACGTCGGTGATGGTGTCGCCCGTGGCCGGATTGGTCAGCAGCGCCATGTCCAGTTCGCCCGCGTTGAGCTTGCTGTTGAGCACCGACCCCACGTCCACCGTCATCTCCAGCGCGAGCGAGGGATAGTGTTCCTTGAGCTGTGCGATCACCGCGGTCAGGCCTACGTTCGCCGAGCACTCGTCCGCGCCCAGCCGCAACTTGCCGCCCAGGCTGCGATCCTTGCCAAAGTGTTCGAGCTGGCGCGTGCTGTGCAACGCGCTCTCGGCATGACGCAACGCCGACTGCCCCACATCGGTCAACGTCACGCGCTGGCGCGAGCGATCAAACAGCTGCACCTCCAACGCGCCTTCAAGTTCGCGGATGCGGGCCGAGACGGCCGGCTGCGTCACGTGCAAATGGCGCGCGGCCGCGTGGATGCTGCCCAGCTTGGCGGTCCAGTAAAAGGCCTCAAGCTGGCTTAGGGTTATCCGCATGATAAGAACTCTTTTTCAAACTGCGCCGAAACTTTGATTATTGGCCCGGAAAGCCCGCGTGATACCTTTTTTTCACCGGCTTCCGAGCCTTTTTCATTGTAGTGAAGACAAGCGATGTATCTGATTCATCCCATGCCCGAGGCCTTGCCGCATGAAGATCTGGCGCTGTTGCTGAAGGCGGAGCCGGCCACCATCGGGCACTTCCAGACCACCGGCTTCATGCGCGGCGACATCCGTGCGCATCAGCAGGACGTGCGCATTGCCGGACCGGCCGTGACGGTGCGCATGCCCGGCAACGACGGCGGCATTCTGCATCATGCGATGGCCTGCGTGCGTCCCGGCGACGTGCTGGTGATCGACCGGGCTGGCGAGGCCGTGACGGCTGCCTTCGGCGGCGCCATGGCCTACGCCGCCAAGCAGGCCGGCGTGGCCGGCATCATCGTGGACGGCCTTGTGACCGATCTTGGCGAATTGCGCCAGCACGGCATGCCGGTGTGGTCGCGCGGGCCTTCTCCCATCACCACGCGCTTGCTGGGTCACGAGGGCGAATTCTGCGGCACGATCCACTGCGGTGGCGTCACGGTGCGGCCCGGCGCGGCCGTCCTGGCCGACGAAAACGGCGTGCTGGTGCTTGATCGCGCCGCCGTGCGCGCCGCCGCGCAGCAGGCTATCGACTTCCAGACCCAGGAGCAGACCACGCTGGCGCGCCTGCGTGCCGGCGAGAAATTCCCCGACATCGTGGGCTCGCGCGCGCTGATCGAACGCGCCATCGCGGCAGCCCAAGGAGCAAACGCATGAGCATCGACCTCGACATCACCGACCTCGCGCAGCGGCTGCGCCGCCGCGAGCTGCGATCCGAAGCGCTGGTGAGTGACTACCTTGCGCGCATCGCCGCGCTCGACGGCTGGCTGCACGCCTACGTGGCCGTATACGCAGACGAGGCGCTGGCCGCCGCACGCGCAGCCGACCTGCAACTGGACCAGGGCATCTGGCTCGGCCCGCTGCACGGCGTGCCGATCGCACTTAAAGACCTGATCGACATCGCCGGCCAGCCCACCACCATCGGCTCGCCCATCCACGCCAACACCATTGCCTCGCACACGGCCGAACTGGTGCGGCAATCGCAGCGCGCCGGCGCCATTATCCTGGGCAAGACCCACATGGTGCAGTTTGCCATGGGCGCGTGGGGGCCCAATCAGCACATGGGCACGCCGCGCAATCCGTGGGATGACCGCGTGCACCGCATCCCCGGCGGATCGAGCAGCGGCTCCGCGGTTGCGGTCGCGGGACGCCTGGCGCCGGCCGCCATCGGCACCGATACCGGCGGCTCGGTGCGCGTGCCCGCCAGTTACTGCGGCATCACGGGCTTCAAGCCGACCGTGGGCCGCATCTCGGCGCACGGCGTGGTCACACTGAGCCAGACGCTCGACAGCGTAGGTATCTTCGCGCACAGCGCCGCGGACGCGCGCCTGGTGTTCGACGCGCTGGTGCCGGTTGAGCCCGGCGAGTGGCGCGAGCCGCTCGACGCGTCGCGCTTTGGCATTGCCGGCGCCACGCTGGGCCGTCTGCCGGAGGCGTTCCTCAATGACGTCACGCCCGCCGTGCGACGCGCCTATGAAGACTCCATCGCGCTGTATCAGAGCCTTGGCGCGCAGATCGTCGAAATCACACCGCCCGCCACGCTGTCCGAGTTCAAGGCCGTGACGGGCGACATCATGATGACCGAAGGCGTGGCGTCGTTCGAGCGCGAGATGACCGACCTCGACCTTCCCGTTGACGACTCGGTGCGGCCTCGCCTGCTTGCTGCCCTCGACGTGCCGGCCTTGCGCTACCTCGCCGCGCTGCGCGAGCGCGACCGCCTGCAAGCGGCGATGGAGTCGCGGCTGCAGGGCATGGCGGGACTGCTGACGCCCACCACGCTCACCACCGCGCTGCCGCTCGACGAGGTCGATCACGGCAACGCGCCCGTCCACTACACACGCATCGGCAATCTGTTGCAGATGTGCGGCGTCTCGGTGCCCAACGGCCGCGACGACGCGGATCTGCCCACCGGCCTGCAGATTCTCTGCCCGGGCGGCGAAGACCGGCTGGCGCTGTTTCTGGCCGAGGTCTTCCAGCGTCATTCCGATTGGCATCGCGTGCGCGCCGACACGCGTGCGCAAGCGACCACGGCATAACCCGATGCCGTGGCAGGGCGCGCGCAGCGCGCGTGCCCATACACAAACAGGGGGAAAAACATGAAACGAAGCATTCTGGCGGCGCTGCTGGCGGCCGCGGCAACCTCGTTCGCCGCGGCCGGGCCCGCCCGCGCGCAGACCGCCGCCTTGCCCGAAACCCACTTCGCGGTCGTCGGCGGCGGCAGTCACAACTACACCTTCGGCGCGGTTGAAAAGCCGTTTTGGGAAAAGACCCTGCCCGAAGCCTCCGGCGGCAAGGTCACGGCCGAGCTGATCGGCCTGTCCGAGAGCGGCCTGAAAGGCCCTGAGATCGTGCGCCTGATGCGCGCCGGCGCGCTTGACGTCGGCATGGGCGTGTTCGCCTTCGTCAGCGGCGACGACCCCACCTTCGAAGGCGTCGACCTGCCCGGCATGGCGACCGACTACGCCACCGCGCGCAAGATGGTGGCGGCCTACCGGCCGGTGCTGGAACAGCGCATGCTCAAGCGCCACGGTGTGCGGCTGCTGGCCACGGTGCCGTACACCGCACAGGTGTTCTTCTGCCGCGCACCGGTTAAGACCCTGGCCGATCTGAAGGGCCGCAAGGTGCGCACCCGCGGCAGCAACATGGCCGAATACGTTCGCGCGCTGGGCGCGTCGCCGGTGACCATACCGTTTGCCGAGGTCATCCCCGCGCTGCAGACCGGCGTGGTCGATTGCGCGGTGACCGGCATCGGCTCGGGCAACGCCGCGAAGTGGTACGACGTCGCCAAGAATCTTTACCTGCTTCCCATCGACTGGTCCATCGGCTTTTACGCCATCGCCGAACGCCGCTGGCAGAAGCTGGATCCCGCCGTGCAGCAGTTCATGCTCAAGGAGGCGAAGGTGCTGGAAGATCGCCTGTGGGACGAGACCGGCCGCGAGGGCGACTATGCGCTTGCCTGCAACACCGGACAGGGCGAATGCCGCATCCACACCCAGGCCGACATGCAGGCCACCGCGCCCACCGAGGCCGAGCGCGCCACATTGCGCGAGGTCGCCACCGAAATGGCGAGCCGCTGGGCGCGGCGCTGCGGCGAGGAATGCGCCGCCAATTGGAGCGCGTCCGTGGGCCAGGCCCTGGGCGTGACGCTGCGCTGAACTTCAAGGAAATCTCATGACGACAGAAACGCATGGTTCGCTACGCCTGCTCGACCGCGTGGCCCGCATCGGCGCCTGGATAGGCGGCCTCGGGCTGCTGCTCGTGTCCTGGCTCATCGTGGCCGACCTGATCGCGCGCAAGGTCGCGGGCGTCTCGCTCGGCGGCGCCGACGAGCTGGCCGGCTACACGCTGGCGGTGGCCAGCGCCTGGGCCTTTCCCATCACCTTGCTACGCCGCTCGCACATCCGGGTCGACGTGGTCTACACGCATCTTCCCGCCAAGACGCGCGTCGTGCTCGACCTGTTCGCGCTGGCTTGCCTGGGCCTGTTCGTGGGCACGCTGACGTGGCACGCATGGTTCGTGCTGGCCGACTCCATCGCCTTCCAGTCGGTGTCCAACACGCCGCTGCAGGTGCCGCAATGGATCCCGCAATCGCTCTGGTTCGCCGGCTACGCGTTCTTCCTGCTCACCATCGTGGTGCTCGGCGCCAGCGCGCTGGGCCGCGTGATGCGCGGCCGCTGGCAGGCGGTCAATGCGCTGATCGGCATCCACTCGGTGGAGGAGGGCATCGAAGAAGAAACCGCCGACGCACCCGTACCCGCGCGCACGCAACCCCAGGAGTGAGCCATGCTGATAATGACGATTTCCATGCTGCTCGGCCTCCTGGCGCTGAGCGTGACCGCGGCCGCCACCGTGGGCCTCCTGGGCATGAGCCTGGCCGGCGTCTATTCCCCGCTGAAACTGACCAACGCCATCGGTGAACTGGCCTGGGGCACCAGCGCCGAATTCCTGCTGGTCGCGATTCCGCTGTATGTGCTGATGGGCGAGCTGCTGGTGCATTCCGGCGTCGCCGGCCGCATGTATGGCGCCGTGTCCAAATGGGTGTCGTGGCTGCCGGGCGGCCTGATGAACGCCAACATCGGCGCCTCCGCCATGTTCTCGGCCACCAGCGGCTCCAGTGTGGCAACCGCCGCCACAATCGCCACGCTGGCCCTGCCGGAGCAACGCAAGTCGGGCTACAACGCGCCGCTGTTCCTGGGCTCGATCGCGGCCGGCGGCACGCTCGGCATCCTGATCCCGCCCTCGATCAACATGATCGTGTACGCGCTGATCGCCAACGTGTCGGTGCCCAAGCTCTATCTGGCCGCGACGCTGCCGGGCATCCTGCTCACCGGGCTGTTCATCGCGCTGATCGTGGGCCTGTGCCTGTTGCGTCCGGGCCTCGCCGGCAAACGCCCCGCGGTGAGCTGGTCCGAACGCATCGCCGCCCTGCCGCACCTGCTGCCGCCGCTCGCGATCTTCGCGCTGGTGATTGGCGTGATCTACGGCGGCATCGCCACCGCCAGCGAGTCGGCCGCGCTGGGTGTAGTGGCCGCCACCCTGCTGTGCGCCTACAAGCGCGTGCTGACCTGGGAAATGCTGGGCCGCGCCTTCGAAGCCACACTGCGCACCACCGGCATGATCATCCTGATCACGCTGGCCGCGTTCTTCCTGAACTTCGTGCTGTCCTCGATCGGCCTGACCACCTTGCTGGTCAATGCCGTGACCAGCCTGGACCTGCCGCCGCTGGGCATGATGCTGGCCATCATCCTGTTCTACATCCTGCTCGGCTGCTTCATGGACACGCTTGCCATGCTGGTCACCACCGCGCCGCTCACCGTACCGATCGTCATCGCGCTGGGCTATGACCCGGTGTGGTTCGGCGTGCTGCTGATCGTGCTGTGCGAAATGGGCCAGCTCACGCCGCCATTTGGCATGAATCTTTTCGTGGTGCATAGCGTGCGCGGGCAGGGGAAGTTCATGGATGTGGTGGTGGGCGTGCTGCCGTTCCTGGCGATGCTGTTGCTGATGATCGTGCTGCTGCTGGCGGTGCCGCAGCTGGCGCTGTGGTTGCCGGGGCAGATGGCTACGCTGTGAACGAGGCGCGGTGGGTGCACGCTCGAGCGGAGTACCATTTTTTCGAGCAGATGCATTAGTCCCGCCGGCAGCCCACGCCAGGCAGCCGGCCGCCTTAACCCTCACCGCGTGGAGTTGAATCGAACACACGGATGTCGCCGTTTCGCTTGGGCGGCCTGAGCACGTTGCGTTGCGGGCCGCACTGGACGTGGTTCGCGATGCTGCGCAGTTACTCGGCGATGAACACCATCAGCCCGGCGACGTAGCCCACCAGTTCCTGGACTACAACGGCACTACCGCCGCAGCGCTGCGTGCCGCGATCCACGCGGGATTCGAAGGGGCGATTCAACGGGCCGTCGACGCGGGCGCATCGACCGCTCGTGAATCCTAAAGGCGTTCCCGCAAGGCCTGAAGCCGAGGACGGGGACTGAACGCCTCGGCAACTCAGACACCGTCTGAAACCCGCCCGGCCATGTCGCCGTTGAGCAAGTCCGCCAACCGGTTCAGCCCGTGCGTCAAACGTGTCCGATCAATCGCGCCCCCCAACGACACACGGAGCGCCAAGGGACTGAACGCTCCCGTCGCAAATGATGCCGAATCCGTGACACTCACACCTTGTTCAAGCGCGGTTTGAATCAGCCGGTACAGATCGATATGACCCGGCAACTGCAGCCAGAGATGCAGCCCGTTCGGGTCGGCCTGAATCTCCCCCGGCAGGATCGACGCCGCAATGGCTTGCCGATGCTGCAGCTCACGCTTGACCTGCGCCATCCATTGCACCGCAGCGCCAGATTCGATCCACGTCGACGCCATCTCCGTCATCCAGGGCGTGGGCATCAGCGCCAGCGAGCGCAGGGCATCAAGCACGGGCGTCAACGGCTCGCCGGCAGGTACGACCAGGTATGCGGTCCGCAGGCCGGGCGCGATGCATTTCGATAGCGTCGACACGTAGTAGACCGGCGTCGACAACGTGTTGGCGGCAACCGAAAACATCGTGCTCGGCGGCTGCTCAGCCAACAGCCAATACGGATCATCTTCAATAACCGGCAGCGAAAATTTCTTGGCCACCCGCAGCAGCTCGGTTCGCCGCGCGGAGGACAGCGTCAGCGCGGTCGGGTTCTGAATCGTCGGATTCAAGTACAGCATTGCCGGACGATGTTTTCGGCACACGCGCTCGAGGTCGGCGGGGTCCATGCCGAATGCATCCGACTCCACCCCGACGGCCAAGCGCTGCAGCAGGCGGGCCGCAGCCAGGAAGCCCGGGTAGGTCAGCGCATCGCACGCAATCGCATCTCCGGCCTGGCTCCTGGCCAGAAGCAGGGCTGCGATCGCGGTTTGGGCGCCGGGGCAGACCACGATCCGGTCAGTGTCCACGCTGCCCAGCACCGGCTGCAGCCATTTCGCGCCGGCTGCACGATGCCGTGCATCCCCCGCCCCCACGTGATAGCTCATCAGATCCATCGAGCTTGCCGCGGCCTGCGTCGAGCCGCTGCCTTCTGCAAGCATCTGCGAAAACGCGGCACTGCCGAGCAACGGCGGGATGTTCATCCCCAGATCGATCGTGCCGCCTGTTGCCGACCCGGCATACGCCACATAAGTCCCGCCGGCCCCCTGTGCTTCCAGAATCCCTTTCTGGCGAACTTCCGAATACGCCCGCGTGACGGTCGTGAGATCGACGCCCAATGTCTGGGCCAGTTCACGCTGCGTGGGAAGGCGATCACCCGGCCGGAGAACTCCATCCTCCACCGCGGTGACGATCTGCGTGGCGATTTGCTGATACCGCGAGCCCGCGCCGGGGGTCAGGGGCCGCACCCACGACAGGCTTGCTTTTTTCAGACGACGCGAGAGAGCCATGTTTGATTTTTTGGGTTTTTGGCCACTTCCGCGGGTGGCAAGGAGGTACGGGCCGGACAATTCAACTGCTTGTATGGATTTTGGCAGTAGAATTGGCAATCTTGTATGGATTTTAGCACTTGCTCCGCGCGTTCCTGATCCGGTTCAGCGTCCGCGCGTAGCGATCAAGCTGCTCAAGCAGCGTTTTGAGGAAATGATGAATTTCTGGGTCCCTTTAGCCTTCGGTACGTTCAAGCTCGGCGTGCTGGGCGTGTGCATGTTCCTCGCCATCAAGTCGCATCGCGAAGGCGCTAGAAAAGAGAAAGAGAAAAAGGAGATGGAACGCCTTGAAAGCCTCAAGGCGCTATCTCAGGAACGTTGAGCAGATCAGCTTCACCCCGAGATGATGCCCCGCATTGCATCCAGGCATAAAAAAATGCGGCTCGAGTGAGCCGCATTCGATAACAACAATGCTTAGGACTGCTGCGGTGCCACGAAGTGAGACACCTTCGGCGGCGCATCCCCGATGTGGAAACCGCGCACTTCGGCCTGCTGGTCCGCGTCGGCGTGCGTCACACGCTCGTGTTGGCGCAGGTGTTCCAGCCACGACGTCACCAGGAAGTATTCCAGGTAGCGGCCCGGCTGCGCCGCATCTTCAAAGATCCCCCAGGCGTAGGCCCCATCGCGGCGGCGTTCGGCGCCGGCATGCTGCATGGCTCGCACGAAGTCCGTGCCGCGTGCCGGATCGATCAGGTATTCCACCGTGATCATGACCGGGCCGCGGTCATGCGACACCTGCTGATCGATCAGGGGCTCGGGCCAGTGCATCGACGGTGCGAGGTCCAGGTCGGCGCCCAACTGCAGTTTGGCCTTGCGGGTCAGCAGCATCGCAATCACCGAGCCGGCGGCGGCGATAAGCATCGCGGCGGGGACGCCGGCATGCACCGCGGCTTGGCCCCAGATCATGCTGCCTGCGGTCATCGAGCCGAAGAACACCGTCACGAAGATCGCCAGGCCACGAGCACGCACCCAGTCCGGCAGGGCAACCTGCGCCGATACGTTGAGCGAGGTCAGCACCATGATCCACGACGCGCCGGCCAGGAAGCTGAACGCACCGGCCACCACGGGATGCGGGATCACCGCAAAGACCACCAGCGTGAGCGCCGTGCCCAGCGTACCCGCCATGACGCTGCGGTCAGGACCGAGCTTCTTGCGCAGCGGCGGCAGCACCATCGCGCCAATCACCGCACCCGCACCGACGCAGCCCAGGATGATCCCGTAGAGCATGGCGCCGCCATTGAGCACCTGGCGCACGATCACCGGCAGCAGGGCCCAGTAGGCGCTGGCAAACAGGAAGAACGCGACGGCACGGACCAGCGTGGACTTGAGCGGCTTGCTGTGCAGCGCAAAGCGCAGGCCGGCACGCATGGCATGAAACAGCTGCTCGCGGGGCAGACGCTTTTCGGCGGCAACCGGCGGCTTCCACCAGATCAGTGCGGCCACCACCACGATGAAGCTCAGCGCATTGACGAAGAACGGAATCGCCATGCCCAGGCTGGTGATCAGCACGCCGGCCAGCGCCGGGCCGATCGCACGGCTGACGTTGATGCCCACGCTGTTCGTCGCGATGGCCTGCTGCAGCGAAGGACGCGGCACCAGGCTGGGCACGATGGCCTGCCAAGCGGGCGCCGACAGCGCCGTGCCAATGCCCATCAGCAACGTAAAGCCCAGCAGCACCCACGGCGTGGTCAGGCCAAACCACACCACCAGGCCCAGCGCCAGGGCGATAAAGCCCATCGCGATCTGCACCATCAGCAGCAGCTTGCGGCGATCCATCGTGTCGGCCAGCGCACCGGCCAGGAGCGACAGCAGGAAGACCGGCAGCGCGCCCGCCGTCTGCACCAGCGCCACGAACATGGGCGAGGGCGACAACGACGTCATGAGCCATCCGGCGCCCACGTCATGCATCCAGGTGCCGATGTTGGACAGCACGGTGGCAACCCAGATTACGGAGAAGGCGGAATAGGCGAAAGGCGAGGACGGCTGGGCGTCGGCGGGGCGGGTGTCGGCGGTCGTCATGGGAGGCTCCGGGGCTGCCGGTCAATACGAGAAAAAAAGCCCGCGGCATCGGCCGCGGGCCTGGGGATTTAGCGAGCGATAACCGGCGCAGCGACGGGCGCGATCGCCTCATGCTTCGTCTGCGTACGTTGCGCGGCCTTGTGCACCATCGTGTAGGCGTAGTCCACGCCCATGCCGTACGCGCCCGAGTGTTCCTTGACGATTTCCATCACGGCATCGTACGAATCGCGGCGGGCCCAGTCGCGCTGCCATTCCAGCAGCACTTGCTGCCACGTCACCGGCACCACGCCAGCCTGGATCATGCGTTGCATGGCCATGTCGTGCGCTTCCTTCGACGTGCCGCCCGACGCGTCGGAAACCATGTAGATCTCGTACTCGCCTTCCAGCATGGCGCACAGGGCGAAGGTGGTGTTGCAGACTTCGGTCCACAGGCCGGCCACGATCACCTTCTTGCGGCCATTGGCGGCGAGCTGGTCGCGCACCTTCTGGTCGTCCCAGGAGTTCATCGAGGTGCGTTCCAGTACTTTCTTTTCCGGGAAGACATCAAGCAGTTCGGGGTAGGTGTAGCCGGAGAACGATTCGGTTTCGACGGTGGTGATGATGGTCGGAATGTCGAACGCCTTGGCGCCCTTGGCCAGACCCACGACGTTGTTCTTGAGCGTCTGGCGGTCAATCGACTGCACGCCGAAGGCCATTTGCGGTTGGTGATCGATGAAGATGATCTGGCTGTTTTCGGGGGTCAGCACTTCGAGCTTGGCGGTGGTGTTGGTCATTTCAGTGTCCTTGAAGAGGTAGGTTTGGGGTGTTGCTTGCAGCGCGTTGCTGCGATGAACAGAACTATATTCTTCGGGACAATCGGGCGGTAGATGGCTATTTTTGCCTTCATCGTTCTTTTTATGGAACGATGAAGGTTTGCAGGACTGTTCGGCGACGGCCATCTATGGGAACGACATGGGTATCATCCGCAGTCCTGCCGCTCAGACCGGCTTCAGCATCCCGCCTCCGATCCCATGCAATGCCCTCGCTGCAACTGGCAGAACCCGGCCGCCAATAAGGTGTGCTTCAGCTGCAAGGCCGTCTTGCCGGTTACTGCCCACGAGGCGCCCGCCCAGCGGCCCGGCCCGGGCGTCAACGCCCCCATCTTTCCCGGCATCTGGGCCCGACTGGCCGCCACGGCGTTCGACGCCATCGTCATGGTGGCCGCCATGGTCGGTCTGTCCATGGCCGCCTCATACACCTATCAGGGCCTGACTGGAGCAGACGGGCCCGCGCTGCTGGCAATCGCGGGCGGGCTGCTGGGCTTGCTGCTGCCCGCATTCATGGATGCCTGGGGCAATGGCTCCCCCGGCAAGCGCCTCTTGAAGCAGCGGGTGGTGACGCGCAAGGGCAGCTCACCGGGACTTCTGCGTTCGATCTGGCGGCATACCCTGAAGTACTCGCTGAACCTGGCGTTACCCGGCCTCTTCCACCACATACAGCAGGCGGTTTTTGGCGAGCGCGCCATGCACAACGCCCTCGCCGGCACTCACGTGGTGTCCAGCCAAGTCAATCCGCGGGTCGTGCTGCCGGCGCTGGCTCGCGTCCGTGCCGTCACGGGCGCCGGCCGGTTCTTGTTCATCGTATTCGGCATGGTGGCGCTGGTCCTGGCCGGCATGGTGATCGCGGTCGTCGCCCTCGACAAGGATGACGCGGACAGTCCGCTGCGCGCCGACGTCATCCACCTGGATCTCGTGTCGGATCCCGTGCGCCTGCTGGCGGAAAGCTACTATCAGCGCACCAAAACGTTTGCGCCCGACATGGCCGCGCTCGGCGTGACGCTGGAATCGCTGCGAACCAGCGGCTTCAGCAAGCTGGAGATGAATCCCGTCAACGGCGTGCTGCGCTTTACCATCGCGGGCGATCCGGGCACGGCGGTCCTACCGTCGTTGGGCGGCAAGCACCTGGTCTATCTGCCCGAGCTGCGGTCCGAAAAGAAGGGTGGCGGCGTGCGCCGTTGGCGATGCGGCAGCGACGACATCCCGCGCGAAGACCGCCCCTACAGTTGCCGTCACGAAGCCGGCGCCCTGGCGCGCTAGTCCGATCTTCCGAACAGAGAACCTTGCGCATGTCCAGCCTGATCGAATCCATCCACCGCGCCGATGACGGCAGCGACCTTGCCCAAATGCAGGCCTTGTGCGAGCAAGGTCTGCGCGAACAGCCCGATCTCGCCGTCATGTGGGCACTGCGCGCCCGCTATCACGACCAGCGCCGCGCGTACGCGCAGCGTGACTCGGACCTGGACCGCGCGTTGGCGCTGGATCCGCAATGCAGCGACGCCATTCGCTTGCGAGTCACCGCGCTCTACGACGCGGGCCAACAGCAGCAGGCCTGGCGCCTCCTGCGCGAGGCCCTGACACGTACGCCGTCGCACTTCGGATTGCTGATGGCCGAGGGATATCTGCTGATCAACGACCGTCAACTGGACGACGCCATTGCAAGCTGGACCCGCGCCTCGCAACTGCGCCCATTCGCCGCCGCGCCGCATTGCTACATCGGCTCCAATCTGCACAACGCAGGCCGCTACCAGGACGCGCTGCCCTACCATCAGCGCGCCGTCGCGCTGGCGCCCAACAATGGTGGCTTTCTTTATGACGCCGGCAACAACTATCGCCGTCTGGGCGACCTGAACAACGCCATCGTGATGTTCGACCGCGCCCGCGCCATCCTGGGCGAGGAGAACGCAATCCAGCACAATCGCGCCTCGTGCCTTCAGGCGCTCGGACGCCACGAAGACGCGGTGGAGGAATGGACCAGCCTGCTGCGCCGCGAACCCGACTGGGATTGGCCCCTCGAGGGCAAGGCGCGCTCCCTGCACCGCCTGGGCCGAGGCGACGAGGCGGCGCCGCTATGGCGGCGCCTGGATGCACTTTCAGACAGCGGCTGGGAAGGCCGCAAGGAGCAAGCCCGCGAGTATGTGCGCAGCGGCGACCCTGAGTTGGCGGAAGCGGCATTGCAGGGCCTGGATCCGCTGTCCAGCGGCGACGCCCAGCTGCTGTTCGTCGCCGGCAATGCGCAGCGCGACCAGCGCCGCTGGGAAGCAGCACTGACCTATTACCTGCGCGGCTACGAACTCGCGCCCGACAACGACTTCCTGCCCGGCAACGCCGCCGACATGCTGAACAGGCTGGAACGTCACGATGAAGCGTTGCCCTTGTCCGAGGTCGCGATCTCGCTGGATCCCGATTGGCTCAAGTGGCGCCGCGCACGCATCGAGGCGCTGACCCACCTGGGGCGCGCAACCGAGGCCGTGGCCGACGCGGACCAGGCGATGGCACACTGGCCCGACAGCGGCCCCCTGCACGCCGAACGCGTCAATGCGCTGATCGCCGCCAGCCGCTATGACGAGGCGCTTGCAGCGTGCGACCGCCTTATTGCGCTGGATCCCGACTACCGCAGTTGGGCGCTGTTCTCACGCGGGGAAATCTACGGCCACATGAAGCGGCATGCCGAATCGGCGCTGGCATTCCGCCAAGCGTCCGCCTCGTATCAACAGAACGGCAAGCCTCAGTACCAAGAGCTGTCGATGCAAAATGCGCTGGCTGCAGAACAGGCCGCGGCCGCGCCGCGTGGAATTCTCGGCCGACTGTTTGGCCGCAAGTGAGCGTTGAAATTCGGTGCTTCCCAGGTTGAATCCACGCGAACCTTTCGACGGCGACGGCGCAACAGAAAGAAATCGGTGCTCTCAAACGATCATCGACTGTTGCGCAAAGATTCCCGCCATCGCGCCTTGCCAGGATGCCGTGGTGACTGAATGCATGGCAGGGTTGGCAAGGTCGCCCGCGGCGTAGATGCCGGGCGTGCTGGTCTGGCGGCGCTCATCGACCTTCAGGGCGATGCCTTGGGGCGTCTCAACCGTGGCGAGGCCCAGCGATTCATGCAAGCGTGCAGAGGGCTTGTTGCGCGGATGGGCAAACACGATGTCGACTGCAACAGCAGGGCCTGCATCGAGCTTGACGGTGACGTTATGGCTTTCGTGATGGTTCAGTTCGGTGATCAGGCCATCAACGACGCGGACGCGGCGGCGTGCTAGATCATCCCGGACGTCGGGCGAGATGTCGTGACCATGAGCGAAGACCGTCAGCGTGTCAGTCCAGTCGTGGTACAGCCTGACGTAGTTGTGCGACGGCGGGCCGGACCAGATAAGGCCCCAATGCCGCCCTGCGACCTCGAAGCCGTCGCAATAGGGGCATGGAACGATGGACGTGCCCCAGCCCTCGGCGAAGCCCGGAACATCAAGCATCTGGTCAGCCACCCCATAGCTCAAAATCACGCGGCGCGCGCCAAGGCGCTCGCCATCGCCAATCAGGACAGAGAAATCGTCCAAGGCGCCGGAAACGCTTTCAGCTTTTGCATTGATGATCCTGACTGAGGGGTACCGCGCGAGCTGCTCCCTCGCCTCCGTCAGGATGTCCTGCGGTGGCCTGTGGTCGTGACCGAGCAGTCCATGGGAATGGTCGGCAAAGCGATTACGCGGCAGGCCGGTGTCGAGAACGATGACCTTTCGGCGGGCACGTCCGAGTTGAAGCGCCGCGGCAAGGCCGGCAAAGCTGCCGCCGATGATGATGACGTCATTCATGGTATTGGGATCCGTGTTCTATATCGAAGGGATTGGGACTGCGCTCGGCGGTGAGCCGTGTATGCGCGAGGCGCCGGAAGGCGCCGCTACGGTTGAAGCCTATTCACCGGCGCGCACATTTCGGATACCATGAGGTATCCTAAATC
The DNA here is from genome assembly GCF_002388205.1 of Achromobacter sp. UBA4530. Taxonomy (NCBI): domain Bacteria; kingdom Pseudomonadati; phylum Pseudomonadota; class Betaproteobacteria; order Burkholderiales; family Alcaligenaceae; genus Achromobacter; species Achromobacter sp. UBA4530. The sequence continues at coordinate 136,082 of NZ_DGMA01000016.1, read as the reverse complement.
CCTAATTACGATACTGTCAAGTACTGGAATACACGTGGCGGAGAAAAAAACGCAGGGGCGGCGTGGCCGCCCCGCCAATGAGGCGCTGGGCCAAGCAATAGTGAACGCGGCCAGCCAGCTATTCGTGGAACTGGGTTTTCAGGCGACGACCATGGACAAGGTCGCTCAGCGCGCGAAGATATCCAAGCTCAGCATCTATCGCCATTTCGAGAACAAGGAGGCGCTATTCAGCGCGGCCATCGCGGCGCACTGCCACCAGTTTGCACCTCAGGCACTTATCAATGGCGTCGAGGGCTCAGCCGAAGATCAGCTCATCACGGTGGGATCATTCCTGCTTCGCACGCTGTTGAGCCCGGACGTTCGCAATGTTGAAGCCATGATCATGGCTGACAAGACGAATCAAAAGTCGTTAAGCAAGCTCTATTTCGAAGCCGGCGCAGCCTATGTCATTGCCCAGATCGAGGCCCTGTTGCGTCAGTTGCACGCGAAGGCGGCGCTGAACGTGCCCGATCCTGGCCGCTCGGCCCGCTTGTTTGCCGCGCTTATCAAGGGTTGCGACCTTCTGACAATCGCGCGTTTCGATGAGGCGAAAGCAGAGGACGACGACGAAATCGAATCCTATTGCCGGTCGGCTGCCGCCATGTTCATCGCCGCGCACGTCGGCGGGCAGAAAGAGACTCCACAGACATAGCGTCAAGAGACAGGCGCCCAAAAGCCTAGATCTGCTCGGATTGCCAACCGCATCCGAAGCGCACTAAAAAGGGCTGCGAACGCAGCCCTTTTTTCAACTACGGTAAGGTCGACGGATTCGCGCCGTCGCCTGAATCACTCCACCGTCACGCTCTTCGCCAGGTTCCGCGGCTTATCCACATCCGTACCCCGCGCGCATGCCGTGTGATACGACAGCAACTGCAGCGGCACCGTGTGCAGAATCGGCGACAGCTTGCCGTAGTGTTCCGGCATGCGGATCACGTGCATGCCTTCGGCGCTTTGAATCTTGCTGTCGGCATCAGCAAAGACATACAACTCACCGCCACGCGCGCGCACTTCCTGCATGTTGGACTTCAGCTTTTCCAGCAGCTCGTCCTTGGGCGCGATGGTGACGACCGGCATGTGCTCGGTGACCAGCGCCAGCGGACCGTGCTTCAGTTCGCCGGCCGGGTAGGCTTCGGCGTGGATGTAGCTGATTTCCTTGAGCTTGAGCGCGCCTTCCAGCGCGATCGGGTAGTGCATGCCGCGGCCCAGGAACAGGGCGTTTTCCTTGGAGGCGAAACGATCGGCCCAGGCCATGATCTGCGGTTCCAGCGCTAGTACCGAACCGATGGCGGACGGCAGGTGCCGCAGGGCCTTCAAATGCTCGGCTTCCTGCTCTTCCGTGAGCTTACCGCGCGTCTGCGCCAGCGCCAGCGTCAAGAGGAACAGCGCAGTGAGCTGGGTGGTGAAGGCCTTGGTCGAGGCCACGCCGATTTCGACGCCGGCGCGCGTGATGTATGACAGCTTGCACTCGCGCACCATGGCGCTGGTGGACACGTTGCAGATGGTCAGCGTGTTTTCCATGCCCAGCGAGCGCGCGTGCTTCAGCGCGGCCAGCGTGTCGGCGGTTTCGCCGGACTGCGAGATCGTCACGACCAGCGAGCGCGGGTTCGGCACGCTGTCGCGGTAGCGGTATTCGCTGGCGATTTCGACGTTGACCGGGATCTTGGCGATGGATTCGATCCAGTACTTGGCGGTCAGGCCGGCGTAGTAGCTGGTGCCGCAGGCCAGGATCAGCAGGGAGTCGACTTCCTTGAAGATCTTGTAGGCCTCGTCGCCAAAGAGTTCGGGCGTGATGGACTCGATGTCCTGCAGGGTGTCGCCGACCGCGCGCGGCTGCTCGAAGATTTCCTTCTGCATGTAGTGGCGGTAGGGGCCCAGCTCGGCGGCGCCGGTGTGCACGTGCACGGTATGCACTTCGCGATCGACGTTCTTGCCGGCGGCATCCACAATCCAGACGCGCGAGAGCTGCAGGTCGACGACGTCGCCGTCTTCCAGGTAGATGATCTGGTCGGTCGTGCCGGCCAGCGCCAGCGCGTCGGACGCGAGGAAGTTTTCGTTCTGGCCCACGCCCACCACCAGCGGCGAGCCTTGGCGCGCGCCGACCACACGGTGCGGTTCGTCGCGGCAGAACACGGCAATCGCATAGGCGCCATGCAAGCGGCGAACGGCGTTCTGCACCGTTTCGAAGAGGTCACCCGAGTACAGGTGATTCACCAGGTGTGCGATGACCTCGGTGTCGGTCTGGCTTTCGAAGACGTAGCCGACGGCTTGCAGCTCGGCGCGCAGTTCGTCGTGGTTTTCAATGATGCCGTTGTGAACGAGCGCGATGCGCGGCTCGTCATTGCCCAAATGCGAGAAGTGCGGGTGGGCGTTGTGCGTGGCGGGCACGCCGTGCGTGGCCCAGCGGGTGTGGGCGATGCCGGTGAAGCCTTGGATCTTGTCCTGCGCAACCTGGTCGGCCAGCTCTGCCACGCGCTGCGTGCTGCGCGTGCGGCGCAGATGGCCGTCGGCGTAGACAGCGACGCCGCAGGAGTCATAGCCGCGGTATTCCAGGCGCTTCAGGCCTTCAACGAGGATCGGGGTGATGTCGCGCTGGGCGACGGCGCCAACAATGCCGCACATAGGAGTGACTCCGGGTAAGTTCAGTACCGACGCATTGTGCGCGACCCTTAAAGAAATTTGATTTCTTTATGTTCGACAATTTGGCAGTTAATTCCCTTACACAAATGTGATTAAATTATCTTTCGTCAAGATCGACATTTTGAATTAATCATGCAAAACACGTCCATTCCCCTACCTGAACTGGATGATCTGGACCGGCGCATTCTTGAACAGTTACAAGAAGACAGTTCGCTGACCAACCAGGATCTGGCCGCGCGGGTGCACGCATCGCCCCCGACCTGCCTGCGGCGGGTGCGGCGATTGGTGGAAGAAGGGGTGATCGACCGGCAGGTGGCCATCCTGTCGGCCGAGAAGCTGGGAAGCACGCTGACGGCGATTGTGGAGATCACGCTGGACGTGCAGGCCGCCGAAAGCCTGGACGCGTTCGAGCAAAGCATGCTGACGGAGCCGGCGGTGCTGCAGTGCTACCGCGTATCGCCCGGTCCGGATTTTGTGGTGATCGCGCAGGTGAAGGACATGCCGGCGTATCACGCGCTGGTGCACCGCGCCTTCACCGCGCAGGCCAATGTGCGTAATGTGCGCACGTTTTTCTCGGTGCATCGCGCCAAATTCGAGACGCGGATTGATGTGCGGGGGTGAAGTGCCGGCATGAGGTGCGGCTATCGAACAGCCGCAGAGAAACGCGGCAGATGAAGCGGCCTACTTCCGCCCCACCAACCGCTCAAACTGCGCCAGATACCGGTTCCCCATCTTCTGCACGTCGTGCTCATTGCGCACGTACTCATACGCACGTTCGGTGACCTCGTGCCGGAACGCCGCATCATCCAGGCAGCGCGCCATGCCGGCCGCCATGGCCTGATGATCGCCCACGGCGCATAGCACGCCGCGGCCGTCGGCCAGGCTTTCCTTCAAGCCGCCGGCGTCGGTGGAAACAACGGGCACACGTTGCAGGAAGGCGTCGAGCACACTGCTGCCCAGCGCTTCTTCCTCGGAGCTCATGACGAAGACGTCGAGGATGCTGTAGAAGTCTTCCACGCCCTTGCGAAAGCCGGCAAAGCGGTAAACGTCTTCGATGCCGAGCTTGCGAGCTTCGTCCTTGGCCTGCTGTTCGCGGTCGCCGCCGGCGCCGAAATGCAGGAAGACGAAGTCGCGGCGCGTCTTGGCCAGTTCGCCGACGGCGCGCACCAGCGTAACGGGGTCCTTGTCGCGGATGAGGGCGGCGGAGGTCGCCATGACCTTCTTGCCCTCCAGGTCGAACTCGCGCACCAGGTTGGCGACGTTCTCGGTGTTGATCTGATGCGGTTCGACGGCGCTGCGGATGATGACGGGCTCGATGCCCAGTCGGCGCGGCTCGCCGGCGGCCATCTCGCTGATCGCCACAAACAGATCCGTGTGACGCCACTTGTACCCGGTCTTCCATTCGTCGCCCGGCTTGACGACAAACGACGTGCGGCGCGAGAACACGACCGGCCGGCGGTGCAGCCATTTGGTCAGCACGGCCCACGTGATGGTGTTGGCGGTCTGCGCGTGGATGATGTCGTAGCGGCCGGCGCCGGCCAGAAACGCAAGCTGTCCGGGCACGTTGCGCACAGTGTGGGCGACGAATCCTTCCTGGCGGGCGCGCTCGGCAAGCGGCGCGCCTTCGCGGCACATCACTTCGACGTCATGGCCCGCCTTGCGGAAGGCGCGCATGCAGTACAGCGTCTGGCGCTCGCCGCCGCGCCAGCCTTTTTCGAAGTTCAGTTGCAGGATCTTCATGCGCGGCCGATGCCCGAGTATTCGAAGCCCAGGCCGCGCACGTCGGCCGGCGTGTACAGATTGCGGCCGTCGATGATGAGCGGCGTCTTGAGCAGGGCCTTGACGCGATCGAAGTCGGGCGCGCGGAAGACCTTCCATTCGGTGGCGATGAGCAGGGCGTCCGCGCCGTCCAGCGCGTCGTACATGTCGGTGGCGAAGCTGACGCCTTGATGGCCGGCCAGCACGCGGCCGGCTTCGTGCATGGCCACCGGATCGTAGGCGCGTACCTCGGCGCCGCGGCGCGTGAGTTCGGCGATGACGGTCAGGCTGGGCGCTTCGCGCATGTCGTCGGTGTTGGGCTTGAAGGACAGGCCCCACAACGCAATCTTGCGGCCGCGCAGGTCTTCGCCGAAGCGCTCGACCAGTTTCTCGGACAGGCGGAATTTCTGCGCGTGGTTCGCGGCTTCGGCGGCTTCGATGACGCGCATCGGCAGGCCGTGCTCGGACGCCGTGTTGACCAGCGCCTGCACGTCCTTCGGGAAGCACGAGCCGCCGTAGCCCGCGCCGGGATACAGGAAGTGATAGCCGATGCGCGGATCCGCGCCAATGCCGCGGCGCACCTGTTCGACGTCGGCGCCCAGCACTTCGGCCAGGTTCGCCATCTCGTTCATGAACGAGATGCGCGTGGCCAGCATGGCGTTGGCGGCGTATTTGGTCAGTTCGGCGGAGCGCACGTCCATCACCATCAGGCGGTCGTGCGTGCGCTGGAAGGGCTCGTAGATGCGGCGCATGACGCCGATCGTGTAGTCGTCGTCGGCGCCGACGATGACGCGGTCCGGGCTCATGAAGTCGTTGATGGCCGCGCCTTCCTTCAGGAATTCCGGATTGGACGCCACCGTGAACGGCAGGTCCACGCCGCGCTCGGCCAGTTCCTTGGCGACCACGGCGCGCACCTTGTCGGCCGTGCCGACGGGCACCGTGGACTTGTCCACGATCAGCTTGCGCGAGGTCATGTGGCGCGCGATGTTCTGCGCGGCGGCCAGCACGTACTTGAGGTCCGCGGATCCGTCTTCGCCGGGCGGCGTGCCCACGGCGATGAACTGGACGTCGCCAAACGCCACGCTCTGCGCGACGTCATCGGTGAAATGCAGCCGGCCGGCCTGCACGTTGCGGCGCACCAGGTCTTCCAGGCCCGGCTCGTAAATGGGGATGCCGCCCTGGCGCAGCAGCGCGATCTTGGCCGCGTCCACGTCCAGGCACATGACATCGTTGCCCATGTCGGCCAGGCACGCTCCCGACACCAATCCTACGTAACCGGTACCCACGACCGTGATTTTCATGCCTGTGCGCCTTCAAATAGGTAATCTTTGCGCCCGGAAAGTGAAACCGGGCGCCGGCCGCCATTATAGAAGCGGCCCGCGCCCGGGGGTCCGGACGGGTTTAAGGCGGCGCCAGCGGCTGCTAAGTCCGCAGCTTGTTGAAGCGGACGGTGTTGACCACCACGGCCAGCGCCGCGCACACCGTGCCCAGCACAAGCGCCAGTCCCGGCCCGTGGGCCGCGCTGACACTGAAGGCAATGGCCACCAGCGCGGTGCCGAAGCTCTGCCCGAAAACCCGGGTGGTGGCCTGCAAGCCGCCCGCCGCGCCGCTGCGCAGCCGGGGCGCGGCAGAGAGCAGCGCGCGGTTGTTCGGCGTCTGGAAGAAACCGAAGCCTACGCCCGCCACGAACATGCCGGCGATGACGGGCCAGTTCGACACCGTGGACGGCAGGAGCGCCAGCCACAGCATGCCCGCGACCATCGTGGCCGCGCCGATGCCACTAAGCGTGGCGGCGGAATAGCGGTCGGACAGGCGTCCAGCCAGCGGCGCGATGATGGCCGTGCCGACCGGCCACGCCCCCATCAGCATGCCCACTTCCAGATACGGCCGGCCGAGCACCTGCTGGAAGTAGAACGGCAGCGACACGTACGAGGCCATCTGCGCGGCGAAGGTGCACGCCGACGCGCCCACCGCGAACGCCAGCGGCCGGATGCGCAGCAGATCCACCGGCACCAGCGGCGCGGTCTGCTGACTGGCGCGGCGCACCAGCACAATACCCGCCACTGCCGAAATCGCGACCAGACCGATGCCGCGCAGCAGATCCTCGCCCATCATGTCCACGCCGGAGATGAACACGCCCAGCGTCGCCATGCAGAGCAGCGCGCTGATCCAGTCCAGCTTCACATCGTTGCGCGGCACTTCGGGCAGATGGCGCAGGCCAAACATGGCAAGCGCGCAGATCGGCAGGTTGACGGCAAAGATCCACGGCCACGGCGCGACGGACAGAATCGCCGAGCCGATGGTGGGACCCAGCACCGACATCACCGCCACCGTGGTGGCGTTGATGCTGATGCCCCGCCCCAGCATCTTGAGCGGATAGATATTGCGCACCAGCCCGCCAAACATGCACATGAGCGTGGCGGCGCCCAGCCCCTGGAACACGCGCGCGGCGGTCAACTGCCACAGCGTGCCCGCCAGCGCGCAGCCCAGCGAGGCCAGCGTGAACAGCACCAGTCCGAACGTGAACATGCGGCGAAAGCCGATGCGCTCGGCCAGCGCGGACAGCGGCAACAGCGCCATCACGACGGCCAGGTTATAGGCGTTGACGATCCACACCGCCTGCGCGGGCAGCGCGTTCAGATCCTTGGCGATCGTGGGCAGCGCCACGTTGGCGATGGTGGTGTCCAGCACCGACAGGCTGATGCCCGTCATCACGGTGGCCGCCGCCCAGTACCGGCGCGGCGCCGGCAGGCCGTCGGGCGGCGCGGGCTTGGCCCCGCCGCCCGCGGCCGCTGCCTGTTCCTGCGTCACGACTTCTTGACCGGGCGCTGCCATCCGTCGACGGTGACCTGCTTGGGACGCGACACTGTCAGCTTGTCGGCCGGTGCGTCGCGCGTGAGGGTGGTGCCGGCGCCCAGCGTGGCGCCGCGGCCGACGCGCACGGGCGCGACGAGCTGCGTGTCAGAGCCGATGAAAGCGTCGTCTTCGATGACGGTGCGGTGCTTGTTCACGCCGTCGTAGTTGCAGGTGATGGTGCCCGCGCCCACGTTCACGCGCGCGCCGATGTCGGCATCGCCGATGTAGGCCAGGTGGTTCGCCTTGCTGTCGGCGCCCAGCACGCTTTTCTTGATCTCGACAAAGTTGCCGACGTGGCTGCGGTCGCCCAGTTCGGCGCCGGGACGCAGGCGGGCATAGGGACCCACGCGCGCATCGCGGCCGACTTCGGCCTGCTGCAGGTGGCTGAAGGCTTCGATCTGCGTGCCCGCACCGACGCTGACATCACGCAGCACGCAATGCGGGCCCACGCGCACGCCGTCGGCCAGCGAGACCTGGCCTTCGAACACGCAGCCCACGTCGATGAACACATCGCGGCCGCAGGTGAGCGTGCCACGCACGTCAAAGCGCGCCGGGTCGGCCAGCGTGACGCCGGCTTCGAGCTGGCGGCGGGCCTGCTCGGCCTGCCAGCGGCGCTCCAGTTCGGCCTGCTGCACACGGCTGTTCACGCCCAGCGTTTCCCAGCCGGCGCCCGGCTGGGCCGCCCCCACGGGCACGTCGTCGACCACGGCCAGCCCGACCACGTCGGTCAGGTAGTACTCGCCCTGGGCGTTGTTGTTGTCGATGCGGGTCAGCCAGTTCTTCAGCTTCGCGGTGGGCGCGCTGAGAATGCCGGTGTTCACTTCCTTGATTTCGCGCTCGGCATCGGATGCGTCCTTGTGTTCGACGATGCGGCACACGTTGCCGTTGGCATCGCGCACGATGCGGCCGTAGCCGGTGGAATCGGCCAGCACTTCGGTCAGCACGGCGGCGCCCTGGCCGCGCGCGTCCAGCAAACGCTGCAGCGTTTCGGGCTGCACCAGCGGCACGTCGCCGTACAGCACCAGCGTGACGTCGTCCTTGCCGTCGCCTTCCAGCAGCAGCGGCACGGCCTGTTGCACGGCGTGACCCGTGCCCTGTTGCGGTTGCTGCAGCACGAAGTGCAGGTCCGGCTGGCCTTCAAACGCCTGCTTGACGCGTTCAGCGCCATGGCCGACCACCACGATGATGCGCGCGGGCTTCAGTTGGCGCGCGCTGTCCAGCACGTGCGACAGCATGGGTTTGCCGGCCAGCGTGTGCAGCACTTTGGGAAGGTCGGACTGCATGCGTTTACCCAGTCCGGCGGCAAGAATCACAACATTAAGCATAGGTTCCAGTAGGTTGAGAGACGGGCGGGCGGCCTTGCGGCCTACCCGCGTGTCGATTGAAGGATGGGTTCAGGGCTTGCCGTCGGCAGGCCCATTTTTCTTGGCGGTCTTGGCCGTGCGCTTGGCGGCGGCCGGCTTGCGCGCGGCGGCGGGTTTGGCGGGCGGCTTTCCGGTCTTGGCGTCCGGCTGGGCCGACGCCTTGGGGGCCTCGGAGTCGGATTTGGACTTGGACTTTGCGGCGTCCGGCGCGCCTGCTGCGCCCGGTGCGCCGGCCGGCATGGATGCAGCGGTAGCCGCTGCGATCTGATTGAACTGCTGCTGCAGCAGGTCCCACCACGCCTTGGACGCTGACTGCGCCGCGGCGCCCATCTGTTCGCTCATGGCGGCGGCCGATTCCGGTCCGCTCCCGGCCGATGCGCCTGCGCCTTCCGGTTGAACACCCGACTGCGCGGCGGCATTTTCCTTTTCACTTGCAGGGGTCGCATTGCTGGACTGCGCAGAAGCGGCACTGGCAGAACCCGCCGTTTTCGGCGCCGGCTTCAACCCCAGCGCAACTTCCAGCGGCGACGCCGCGGCGCCGTCCTGGCTTGCGCCCATATCCATACGCGATGCGCTGTCCACGAAGGCGCGCAAGGTGCTGATCGTGGAGCGCTGCACTTCCATGCCCTGGATGGTGCTCGAGAGCATGCTGAGATTCATGCGCAGCCAGTTTTCCACCGAGCGAAGCTCGGCGATGCGGCGGTCCAGGTCTTCCAAATTCATCGGCGGGGCCATGGGCAGGCTGCTGGCAAGACCGCCGGGACCGGTCAACCCGGCCCACGCCTGTCGCATCATCTCCATGCTGGCCAGCAGCGGGTTGCCCGACAGATCAGAGCTCTGGCCCATGCCGGGCAGGACGAACGGGTTGTTGTATTGGTCGCTCATTCCAGGTGTCTCCATAGTCGGGTGCTTGCTGCCGGCGGCCGGGGTCACCCGGGCAGCAGTTGATTGTTCTCCACGCGCACGTGGTCGCCGGACGCGAACGCGAACGGCTGCGCGCTGCGGAACTGGCGGGTGCTGCCGTCATTCATGCGCACCGTGAGTTCATAGTGCGTCACTGTTTGTTGCTGTCTGATATTACGCTCAACTTCACGGCCTGCCAAAGCACCGCCGACCGCGCCCAGCACCGTCAGCGCCGTCTTGCCGTTGCCTCCGCCAAACTGATTACCCACAACGCCGCCGGCCACGCCGCCCGCGATGGTGCCGACCAGATGGTTGCTGTCGTCCTTGGTGGGCACCTGCACCTGGCGGATGGTCTGGACCACGCCGCAGGTCGCGCAGGCCTGCTGCGCCGGCGCTGCGGCCGCACGCTGGGGCTGGGCGGGTTGCGATGGCTGCGATTGCTGCGCCTGATGCATCTGGCCAGCGGGCCTGCCCGCGCCCGGCGGTGCGGTATTCGCGGCGGTGGGCGGTTCAGCAGCCGGCGCCGGCGCCAGGTTGGCGTCCTCGGGCCCGGCCTCGGCCACGGCGGCCTCCGCGTGCGGATTGGCGGACGGCGACGGCAGCCAGCCCAGCACGGCAGCGACGCCTACCGAACACATGACGATGACGGCGATCGCCGCGGCGGCAAGCAGCGGATGCAAGCCGCGGCGCGGCGACGCGGAAGAGGTCGAGGTATTCATGACGATGCTCCATCGTAACTAACCGGCAGTGGTATAGCACCCGCGCGCGGTTTCGGCATGTTGCGATGGTGACCCTTCATTGCAGGGCAGATGGAGGGTGGACAGGGTGGGGCATTCGTGGACAATAGGCCCCATGGATTCGATCACGCTGACCCAACTGGAACAGGCAATCAACTACTGGCGCAACACGTCGCCATCAGTGGGAGAAGAGTCTCGCCTGTGCCCCGAGGCGGCCGCGCTGGCCACCCCTTACGCGCTGATGATCATCAGCCATCAACGCGAAATCGCCGCCGCCGAACTCGGCGATAAAGCGCGCGCGGCGCTGGCGGCCTGGGCGGCTGCAAAGGCCTGAGCAGGCTGGCGGCCAGTTCCGCCGCAATCAACCCCGCCGTTATCCCTTGAGCAGCGCCTGGATGTCATGCGTCAGGGCATCAACCCCGACGTTGTTGTTGACCAGCACGCGCGACTCGCCCTTGCCGTCCAGCAGGTAGAACGCGGCCGTGTGGTCCATCGTGTAGCTGCCGTCCTTGGTGGGCGCCTTGGCGTAATACGCCTTGAACGACGCCGCCGCCTTCTTCACCTGGTCCGGCGTGCCGGTCAGCCCCAGGAACCGCGGATCAAACGCCGTGACGTATTGCTTGAGCACCTCGGGCGTATCGCGCTCAGGGTCCACCGAAATCAGCAGCACCTGCACGCGATCGGCGTCCGGACCCAGCTTTTTCATGACTTCGGTCAGTTCGGCCAGCGACGTGGGGCACACGTCTGGACACTGCGTGAAACCGAAGAACACGACCACGACCTTGCCGGAAAAGTCCGACAGCTGGCGCATCTTGCCATTGTGATCGGGCAGTTCCATGGCGCGGCCCAACTGCGTGCCGCTGATGTCGCTGCCCTTGAACACGGGTTTGGTCTCGCCGCAGGCAGCCAGGGCGGCGGCGACGGCGGCAGCTGCGCCCAGTCGCAGGGCCAGCCGGCGGCTGGCGGAAAACACGGACATCAACAACCTCCAGGGGATCAGCGCAACAGGCCGACCCAGTGGTCCACCAGCAGCGCGCCAAACAGCAGCGCCAGGTAGAGAATGGAAAAACGGAACATGCTGCGGGCCAGCTCGTCGCTGTAGGCGCGATACAGGCGCCAGGCGTAGGACACGAACATGCCGCCCAGCACCAGGGCGGACAGCAGATAGAGTTCGCCGCTCATGCGGATGGCGTAGGGCAATAGCGTGGTCGCCATCAGCGCCAGGCTGTACAACAGGATGTGCAGGCGGGTGAACTGGTTGCCGTGCGTCACCGGCAGCATGGGCAGGCCGGCCTTGGCGTAATCGTGATTGCGATAGAGCGCCAGCGCCCAGAAGTGCGGCGGGGTCCAGATGAAGATGATGAGGACCAGCACCCAGGCCTCGGCCGGCACCGAGTCCGCAACGGCGGCCCAGCCCAGCGCGGGCGGCATTGCGCCCGACAGGCCGCCGATCACGATGTTCTGCGGCGTGCGCGGCTTGAGGATGATGGTGTAGATGATGGCGTAGCCCACGAACGTGGCGAACGTCAGCCACATGGTCAGCGGGTTGACCATGTTGTAGAGCACGAACATGCCCGCGCCGCCCAACAGGCCCGACAGGCTCAGCACCTGGAATGCCGAAATGGTGCCGCGCGCCGTGGCCCGGCGCGCAGTGCGCAGCATGCGGGCGTCGACTTCCTGTTCGATCAGACAGTTGATGGCGAACGCGGCAGCGGCCAGCAGCCAGATGCCGATCGTGCCGAACAGCACACGGCGCATGTCGGGAATGCCGGGCGCCGCGAGGAACATGCCGATCACGGCGCAAAACACCGCCAGCTGCGTGACGCGCGGCTTGGTGAGAACGAGGTACTGGCGGAGCAATCCGGATTGAGGAGCGGCAAGACTGGTCATAGTGGACCTCATTTTAAACGCGCACCAAATTGGGGTCGTACCGCCCCACCGGCTCGCGGCCGGCCGACGCCAGCCGCACCATCAAAACCACCGCCGCCAGCGTCAGGCCCGCAGCGCCCCCATTGTGCAGCACGGCGATCAGCAGCGGCCACTGGAAGAAGATGGTGGTGAGTCCCGTAAACAGCTGCGCGGCCAGCAGGGCCAGCATCAGCGTGGCCGGGCCGCGCAGGCCGGGCTCGGCGGCGCGCAGCCGCCACGCCAGGATGCCCAGATAGACGAACACCACGAAGGCGAAGTTGCGGTGCACCCAGTGGATCGCCGTCAGCGCGGGCTGCGAGATCATTTCGCCGGAAGGCAGCTCGCCCAGGCCCCGGATGACGGAATAGCCGCCGTGGAAGTCCATTTCCGGCACCCACACCCCGTGGCAGGTGGGAAAGTCCATGCAGGCGAGCGCCGCATAGTTGGTGCTGACCCAGCCGCCCAAGATGACCTGCACCAGCAGAAGTCCGAATCCGACCGCCACCCACGGCTTCCAGCGCACGGCCTGCGCGCTTACCGGGAGGTGCGGACGTTCGCGCGAAGACAGCCAGGTCATCAGCGCCAGCACCGACAGGCCGAACACCAGATGCGCGGTCACGACGGCGGGCATGAGCTTGTGGGTCACGGTCCAGGCGCCGAACGCGCCCTGCACGCACACGGCGACCAGCGTCGTGATGGCCAGCGCGGGCGAGCGGCCCAGTTCGCGGCGGTAACGCCACGCCATGTAGACGATGCCGATGATGAGCATGCCCAGGATGGCGCCGACATAGCGGTGGATCATCTCGATCCAGGCCTTGGACAGCGTCACCGGCCCGAAGGGCATGGCCTGCGAGGCCTCGTGGATGTCGCCCATTGCGCCGATCGGCGTGACGCTGCCGTAGCAGCCGGGCCAGTCCGGACAGCCCAGGCCGGAATCCGTCAGGCGCACGAAGGCGCCGAACATGATGAGGTCCAGCGTCAGGAACCAGGTAAAGAAGACGAGCTTGCGATAACGCGCTTTGATGCGTTCCATATTCAAATCAAAAACCTACATTCAACCAATGCGCGAGTTATAGACGAGCTTGCTGATGTCCTTGCGCACCCGCACGCCATCCGCCTCGGCGGGATACTGCATCATCAGGTTGCCCAGCGGATCGATCACCCAGATCGGATCCTGCAGGCCGGGCTGGCCAGCGGCCGTGTCGCGCGCCAGGAGGAACCGCGCCAGCTGATCCGGATCCACGCGCACCATCACCGTGCCCTTGTAGGCCTCCAGCACCTTGTCCGGCACCACCGCGTCATCCGTGATGAACCAGACGCGCGCCAGGCGATCCACGTTCTTGCCCTGGCTGGCGTGGCTGTTGCGCGTGATGAACAGCTTGCGCGCGCAGCTTTCGGGGCAGGCCGCGCCGTCGGCGGCCACCAGCAGCCATTTGCCCTTCAGGCTTTCCAGATCGAAGGGCTTGCCGTCCAGTGTGGTCAGACGCAGTTCGGACGCCGCGGGCATGGGCCGTTGGGGCGACAGCAGCGTACCGTAATTGCTGGAATCGGTGGGCCACCACTGCGGGTTCAGGTAGACCACGAACGCCGCGACGATGGGCGCCAGCGAGCACAGGAACACCAGCACCATGGGCGTCAGCGAACGCTTGACTGCGGGCTTGTTGGTTGGAATGTCGCGAGCCACTTTTTATCCTGGATTAGCGTTGGTCATCTGCGCGCACGCATGCGCGCCTGGGCCTGCTGGTCCACGCGCTGGCGTGAGCGGCGGATGGCGCCCCCCAGCACCACCAGCCATGCAATGGCGGCAATTGCGCCAAAAGCGAACCACTGTACCGCGTACGACGTGTTCTGCTGGAAATCGACAGAGGGCTGGGGCCAGTCGCGCACCAGGCCATCATCGGCCTGGCCGCCTTGGCTCAGCACCGTGGGCAAAAAATTCAGTCCGGTCGCGCGGGCATAGGCGTCCAGCGGCAGGTTCTGCACCTGCGGCACCGTGCCGCCCGCCACCGGCAGCGCCGCGGGCAGGGTGGAGGTTTCCGCGCCGCTCAGCGACCACAGCTCGAACATGCGCGGCACACGCACCGACAGCTCGCCCTGCACGGTCTGCACGCCCTCGGGCGTGGCGGGCAGTTGCGGCTCGCCCTGGCCCTGGATGACGCGCGGCAGCCAGCCCCGCAGCACCAGCACCGCGCGGTTCGTGGCCGCGTCCAGCAGCAGCGGCGTGGCCAGCCAGTAGCCCGGCCGGCCTTCATGGTTGCGATTGTCCAGCAGTACACTGAATTGCGGCAGCCACGTGCCGCTTGCTTGCGCCACGCGCCAGGGCGTCATGTCGGCGAGCGGCGTTGACGGCGTCAACGCCAGCGGCGCTTGCTTGCGGCCCGCTTCGATCGAGGCCAGAATGGCGCGTCGCTCATCGCTGCGGCGCAACTGCCATTGCCCCAGCGACACCAGGACCATCACGGCCAGGCCAAGCAGCAATAGGGCGGCTACCGTGTAGCGGGTGGAATGCGGTCGGGACATCTGTCGTTGCTGAATCTGAATAGTCGGGAGACCACAATGCGCGTTTTCGTCGTTCTGGCCTTCATCGGGATACTGGCCAGTCTGGCATCCGCCCTGGTCTACCTGATGCGGGACAAAGGTACCACCAACCGCACGGTCAACGCGCTGACGGTCCGCATCGGCCTGTCGGTCGCCCTGTTCCTGTTCGTGCTGTTCGCCCATCACATGGGCTGGATCGAAAGCACCGGTTTTAGATAGGCTGCACGGGTCCCGGTTCCCCGGGTCCTGCACCGCATTGCCGGCGCGCGCCTCCAAATAGCCTGAAAGCGCGATGGATGCCGGCTTGCCGCCCAGCCATCCCTTCGCGCTTTCCCGTGCTGCAACCGCTGCCGGCGCCGCCGGCCGCGATCAGAACCACGACGTCAGAACCAGTACACGAACAGGTACAGGCCCAGCCACACCACGTCGACAAAGTGCCAGTACCAGGCCGCGCCTTCGAACCCGAAGTGATGGTCCGGCGTGAAATGGCCGCGGATCAGGCGGATCAGGATGACGGTGAGCATCGTGGCGCCCAGGATCACGTGGAACCCGTGAAAGCCGGTCAGCATGTAGAACAGCGACCCGTACGCGCCCGAGTTGAACTTGAGGTTCAGGTCCTGGTAGGCGTGGATGTACTCAAACGCCTGACAGGCCACGAACACAAAGCCCAGGATGACGGTGGCCGCCAGCCAGAACTTCGCCTTGCCGCGGTGGTTTTCACGCAGCGCGTGGTGGGCGATGGTCAGCGTGACGCCGGAGCTCAGCAGCAGGGCCGTGTTGATCGTGGGCAGCCAGAAGGGACCCACGGTCTGGAACGGTTCCACCACGCCAGCCGGACCGAAGTTCGGCCACGCGGCCTGGAAATCCGGCCACAGCATCAGGCGGTGGTCGATGTCGCCCAGCCACGGCGTCGTGATCGTGCGCGTGTACCAGAGCGCGCCAAAGAACGCCGCAAAGAACATGACCTCGGAGAAGATGAACCAGCTCATGCTCCAGCGGTACGAACCGTCGATGCGCTTGCTGTTCAGCCCGGTCTCGGACTCGTGGATGGCGTCGCCGAACCAGTAATACATGACGATGACCACGCCGATGAACCCCACCAGCACGGACCACTTGCCCCAGTCCGCGCCGTTGACCCAGGCCGCGGCTCCCAGGCCCATGAAGAGCAGTGCCACGGCCATGCGCACGGGATGGCCCGAGTCGGCGGGGACAAAGTAGTACGGTGCCTCTTTACCTTGAACCGAGTGGCTTGCACTCATGGCTTTCTCCCTGGTACAGATTTAGATTTAGGTAATTCAAGTCAGGCTGGATACGGCCCAACGAACAATTAAAACCAGCACAGTCACAAAGATTGCCGCTGCCAGCAGTCCGGCCACGATCACGTGAACCGGATTGAGCTTGGCGCTGTCCTCACGGTAGCCCGCGCCCTTGCGCACGCCGAAGAACCCCCACGCCACCGCCTTCATCGTCTGAAGGAAACTCAGCTTGCGCTGAGACGTTTCGCGAAGGTCGTCGCTCATGGCCCCGGCTCCTAGCCGACGGCCTTGCCGGTCAGCAAGGCCGAACCGCGGATCACCGTCCAGGCAAACACGGCAACGACGAAAACCAGAAGAACCAGTCCTGCGATCTTGTTACGGCGGCGCTGCTCGGGTGTCATTGCTGTGCTACCTGGAACATGGATAGGGATTTACTTCACTTCGGGCGGCGTTTCGAAGGTGTGGAACGGCGCGGGCGACGGCACCGTCCATTCCAGTCCTTCGGCGCCTTCCCACGGCTTGGCCGGGGCCGGTTCACCCTTGCCCATGTAGCAGCGCAGGATCGCAACCAGGAAAATCAGCTGCGACAGGCCGAACCAGAACGCGCCGATGGTGGCGAGCTGATGGAACGTCGTGAACTGCGCGGCGTAGTCGGCGTAACGGCGCGGCATGCCGGCCAGACCCAGGAAGTGCATCGGGAAGAAGGTCACGTTGAACGAGATCAGCGTCGACCAGAAGTGCAGCTTGCCCAGCTTTTCGCTGTACATGCGGCCCGTCCACTTGGGCACCCAGTAGTAGGCGCCGGCAAACAGCGCGAACAGCGAGCCGGCCACCAGCACGTAGTGGAAGTGCGCCACCACGTAATAGGTGTCGTGGACCTGGATGTCGATCGGGGCCACGGACAGGATCAGACCGGTAAAGCCGCCCATCGTGAACACGAAGATGAAGCCGATGGAAAACAGCATCGGCGTCTCGAACGTCATGGAACCGCGCCACATCGTCGCGACCCAGTTGAACACCTTCACCCCGGTCGGGATGGAGATGAGCATGGTGGCGTACATGAAGTAGAGCTGACCGGTCACCGGCATGCCCGTCGTGAACATGTGGTGCGCCCACACGATGAACGACAGCACGGCGATGGAGGCGGTGGCGTACACCATCGAGGCGTAGCCGAAGAGCTTCTTGCGGGCGAACGCGGGCACGATGGCCGACACGATGCCGAACGCCGGCAAGATCATGATGTAGACCTCGGGGTGCCCGAAGAACCAGAACACGTGCTGGTACAGGACCGGGTCACCGCCGGCGGCGGCATTGAAGAAGCCCGTGCCGAAGTGGCGGTCGGTCAGCACCATGGTGATGGCCGCGGCCAGCACCGGCATCACGGCCAGCAGCAGGAACGCCGTGATCAGCCAGGTCCAGCAGAACAGCGGCATCTTCATCAGCGTCAGGCCGGGCGCGCGCATGTTCAGGATGGTCACGATGATGTTGATCGCGCCCATGATGGACGACGCGCCCATGATGTGGATGGCGAAGATGGCCAGGTCCATGCCGGGGCCCATCTGCAGCGACAGCGGCGCGTACAGCGTCCAGCCCGCGGCGGTGGCGCCGCCCGGCACGAAGAACGAGGCGGTCAGCATGATCGCGGCGACCGGCAGCAGCCAGAAGCTGAAGTTGTTCATCCGCGCGAACGCCATGTCGGATGCGCCGATCTGCATCGGAATCATCCAGTTCGCAAAGCCCACGAAGGCCGGCATGATGGCGCCGAACACCATGATCAGGCCGTGCATCGTGGTGAACTGGTTGAACAGCTCGGGGCGGAAGAACTGCAGGCCGGGCTCGAAGAGCTCGGTGCGCAGCAGAAGGGCGAGCGTGCCGCCCTCCAGAAGCATGACGAACGAGAAGATGAGATACATCGTCCCGATGTCTTTGTGGTTCGTTGCAAAAAGCCACCGGCGCCAGCCCGTGGGCACGCCGTGGTGGTGGTCATCGTGACCGTGGCCGTGGCCCGGCGACACGTGGTCTACAGTGACGCTGCTCATGATGGACTCCTTCCTGCTGAGTGCCAGCCCCGTTCAACGGGGCGGCAGGGTATCTCTGACTAAACGGAACCGGTTCTACCGGTGAAGGAACGGCCCACGCGCAATCAGCGCGCGGGCGTGATGTCCTTCGGAAGAACCGTCGGGTCCTGCCCCTTGCCGGCGTTGCTCCAGGCATGGCGCGTATAGCTGATGACCGCTGCGATCTCGACATCGTTGAGCTGCCCGCCGAACGCCGCCATGGCGGTGCCGGGCTTGCCCTTCAGCACGGTGTTGATCTGCTCCCCCTTGGGGCCCAGAACAACCTTGTCTCCGTCGAGCGGCGGGAAGGAACCGGGAATGCCCTTGCCGTTGGCCTGGTGGCAGGCCACGCAATTTGCCGCGAAAACCTTTTCGCCGCGGGCAACCAGTTCAGCTTCCGTCCACTCTTTATTGGGATCGTCGGCGTTTGCCGCCATCTTCTTCTTTTGGTCTTCAACCCACTTATCGTAGTCGGGCTGCGCCAGGACTTCCACGACGATGGGCATGAAGGCGTGGTCCTTGCCGCACAATTCCGCGCACTGGCCGCGATAGATGCCAGGCTTTTCGGCGTTGAACCAGGTGTCGCGCAGGAACCCGGGAATGGCGTCCTGCTTCACGCCGAAGTCCGGAACCATCCACGAGTGGATGACGTCGGCCGCCGTGAGAACGATGCGGATCTTCTTGTTGGCGGGGACGACCAGGTGGTTGTCCACTTCCATCAGATAGAACTCGCCCTTGGGCTCGCGGTTCTCGATCTGGGCGCGAGGCGTGGAAAGCGTGGAGAGGAACTTGATGCCGGCGGCCGAACCGTCCAGATATTCGTAGCCCCACTTCCATTGATAGCCGGTGACCTTGACGGTCAGGTCCGCGCTGGAAGTGTCTTTCATGGCGACGACCGTCTTGGTGGCCGGCAGCGCCATGGCGATGACGATGATGAAGGGGATGACAGTCCAGGCGACTTCGACGCCCAGGTGTTCGTGGAAGGTCGCCGCCTTGTGGCCGCGGGACTTCCGGTGCGCCCAGATGGAGTAGAACATCACTCCAAAGACGCCGATGAAAATCACAATACAGATCGTGAGCAGCAACCAATGCAGCCACATGATGTCGCGCGAAATCGCGGTGACGCCTTCATGCAGGTTCAGCTGATTGACCTTCGGACCGCCGGGCATGTTTTGCACCTGGGCACCGGCCACGCCGCCAATCAGCATCGCACAAGCCCCCAGTATCCCTCTCCACTTCTTCATGCTTACCTCGAAATACGGCGCGAAGGCCCATTTGCTGGTGGCGGAAGTCACCGGAATACGGGCAACACGCAATTATTAGATGGCAGGGCGATGCAGGGAGATAGAGCGGCCCTGTCGTTCCCTCTCGAAATCACAAAGAAACTGGCGGATTATAGCGGACGCGCAAACAGATGTAATTTAGTGCTCTTGAATTCATGCGGCCCGCCCCCATGTGCGCTCGCCCCTTGACTACGGGCCGTAAACCGGGTGGCTTAAAATCGCCAGCAACCTCATCTCCTTGGCGCCACGATGCAAAAGCAGTTGCCCGATTTGTATGCCGCCCTGTGCGCCCGCGCGCAGGAGCCCGCCCCAGAAGGCGCGCGCGCTTTATATATAGCGGGGCGCCGCTGCGGCTGGGCCACGCACGCAGCCTGCGACGCGCTGCGCGATGCGCCGCAAACGCACGCGGACGACACGGCGCTGCGTATCGGCGAGGGCCTTGCCCCCGGCAATGCGCTGGACGCCGTGCTGGAACAGGCCGCGGAACTGTTGCGCCAAGCCAACTGCCTGCGCGGCTGGCGCGATGAATTGCTGGACGTTCTGGATGGCGACGAGCCGCTGGGCGTCATCGAACGCGCAGCAGTGCGGCCGCTCGGTCTGTTGACCAAGGCCGTGCATCTGAATGCGTGGACGCCCGACGGCAAGCTGTGGGTCGCCCGGCGCTCGCTCAGCAAGTCGACCGATCCCGGTATGTGGGACACGCTGGTCGGCGGACTGGCAGGAAGGGGCGAGGATCTGGAACTGGCGCTGGTGCGCGAATGCGGCGAAGAAGCCGGCCTGGACGAACCCGACCTCGCGCGCCGCACGCCGCTGCGCACGATTTTGCGCATCCACCGCCGGCTGCCCGAGGGCTATCAGGTGGAAGATGTGCTGACCAGCACGTGCATCCTGGCGCCGGACGCGCAGCCCGCCAACCGTGATGGCGAGGTCATGGAAATCGCCACGGTCGATGTCGCGACGGCCTTG
Source organism: Achromobacter sp. UBA4530 (assembly GCF_002388205.1). Taxonomy (NCBI): domain Bacteria; kingdom Pseudomonadati; phylum Pseudomonadota; class Betaproteobacteria; order Burkholderiales; family Alcaligenaceae; genus Achromobacter; species Achromobacter sp. UBA4530. Next base: position 115,780 of record NZ_DGMA01000016.1, on the reverse strand, counting down.
CACCATATCGCCGAAGGCGAGTTCACGCTGGAAGCGGCCCTGGTGCTGGTCGAAGACATCATGCGGCGCCAGGCCGCCGGCGACATCACGATCTGAATCGCTGAATCGGGTCACGCCTACGGGGCGGGCCCAGTCACCTTCATATGAAACTGCCGGCACGCGCACGGTGGCGCGCCCGGCAGAGTGCGGCTAGCGGGACGCTGGTTCCGGCGTTCCCAGCACGGGGCCGCTCGGCGCAGCGGCGCCCGGCGCGTCGGCGCCCTGGGCGTTCGCGTCCGGGGCATTGGCGTCCGGCGCGCTGGCAACGGGTGCATTGGCAACCGGGGCCTTGACACCAGGGGCACCGGCGCCCGACGCATTGGCGCCCAGCACCTCTCCGCCGTCAGCCGGCTCGCCGCGCAGTTCACGCGCCGCCCGCAGGTCCTCGCCTTCCGGCGGCCCCCCTGCGCCGGCCGCTTCCGCCGCTTCGGCCGCCTGCGCGGAGCTAGGCCCCGCCACCGGCGCGGGCGTGGCCGCCGCCGCCGCGGAAGCCTGCGAAAACTGCTTCCAGACTTCAATCGCCCGCAGACGCTGCTTGGCCACGACCTGAATGCGATCGCGCAGGTTTTCGTCGCGGGCCAGCAGCGCATGGAAATCGCGCGAGGACAGCATCAGCAGCTTGCTGTACCCCAGCGATGTCACGTCCGGCGTCAGTTGCTCTTCGCCCAAAAGACCCAGTTCGCCAAAGAATTCGCCGCTACCCAGCTCGATCATGGTGTTGTCGGGCAGATGGACCGCCACCGCGCCCGATGCCACAAAGCACATCTCCTCGCCGTGCCGCCCCTTGGTCAACACCCGCTGGTCGGGCAGGGCCAGGCGCGGCTTGAGCAGCTTGCTGATGGCGCGCAGCGAATCGGGCGACAGGCCTTCAAAAAGCGGCACGCGCTTGATGAGTTCGGCCGCACTCATTTCGATGTCCAGCGGCGGATGCTTGTCGATGTGCGCCCAGCGGCTTTTCAGTTGCTCGGTCAGGTCGGCATAGACCTCGCCGCTGATCAGGAACTGCTCAAGCATGTCGCGGTAGCGGATGCGTTCAAGCTCGCGCGCCACGCGGCCCAAGTAACTTTCCTGCAGCCATTGGGCGTACGACGGATATTGCAGGTTCAGCGCCTGCATCGCGTTCTCGATCAGGTCCAGGCGGCGCTGATGCAGCGACACGATGCGCTGCGTGGCCTCTTCGCCCAGCAGCGGCGTGATCTGTTCGCGGGCAAAGCCGATCAGGCGCTGCGCGACCGACCGCTTGCTCATCAGGTTGGCAAAACGCTGGCCCAGTTCCCGCGCCAGCCAGCCCTGGAATCCAAATACGTAGTGCAGCCGAAGCGCCAGCCGGAAGCCCGTCGAATAGCGGACGTCGGCAGCAATGGCGCGCTCGAAGCCCTCCACGCCGCCCAGCCGGATGGCGTCTTCCAGCCGCTCGGCCCGCGCCAGCAGCGTTTCCGCCATGCGCCAGTCCACGATCTGCGCTTTCAGGATGTCGAAGAACATTTCCTCTTCGCGCTGCGCCACGATCGCCAAGCCCACGGCCACGCGCTGCTCGTCGGTCATCTGGCTGACCCGGCCGTCGTGCACGCTGGCCAGGCTGGCGTCGAACACCGCACGGATGCGGTCACGCACTTCGTTCCCGATATGCTCGGCCTTGGCCACTTCCTCGGTCTTGCCCTGCAGGTCTTCCAGCGCCACGGCCAGCACCTGGTTGCGGATGGTGCGCTCGACGGGCGACAACTGGTTCAGCCCCAGCATCCGGATCAGCGGCCGCAGGCTGATGCCGTTGACGAACAAGGTCATCAGCACAAAGCCCGTCGTCGCCACGGCAATGAACTGGCGCGCCTCTTCGGGCACGCCGGTCTGTTCGGTCACCGCCAGCGCCAGCGCCAGCGACACGGCGCCGCGCAGGCCGCCCCACAGCATCACCACCTTGTACGGATTGCTGACCTTGGTGCCCAGCCGCGTCAGACCCAAAAGCGGCAGCAGCCCGAACACCACAATCGCACGCGCCACCAGCGTCACCACGAACACCACGCCCACCAGCACCAGTTCCTGCCAATCGGCCGCCGCCATCAGCTTGGGGATCAGCATCGCCGCAAACAGGAAGATGAGGGAGTTGGCCCAGAAGCCAAACTGCTCCCACGCGCTGGACAGATGCTCGAAGGTGGTCGGCGACATGCGCGTGCGGCCGGTGGAACCCACCACCAGGCCCGCGATCACCGTGGCCACCACGCCCGAGACGTTCAGGTAATGCTCGGAGATGAAGAAGGACAGGTAGGCCAGCGTCAGGGTCAGCGTGATCTCGGCGGTAGGAAAGCCGCGCAGCCAGGCAAACAGGAAGCAGGCCAGACGCCCCATCGCAAAGCCGGCCACGCCGCCGCCGATGAAGTGCACGATGAAGTCGTTGAAGATGCCGCTGACGGACAATTCGCCCTTGCCGCTCAGCACCGCCAGCAGCACCGAATACAGCGCGATGGACGCCGCATCGTTGAACAGGCTCTCGCCCTCGACCAGCGTGGTCAGGCGCTTGGGCGCGCCCACTTCGCGAAAGATGCCGACCACCGCCACCGGGTCGGTCGTGGCCACGATGGCGCCGAGCAGCAAGCACACCACCAGCCCATAGGGCGAGATGGCGTCCAGCGTCACGCCGACCACAACCGTGCAAACGACCACGGCCACGATGGCCATCATCAGGATCGGACCGATGTCGTCCATCAGACGCCGCACGTTCATCGACAGCGCCGTCTCAAAGAGCAGCACCGGCAGGAACACCATCAGGAAGGTCTCTGACGAGATCTCGAAGCGCTCCAGCGAATCGAGAAAGTCGCCGATCCAGGCCGGCGCCCAGCCGTGCACGTGAATCACGATCCCGAGCAGACAGCCAACGATGGCGAGCAGCACCGAATAGGGCAGCTTGACGCGGCCGGCCAGGGGCGGCATGAAGCAGACCAGCGTGAGCAGGCCCGCAAGACCAAATACAAGAAAACCAACATCCATGGGTAGCGCCGCGTCCCGATCGTAGTGCGTGTGGAAAGTTCCACAAGAATAGCGGCTTTTTTCCGACGCTCGCGGCCGGGGCGTGACGGGAATCGAGGAGAATGCACGTTTCGTTACCCCAATGGACGCTTGCGAAACGTGCCGCGCCATGTTTTTTGGGTAATGTGGCATCACGCGAACTTTTGCAGGAGCGGCACGTGGCACGCATCCACACCTTGACCCGGCGCCACGACGCGCCCGCGATGCTCGTCCAGTTGACCGATAGCCATCTGTTCGGCGAGCCCGAAACGTCGATGCTGGGCGTCAATACCGACGCGAGCCTGCGCGCCGTGCTGCGCCAGATCGAGGCCGATGGCAAACATCCCGACCTGCTGCTCGCCACCGGCGACCTGTCGCAGGATGGCGAGGCCGCGGGCTACCAGCGCTTTGCGCGCATCCTGTCCGAATCGGCCGCGCTGGATCGTGCAACGATCCGTTGCCTGCCGGGCAATCACGATCAACCGTCCGTCCTGCGCCAGGAATTGTCCGACTGGTCGATGCCGGTGACGGACGTGGGCGCATGGCGCGTCGTCACGCTGGACACGACGGTGCCCGGCTCGAACGCCGGCCATCTGTGCAATAGCGAACTCGACATGCTGGAAGCGGCGCTGGCCCAGGCGCCCAACCGCCACACGCTGGTGGCGATGCACCACAACCCGATGCAGATCGACAGCCACTGGCATGACTCGATGATGATCGACAACCCGCAGGCGCTCTTCAAGCTGCTGGCGCGGTTTCCGCAGGTGCGCGTGCTGCTGTGGGGCCATGTGCACCACGAGTTCGACCGCCGCCGCCACAACCTGCGCATGCTGGCCACGCCGTCCACATGCTTTCAGTTCAGCATCCGCGACGGCAAGCACATCGTCGACAACATGGCGCCGGGCTACCGGTGGATCAAGCTTTATCAGGATGGATCGATGGCGACCGGCGTGCGTCGCGTGCAGGACGCCCTGTGGCACACCGCGCTGCAACCGCCAGACAGCGCGCGCGCGGCTTGATCTGTCCGAGGACGGCGTCGAAACAGGCGCCGTTTTTTATGGGCGCTACGTTCCGAGCGCGCATAAAAAACGGGGCACCGATATGCTAGGTGCCCCGCAAGCATCCGTCTCATAGGGGAGGGGAAAGAGGAGAAGCCGAGACGGATGACAAGACTGCTAACCGAAGTTTGCGGTCTACATGAAGTTAGGCGGCGCCTTCCTCATTAAGTTTCTGCGAACGCAGAAAATTTGCCCCCGAATTTGTATCAATTTATTGGCCGTCCCGTTGTCATCGGCCGGCTGTTGAAAGCGGCGCGCAATGTCAGGCGCCAAAGAAAAAGGCCGCAATGAGCGGCCTTTGTCATGCGCGGGGCAGCAATCACGAGGCGAGGTTGCCGCGCATCTTCTTGAGCGCCGCCGCTTCGATCTGGCGAATGCGTTCGGCCGACACGCCGAACTCTTGCGCAAGCTCGTGCAGGGTGGCGCCGCCGTCGTCCTGCAGCCAGCGGGCTTCGACGATGCGGCGCGAGCGCGGATCCAGCGCTTCAAGCGCGGTGGTCAGGCCGGCGCTTTGCAGGTGATCGCGCGCAGCGCGCTCCAGCACGCGCGTGGGTTCCTGGCGGCCTTCGTCGGACAGGTAGGCGATCGGCGCATAGCTGTCGTCGTCGTCGTCCTGGTTTTCCAGCGACATGTCGCGGCCGGACATGCGGACTTCCATTTCGCTCACGTCTTCGTTGCGCACGTTCAGCTCGCGAGCGATGTGGTCGACCTGCTCGGGATCCAGGGTCTGGCCGTCGGGACGCATGCTGCGCAGATTGAAGAACAGTTTGCGCTGCGCCTTGGTCGTGGCCACCTTGACCAGCCGCCAGTTGCGGATGATGTATTCGTGGATTTCGGCCTTGATCCAGTGAACCGCGAAGGACACCAGGCGCACGCCGCGCTCGGGGTCGAAACGCTTGACGGCCTTCATGAGGCCGACGTTGCCTTCCTGGATGAGGTCGGCGTGGGGCAGGCCGTAACCCAGATACTGACGGGCCACGGACACCACGAGACGCAGGTGCGAAAGAATCAGCTCGCGGGCGGCGCCCAGATCTTCCTGGTCGCGCAGGCGGCGGCCGAGTTCCGTTTCGCGATCCGCGGACAACACCGGCAGGCGGTTGACCGCGGAAATATAAGCGTCGATCGTACCGAGAGCGCCCGGATTGGCGATGGCCAACGCCAGAGCGTTGCCGGAGGCGGTCAACGAGGTACTGGGTTGCTTCATAGCGGGGGTCTCCGGATGGCGAGAAAACGACATGAATTCGATGTTAGCACTCAAGTAATAGGAGTGCTAATTCGACTGTTGCGACGCGTCAAAGTTTCATTTCCGCGACGCGTCCCCGTTTATTCGAGAACCGGCCGGGGCTACCACCCGAGGCGCTTCAGCCCTTCGGCGGTGGCTTCGCCGTCCGGACGGATGAAGAGCGCGCCGCGCGGGTCCATGAAGACCTGGTAACGGGCCCCGTCGAACAGGGGCATGTAGGCGCCGCTGCCAAATTGGACATCGACAAAGGGGAACCAGTTCGGAAAACTTTTCTTCAGGGATCCGAGGTCCGGCGCGGGCCAGTCGTCCAGGGGATGCACCGAACGCGTGGCCGTCGCTTCGCGGGCGGCATCGCTGTAGCGGCCCGACAGGCGCTCCAGCCGATACAGGGGCGGCACGCCGGCCATGAGCGCCGGCAGTTTCCAGCGCACGACCCGGGCGTCGATCTGCCACTGGTCGCCGTAAAGTACATATTGCTTGTCGCCGATGCCCGGGGCGTTGGCGTTGACCTGGAACTGACCCTCGGCCTGTTGGCGGATGTCGATGCGGGCGACCGGCTGGTCGGTGGTCAGGCGAACGAACTGCACCAGCGACAGCGCGAGCAGGCCCGATACGCATCCCAGGCATACCAGCAGCAGGCCGCATGCGCGGCGCACCGGCCGGAACTGGAACATGCGGCGTCCGCGTTCGTCGCGGGGACCACCCCTGCCCAGCAGCATGACGATGCCGGGCAACAGGACGATGACGGCGCCCAGCAGGATCCAGGCGAAGGGAGCAATTCCGTTGATCAAATCAGGCGTTCCTATTCAAGCCGCCGCGTCGTACAGCGCGGCGGGCGCAGGAAGCCGCCACCCGCCGCGGCAGGCATCCCAGTATAGAAGCGCGTCTTCAGGCGTCCGGTTTTCCAAGCCGTTCGACGTGAAACCGGATGTGATCCTCGATGAACGTCGAGATGAAGTAATAGCCGTGGTCGTAGCCGGCTTGGCGACGCAAGGTGAGCGGCTGTCCGGCGGCGGCGCAGGCCGCCTCGAATACCTCGGGATACAACTGTTCAGCCAGAAACTGGTCGGCTTCGCCCTGGTCGATGAGGATGCCGCCGGGGAAGGGCTGCTGCAGTCCGCGCATCAGGGCGGACGCATCGTAGGCCGCCCAGTCTTCGGATTGCGCGCCCAGGTAAGCGCCGAACGCCTTTTTGCCCCACGGGCATTGGCTGGGCGCCGCGATCGGTGCAAACGCCGACACCGAACGGAACTTGCCGGGATTGCGCAGCGCCAGCACCAGCGCGCCGTGGCCGCCCATGGAGTGCCCGAAGATGCCGGTTCGCGAGGCATCCCCCGGCAGTGCGCCGCCGGTGACGATGCCGTGCAGTTCCTGCGTGACGTAGCTGTACATGCGGTAGTGATCGCGCCATGCAGTAGTGGTGGCGTCGACATAGAAGCCGGCGCCGGTGCCCAGGTCCCAGCTTTCGTCCTCGCCGGGCACGCCCGCGCCGCGGGGGCTGGTGTCGGGCGCCACCAGCATGACGCCCAATTCCGCTGCCAGCCGCTGCGCGCCGGCCTTGATCATGAACGTTTCTTCGGTGCAGGTCAGGCCCGCCAGGTAGAACAGCACCGGCACCGGGCCGTGCTCGGCCTGCGGCGGCACGTACACGGAAAACCGCATGGGCAGGCCGATCTCGGTGGAGTCGTGGCGGTAGTAGCGCTGCGTGCCGCCGAAGCACCGATGCTGCGAGATGAGTTCGAGGGACGCGGCCATGGGCTTGCTCCGGAGAAGAATAAATCGAGGTGGATAAAACGTCGGCGGGTTAGGGGAATCCACGGTGCGACGTTCCGTCGCCGAATGTTAACCTGCCCCTCAATGAGCGCTCGCCACAAAAAAATACGATTCCGCGCTCAGATTGTGATCACGGCACTTGACCAGCGCCCACCGTGGCACTATTTATATACCGTGTGTGAAGACAACCCGTTCTTCCTGATACGCAAGCCCTGACACTATGGCCCGTCTGCCCCGTCTGTATGCCCCTGGGCTGCCCCAACTGGTGCAGGCCAACTTTATTCAGCCGTTGGCGGCGCCATCGCAACCCGCGCCCGCCGACATCCTGAATCAGCTCGCCACGTGGCTGGGCGAGTCGGCCCAGCGGCACCGCGTATCGGTGCATGGCTGGCTCCTCGCCAACGACCGCATCCTGCTGCTTGCCACGCCCGCAGACGAAGAAGGCCTGCCGCGGCTGATGCAGACGCTGGGCCGCAATCTTGCGGCGCGGCTGCGCGGCGGGCGGGTGTTCGCCGGCCGTTACCGGTCGGCGCTGCTGGAACCCGGCGCGTGGGTGCTGCCCTCGCTGGTCTGGCTGGAAACGTATCCGGTTCGCAGCGGGGCTTCGCAGGACCCCGATTCGTGGCCCTGGTCGTCCGCGTCCAGCCATACCGGCAACACCAGCGCCGCGCCGGCCCAATGGCAGTCCGATCACGCCGACTACTGGGCTTGCGGCAACACGCCGTTCGACCGGCAGGCCAATTACCGCAAGCGGCTTCAGGATGGGCTGTCGCGCGAGGAAACCCAACGCATCGACCAGGCGGTCTCTGGCCAGTGGGCGCTGGGCGGTCCCAGCTTTATTGCCAGCCTGGCTCATACGGCCAGCCGGCGTGTGGCGCCCGGCCAGCGTGGCCGGCCCCGCAAGAAACCGGCCGCGGCGCCCGCGGACAATGAGTCCAGCCCGCCGACGCCACCGACCACCACACCACCGGTCAACAACTCCTGACCCCCCGACCCGCCATCACGGCGGGTTTTGTTTGTCTGCGTCCGGACATTGCGGTGCCGCGCTGCCGCCGCAAGGCATTCGGGCAACCCGCGGAGTCGGCGCCGCAAAAACACGATCTGCTCGTGCGCTTGACTCACATCATCGAGGGACCTGCGCGACGACAAGGTGCAATTTCGCCACACCTGAGGTTGATCGCGCACAGAAAAACATGCCTTTAAATAGGGACGTATAGCGTGATTTTGCACCGCTTTGGACGCCCGAGTCACTGCGACAAAAGACCTGCTCCGGCGACAGCCAATAACGGCGCGGCCGGTGTTATGTCCCTATATTCACGCACTATGACGGCGCACCTATTTAATTAGGGTCATACCCCGTTTGTTCCTGTTGCACCCTACTTGCGTCGGGGGTATTGTCCGACTCCTGCACTGCAACATTAGACGCAGGCCCACTGCGGAGCGCGCCATGCCCCAAATTACCCCGACCGAATCCTGTCCCACCTCCAAGGCAGTTGCCATCGATGCGACCCGCATCGGCCTGCCTTCGGCCCAGGGCCTGTACAACCCCAAGAACGAACATGATGCCTGCGGCGTCGGCTTCGTTGCCCACATCAAGGGCAAGAAAAGCCACGCGATCATCCAGCAGGGTCTGAAGATTCTTGAGAACCTGGACCACCGCGGCGCGGTCGGCGCAGACAAGCTCATGGGCGACGGCGCAGGCATCCTGATCCAGATCCCCGACACGCTGTACCGCGACGAACTCAGCCAGCAAGGCATCATCCTGCCCCCGCCCGGCGAGTACGGCGTGGCCATGGTGTTCCTGCCCAAGGAAACGGCCTCGCGCCTGGCCTGCGAACAGGAACTGGAGCGCTCGGTGCGCGCCGAGGGCCAGGTCGTGCTGGGCTGGCGCGACGTGCCGGTGGATGTCGACATGCCCATGTCGCCCACCGTCCGCGACTGCGAACCCGTGATCCGCCAGCTGTTCATCGGCCGCGGCGCCGACGTGATGGTGCCGGACGCGCTGGAACGCAAGCTCTACGTCATCCGCAAGACCGCCAGCCACGCCATCCAGAACATGCATCTGGCGCACGGCAAGGAATACTTCGTGCCCTCGGCCTCGGTGCGTACCGTGGTCTACAAGGGCCTGCTGCTGGCCGATCAGGTCGGCCGCTACTACCGCGACCTGGCCGACACCCGCACGGTGTCCGCGCTGGCGCTGGTCCACCAGCGTTTCTCGACCAACACGTTCCCCGCCTGGCCGCTGGCCCACCCGTACCGCATGATTGCCCACAACGGCGAAATCAATACGGTGAAGGGCAACTTCAACTGGCTGCGCGCCCGCGAAGGCATGATGCAGTCGGCCGTGCTGGGCGACGATCTGAAAAAGCTGTACCCCATCGTCTACGAAGGCCAGTCGGACACCGCGACGTTCGACAACTGCCTGGAACTGCTGGTGAATTCGGGCTACTCGCTGGCCCACGCCATGATGATGATGATCCCGGAAGCCTGGGAACAGCACACGCAGATGGACGAAAGCCGCCGCGCTTTCTATGAGTACCACGCCGCCATGATGGAGCCGTGGGACGGCCCCGCCGCAGTCGCGTTCACCGATGGCCGCCAGATCGGCGCCACGCTGGACCGCAACGGCCTGCGTCCTGCCCGCTACCTGGTCACCGACGACGACATGGTCATCCTGGCTTCCGAAGCCGGCACGCTGTCGATCCCCGAAAACCGCATCGTCAAGAAGTGGCGCCTGCAGCCGGGCAAGATGTTCCTGATCGACCTGGAACAAGGCCGCATCATCGACGACGCCGAGATCAAGCTGCAGTTGGCCAACAGCCGTCCGTACCGCCAGTGGATCGAACGCCTGCAGATCAAGCTGGAATCGCTGCCCGCGCCGCGTCAGGTCGCCGTGGCCACGCAATCGGCCGTGTCGCTGCTGGACCGCCAACAGGCATTCGGCTGGACCCAGGAAGACTACAAGTTCATCCTGGAGCCCATGGCATCGAGCGGCGAGGAAGTCATCGGCTCGATGGGCAATGATGCCCCGCTGGCCGTGCTGTCGGACCGCGCCAAGCCGTTCTACAACTATTTCCGCCAGCTGTTCGCCCAGGTCACGAACCCGCCGATCGACCCGATCCGCGAACAGCTCGTGATGTCGCTGGTGTCCTTCATCGGTCCCAAGCCGAACCTGCTGGACATCAACAACGTCAACCCGCCGCTGCGCCTGGAAGTGTCCCAGCCGGTGCTGGACTTCGCCGCCATGGCGCAGATCCGCGACATCGACCAGGTCACGGGCAAGAAATTCCGCAGCTTTGAACTGGACATCACGTACCCCGCCGCCTGGGGTCCCGAGGGCATCGAAGCCCGCGTGGCGGCCTTGTGCGCGCGCGCCGTCGACGCGGTGCGCAGCGGCTACAACATCCTGATCGTGTCGGACCGCCTGGTCGACAGCGAGCGCGTGGCCATCCCTGCGCTGCTGGCCACGTCGGCCGTGCACCAGCACCTGATCCGCGCCGGCCTGCGCACCAACACGGGTCTCGTCGTCGAAACCGGTTCGGCCCGCGAAGTGCATCACTTCGCGCTCCTGGGCGGCTACGGCGCCGAAGCCATTCACCCCTACCTGGCGCTCGAATCGCTGGGCAAGATGAATGACCCCGAAAAGGCCGTGAAGAACTACATCAAGGCGCTGGGCAAGGGCCTGAACAAGGTCATGTCCAAGATGGGCATTTCCACGTACATGTCCTACACCGGCGCGCAGATCTTCGAAGCCGTTGGCCTGCAGAGCGCCCTGGTGAACAAGTACTTCACCGGCACCGCTTCCAACATCGAAGGCATCGGCATCTTCCAGGTCGCCGAAGAAGCGCTGCGCCAGCACCGCGCCGCCTTCAGCACCGACCCCGTGCTTGCCAACGACCTGGACGCCGGCGGCGAATACGCCTACCGCGTCCGCGGCGAAGAGCACATGTGGACGCCGGATTCGATCGCCAAGCTGCAGCACGCGTCGCGCGCCAACAACTACCGCACGTACAAGGAGTACGCGCAGATCATCAACGACCAGAGCCGTCGCCACATGACCCTGCGCGGCCTGTTCGAGTTCCGCTTCGACCCGTCGCGCGCCATCCCGCTGGACGACGTCGAGCCGGCCAAGGAAATCGTCAAGCGCTTTGCCACCGGCGCCATGTCGCTGGGCTCGATCTCGACCGAAGCCCACTCGGTGCTGGCCGTTGCCATGAACCGTATCGGCGGCAAGTCCAACACCGGCGAAGGCGGCGAGGACGAACTGCGCTACCGCGCCGAAATGCGCGAAGGCAAGAGCACCATCAAGGACGGCGACACGCTGGCCTCGGTGCTGGGCACGGACCGCATCGAAGCCGACGTCGAACTCAAGCGGGGCGACTCGCTGCGTTCGAAGATCAAGCAGGTGGCGTCGGGCCGTTTCGGCGTGACCGCCGAGTACCTGTCGTCCGCCGACCAGATCCAGATCAAGATGGCGCAGGGCGCCAAGCCCGGCGAAGGCGGCCAGCTGCCCGGTCACAAGGTGTCGGAATACATCGCCAAGCTGCGCTACTCGGTGCCCGGCGTGGGCCTCATCTCGCCCCCTCCGCACCATGACATCTACTCGATCGAAGATCTGGCGCAGCTGATCCACGACCTGAAGAACGTCAATTCCAAGTCCTCGATCTCGGTCAAGCTGGTGTCCGAAGTCGGCGTGGGCACGGTGGCCGCGGGCGTGGCCAAGGCCAAGGCCGACCACGTCGTGATCGCCGGCCATGACGGCGGCACGGGCGCGTCGCCGGTGTCGTCCATCAAGCACGTGGGCACGCCCTGGGAACTGGGCCTGGCCGAAACGCAGCAGACGCTGGTGCTGAACCGCCTGCGCAGCCGCATCCGCGTGCAGGCCGACGGCCAGATGAAGACCGGCCGCGACGTCGTCATCGGTGCGCTGCTGGGCGCCGACGAATTCGGCTTCGCGACCGCGCCGCTGGTCGTCGAAGGCTGCATCATGATGCGCAAGTGCCACCTGAACACCTGCCCGGTGGGCGTGGCCACGCAGGATCCCGCGCTGCGCAAGAAGTTCCAGGGCAAGCCCGAGCACGTCGTGAACTTCTTCTTCTTCATCGCCGAAGAAGTCCGTGAAATCATGGCCCAACTGGGCATCCGCAAGTTCGACGACCTGATCGGCCGCGCCGATCTGCTGGACATGCGTTCGGGCGTTGAGCACTGGAAGGCACAAGGGCTGGACTTCACCCGCGTGTTCCACCAGACGGTGTCCGACGCCGAAGTGCACCAGACCGAAGAGCAGGATCACGGTCTGGCCGGTGCGTTGGATCACCTGCTGATCGAGCGCAGCAAGCCCGCGCTGGAGCGTGGCGAGAAGGTGTCGTTCATCGTGCCGGTGCGCAACCGCAACCGCACGATCGGCGCGATGCTGTCCGGCGCCGTGGCCTCGCGCTACGGCCATGACGGCCTGCCCGACGACACCATCCACATCCAGTGCAACGGCACCGCCGGCCAGAGCTTCGGCGCGTTCCTGGCGCACGGCATCACGATGGACCTGGTGGGCGAAGGCAACGACTACGTGGGCAAGGGTCTGTCCGGCGGCCGCATCATCGTGCGCTCGCCCAACGACTTCCGCGGCTTCGGCCCCGACCACATCATTGCCGGCAACACCGTGCTGTACGGCGCGCTGGCAGGCGAGGCGTTCTTCAACGGCGTGGCGGGCGAGCGTTTCGCGGTGCGCAACTCGGGCGCAGCAACCGTCGTGGAAGGCACCGGCGATCACGGCTGCGAATACATGACCGGCGGCACCGTCGTCGTGCTGGGTTCCACCGGCCGCAACTTCGCGGCGGGCATGTCCGGCGGCGTGGCGTACGTCTGGGATCCGGACCGCACGCTCAAGCACCGTGTGAACCTGTCGATGGTGGAACTGGAATCGGTCGTGCCGCACGCCGAGCAGCAGTCGCTGAACAACATCGACATCTGGCACAGCGCGCAGCGCGGTGGCGAACGCGAGACGGACGAGTCCATCCTGCGCCGCCTGGTGGAAGATCACTTCCGCTACACCGGCAGCTACCGTGCCCGCGAAATCCTGGGCGACTGGGAAGCCTCGCGCGGCAAATTCGTGAAGATCATGCCGACGGACTACCGCCGCGCATTGGGTGAAATGTGGCGTGCAGCCAACCCGCAACAACTGGCTGCGTGAGGGATACCATGGGAAAGATCACTGGATTTATGGAATTTCAGCGTCTGCAGGAGGCCTCCGAGGCCCCGCAGAAGCGGCTGAAGAACTGGCGCGAATTCGTGCTGCACCTGACCGACGATCAGGCCAAGCAGCAGGCGGCGCGCTGCATGGACTGCGGCATCCCGTTCTGCAACAACGGCTGCCCGGTCAACAACATCATCCCGGACTGGAATGACCTGGTGTACAAGCAGGACTGGCGCCGCGCGCTGGACGTCCTGCATTCCACCAACAACTTCCCGGAGTTCACGGGCCGCATCTGCCCGGCGCCCTGCGAAGCCGCCTGTACCTTGAACATCAACAGCGACGCCGTGGGCATCAAGTCCATCGAGCACGCGATCATCGACAAGGGTTGGGCCGAAGGCTGGGTCGCGCCGCAAGTGCCGGCGCGCAAGACGGGCAAGAAGGTCGCCGTCGTGGGCTCGGGCCCGGCCGGCATGGCATGCGCGCAGCAACTGGCGCGTGCTGGCCACTCCGTGACCCTGTTCGAAAAGAGCGACCGCATCGGCGGCCTGCTGCGCTACGGCATCCCCGACTTCAAGCTCGAAAAGCACCAGATCGACCGCCGCATCTCGCAGATGGAAGCCGAGGGCGTGGAATTCGCGCCGTCGACCTACGTCGGCGATCCGAAGGATCCCGTTGCCGATGGCTTGACGGTGCGCACCCCGAAATCGCTGATGGCCGAATTCGACGCCGTCGTGATGAGCGGTGGCTCGGAAACGCCGCGCGATCTGCCGGTGCCGGGCCGCGAGCTCGACGGCGTGTACTTCGCCATGGACTTTCTGCGTCAGCAGAACAAGGCCGTGGCGGGCGACCGCCTCACCAACCAGACGCTGGCCAAGGGCAAGCACGTGGTGGTGATCGGCGGCGGCGATACGGGTTCCGACTGCGTCGGCACCAGCAACCGCCACGGCGCCGCATCGGTCACGCAGTTCGAACTGATGCCCCAGCCGCCCGAGTCCGAAAACAAGACCATGACGTGGCCGTACTGGCCGCTGAAGATGCGCACGTCGTCCTCGCACGAGGAAGGCTGCGAGCGCGACTGGTCGGTGACCACCAAGCTGCTCAAGGGCGCCAACGGCAAGGTCGAGAAGCTGGTCGGCGCGCGCGTCGAATGGTTCAAGGACGACGCCACCGGCCAGATGAAGATGCGCGAAGTCGAAGGCTCGGAGTTCGAGATCAAGGCGGATCTGGTGCTGCTGGCCATGGGCTTCGTGTCGCCGGTGCAGAACGTGCTGGACGCGTTCGGCGTGGACCGCGATGGCCGCGGCAATGTGCGCGCCAACACCGACGACTACCGCACCAATGTGGAAAAGGTCTTCACCGCCGGCGACATGCGCCGCGGCCAGTCGCTGGTCGTGTGGGCCATCCGCGAAGGCCGCCAGTGTGCGCGCTCGGTCGACGCCTACCTGATGGGAAGCAGTGAATTGCCGCGTTGATCGTATTGCGACATATCAACGCCGCCGGTTGCCTCGCGCACCGGCGGCGTTTTTTTTGCCCTTGCGTTGCGGTTAACCGCAGTTGTTGCGACATAACCACTTTCTGAAAACGGTCTTTTCACGAATTGACACACGTCAAGAACGGGGACGGGGCGGTCTGAGAACCTGTCGTCTCACCCCACACGGAAAGATCGGAGAAGAAAATGTTTTCGCTGAACGGGCGTATCCGCGCCACCGCCATTGCCGGTTTGATCGCTGCCGGCGCCTTTGCCGCTCCCGCCCACGCCCACGAAGCGGGCGACGTGCTGTTCCGCGTCGGCGTCACGCAAGTCCGCCCCTCGCAAAACAATGGCACCGTGCTCGACGGCAGCGTCAAGCTGGACGTGAACAACAACGTGCGCCCCAGCTTCACCCTCGCCTACATGGCCACCCGCAACATCGGCATCGAACTGCTCGGCGCCTGGCCCTTCCAGCATGACGTCAGCGGCAGCGGCGGCCTGGGCAAGATCGGCTCCTCCAAGCAACTGCCCCCCACGCTCAGCCTGCAATGGCACATCCTGCCCGACAGCATGATCCAGCCGTACATCGGCGTCGGCATCAACTACACCCACTTCTTCGACACCAAGGCCGAGGGCGCGCTCAAGGGCTCGAACCTGAAGCTGGGCGATTCCTGGGGCGTGGCCGCGCAACTGGGCGCGGACATCAAGATCAATGATCGCTGGTTCATGAACGCCGACATCCGCTACATCGACATCAAGTCGAAGGTGACGCTGGACGGCGAACGTGTCGGCACCGCGCGCATCGATCCGTGGGTGGCCACGGTGGGCGTTGGTTACCGCTTCTGATCGCTGGCCTGACGATGCGCGCGGCCCCGCGCGCATCTATCAATTCTGCGGCGGCGCAAGCCGGCTGCGCAGCGCCTGCAATGCCGGCGTGTCGTCGTCGGCGCGCCAGATCAGCTGGGTAAGCGCCTGCCCATGGGACCCGGACAACGCGCCCACGCGCACCGAATGCTCCGCCCCCAGCACCGCCAGCACGGACCGCGGCACGATCGCCACCCCGGTTCCCGCTGCCACACACGCCACGATGGCGTGATACGACGCAAACTCCATCACCTTGCCGGGCGCAATGCCCTCCTGGTTCAACCACGACTCCAGAATGCGCCGGTATGAGCAGCCCGCCGCAAAGGCGATGACGCTCCGGTTGCCCAGGTCTTTCGGACTGCCGATCGGATCCCACGCCAACGGCGAGATCAGCGCCAATTCCTCCCTGAACGCATCCATCGCCGCCAGTCCCTCTGCGGGGAAGGGTTGCGCCACGAAGGCAGCCTCGATCTCGTAATTGCGCACCTTGGCGGCCAATGCGCCCGAGGTGCCGGTGACCAGCTCGATCCGCACCTGCGGCCAGGCCGCGTGATAGGCCGCCAGGATGGGGGGCAGGCGGGCGGCGGCCGTGCTTTCCATGGTGCCGATGCGCAGCACGCCCTGCAGGGCGCCTTCCCGGACGGCCGCCTGCGCCTCATCGGACAGGCGCAGCAGGCGGTCGGCGTAGGACAGCAGCACGCGGCCCTGATCCGACAGCACCAGCCGGCGGTTCTGCCGCCGAAAGAGCGGCGTTCCCAGCGAGGATTCCAACTGCTTCAGGCGCGTCGACACATTGGACTGCACGCGGTTCAGATGCGCGGCGGCGCGCGCCACGCCACCCTGATCCGCGACGGTCTTGAAGATTTGCAGCGCGTCGAGATCCAAGTTTCTCATTTTGGGAACTCACGTTCTTAATAATTCACTATTCAAGATATAAGTACAGCCGTAGAGTAGGCTCCATGTCAACGCCTGCTTTCCCTTCCCCCCACCCCTCGGCCAGCGCCGCAAGCCTGGCTTGGCCCGCGGCGCTTGCGCTGGCGGCGGCCATGGGCATCGGCCGCTTCGCCTTCACGCCGTTATGGCCGCTGATGGCGCAGGAGTCCGGCCTGTCGCTGGCGCAGGGCGGCTGGATGGCGTCGGCCAATTACGCGGGCTATCTGTTGGGCGCGCTGGCGGCGATCGTCTGGCCGGTGCGCCGGCTGCGCATCACGCTGGCGGCCAGCCTGGCCGCCGTGGCCGCGCTGACGCTGGCCATGCCAATGCTCAACAGCGTGGCGGGCTGGTCGGTGCTGCGGCTGGCGGCCGGCTATGCCAGCGCCAGTGCCTTCATCTGCGTCGTCGCATGGCGGCCGGTGCCCGCCGGCGACCCGCGCGAGGCCGCGGCTTCGGCGGTGACGTATGCAGGCGTGGGCGCGGGCATTGCGCTGACGGGATTGGCCTGTCTGGCCTTGATGGCCTCGCACGCGAGCGCCGGCGTGACCTGGACCGCGCTGGGCGGCCTGGCGCTGGCGTTGTCCGTGGCGGCGTGGCCCGGACTCAGCCGGCAATCGCCTCCCGTGCGACGGACGGCTGCTGACGCGCCGCAAACCCGCCTGCCGCGCGGCATCGCCGCGCTGTCGCTGCACTACGGTGTCTTCGGGGTCGGCTACATCATTCCCGCCACCTTTCTGCCGGCCATGGCCAAAGAGATCTTTCCCGACCCGGCGATCTTCGGCTGGGCCTGGCCCCTTTTTGGCATGGCGGCGGCGCTGTCGTGCCTGCTGGTCCCGCGGCTGGCGCGCGGCCGAGACGACCGGCAGGTGTGGCGCGGCGCGCAGGCGCTGATGGCGGCCGGCATGCTGACCGTGGCGCTGTGGCACCACATCGCCGCCGTGATCCTGGCAGCGCTGCTGGTCGGCGGCACCTTCATGGTGATCACGCAGGCGGGCATGCTGACCGCGCGCCGCCTGTCCGGCCCGGCGGCGCCGCGGGCGGCGGCCATCATGACGGCGGCGTTTGCGGCGGGGCAGATTCTGGGGCCGTTGCTGGCCTCGTGGGCGGCGCGCTGGGGCGCCGGCCTGCCGCAGGTGCTGGCGGCCAGCGCGGCGTTGCTGGCGGCGTCGGCGTGGGCGCTGGGAAAAGTCACGACAGACGGCAATGGCGCTGGGCATAATGCCATCGGCCCTTCGGGCCAACCACACAGCAATTAGAAAGCAGGTAAAGAGGAGTTCCCAGCATGAAAGCACTACGCCCCCTGATCGCCGCCCTGGCCGCCACCGCCGCCTTTGGCGGCGCTGCCCAAGCCCAGACCGGCGAATGGCCCGCCAAACCCGTGACTATGATCGTGCCCTACGCGCCGGGCGGTTTTGCCGACACCCGCGTGCGCCTCTTGGCCCGCAAGCTGGGCGAATCGCTGGGCCAGCCCATCGTTGTCGAAAACAAGGCGGGCGCAGGCGGCGTGGTCGGCACCAACCTCATCGCCAAGGCGGCCCCGGACGGCTACACGATCGGCACGGGCAACCTGGCCCCGATGGCGGTCAACCGGTCGCTGATGAAGGAAATGCCCTACAACCCGCAAAAGGATCTGGCCCCGATCATCCTGATCGAGAACAGCCCGCTGGTCCTGAGCGTGAACAACGAACTGCCGGTCAAGACGCTGGCCGACCTGATCGCACTGGCCAAGAAGGAACCGGGCAAGCTGACCTTCGGCTCGTCCGGCGTGGGCGGCGCGCACCACTTGTCGGGCGAAATGTTCCGCGAGCAGGCCAACATCGACATCGTCCACGTGCCCTACAAGGGCGGCAGCCTGGCTGCGACCGATCTCATGGGCGGCCACATCGCGATGATGTTCGAAATGGGCTATTCCGCGCTGCCCGCCATTCAGGGCAAGAAGATCCACCCGATCGCCGTCACATCCGCCAAGCGCCTGGACGTGCTGCCCGATGTACCCACCATGGCCGAATCCGGCCTGCCGGGCTTCGAGTCCTACAACTGGCAGGGCATCGTGGCGCCCGCCGGTACGCCCGCGCCGATCATCGCCAAGCTCAATGCCGAATTCAACCGCATCCTGAAGGACCCGGATGTGCAGAAGGCCATTGCCGACACCGGCAGCCAGGCCGGCGGCGGCACGCCCGAGGAATTCGCCGCCTTCATCAAAACCGAAAGCGACAAGTGGGCGCACGTCATCAAGGCTGGAAACATCCAGCTCCAATAACCTCCCAGGAGTTTTCCCATGGCCACCCCTTTGATTGAACTGCTCAAGCTGATCCATCCCATCATCCAGGCGCCCATGGCGGGCGGCGCCACCACGGTGGACATGGTGGCGGAGGCATCGAAGGCGGGCGCCCTGGGATCGCTCGGCGGGGCGTACATGACGCCCGAACAGATCGAGGCGGCGGCCGAAGGGGTCCGCGCCCGCACGGATCGCCCGTTCGCCATCAACCTGTTCGCATCCGTGCCGCCAGAGCCCATGCAGGGCGATGCGAGCCGGATGCTGGCCCTGATGGCGCGCTATCACGAGCAACTTGGTCTGCCGGCGCCCGAGGCCCCCGGCCCGCAGGCCGATCCGCTGCCGGGCCAGCTCGAGGCCGTGCTGCGCATCCGGCCCGCCGTCCTCAGCTTCACCTTCGGCCGCCTGCCGGCCGAAGCGCTGGCCCGCTGCCGCGAACTCGGCATCCTGACCGTGGGCACGGCCACGACCGTCCGCGAGGCGCAAGCGCTGGAGCAGGACGGCGTTGACGCCATCGTGGCGCAGGGCGCGGAGGCGGGCGGCCACCGCGGCACGTTCCTCGACACGTTCGAGGCGTCCATGATCGGCACCATGGCACTGGTCCCGCAGGTGGCGGACGCCGTCTCGGTGCCAGTCATCGCGTCGGGCGGGATCATGGACGGGCGCGGCATCGCGGCCGCCCTGGCGCTGGGCGCCGACTTCGCCCAAATGGGGACGGCCTTCCTCACCACGGAAGAATCCGGCATCAGCGACGCCTACAAGGCGGTCGTGGCGGCCTCCCGCGCCGAACAATCCCGGATCACTCGCGGCTTCTCCGGCCGCCCGGCGCGCGGCATCGCCAATGCCTTCATGCGTGATGTGGACGCCATCGGCGGCGACATCCTGCCGTATCCGCTGCAGAACGCCCTGACCCGGCCCATGCGCACGGCGGGCGGCAAGAGCGGCAACATCAATGTCCTGTCCCTGTGGGCCGGCCAGGGCGCACCGCTGGCGCGTCGCGAGTCGACGGCGGAACTGATCCAGCGGCTGGCCCGGGAAACGGCGGCGGCTCAGGCGCGACGTTGAGTGCTGGCGGCGGTCTGTCCGGAATGGGTGTCTGACACCCGTGTAGGAGCCGTGTGTGCCGGGCCAGTGCCTCAAGGGTGTCAGACACCCATGGAGCATCGGCAAACGCCATCAGCACCGACACGGCGACGACCCGATTGTTCCTGAAGCCGAAAACACTGTTCCACGGGCGGCCGCTCCAATTGTGATTACACAGCGTCGGGCTACAATGGCGCCTCGCCGCCGGGAGCGAACGCTTACGCTTGCCCCGGTATCTGAGTAACAGGGCGCTTCCCGACGCAGTCTGTCTTGCCCGCGCCGGCCAGGTCCTCGGTCCCGCGTGTCGACAGGACCGCAGGGCAAGCTCCGCCGCCGAAACTCCCTTTCGTTGCCCATGCCCGCTCAAACCAGCAGCACCCCGGAATTCGCCCTGCGCCTGGAAGGTGTGGCGCTTGGCTACGGTGATTTCACCGTCTTGCGCGATATTTCCATGGACGTCCGGGCGGGCCAGGTGGTGGCAGTCATGGGCGGCTCCGGTTCCGGCAAGACCACGCTGCTGCGTGCGGCCACCGGCCAGATCACCGCCCAGCAGGGCCGCGTGCTGGCATTCGGCCAGGATATCGGCGCAGCCTCCCGCGCCGAAGTGCAATCCCTGCGCAAGCGCATGGGGGTGCTGTTCCAGCAGGGCGCGCTGTTCACCGACCTGAACGTCTTCGAGAACGTGGCGTTTCCGCTGCGCGAACACACGCGCATCAGCGAGGCCGAAGTCACCGACCGCGTGCTCGACAAGCTGGATGCCGTCGGCCTGCGCGCCGCCGCGCACCTGAAGGTCTCCGAAATATCCGGCGGCATGGCGCGGCGCGTGGCACTGGCCCGCGCCGTGGTGCTTGAGCCGGAACTCATCCTGTACGACGAACCCTTCGCGGGGCTGGACCCGATCTCGCTGGGCATCACCGCCCGCCTGATCCGCAGCCTTGCCGACCGGCTGGGCTGCGCCTCGGTGCTGATCACCCACGACGTGCAGGAATCCTTTGCCATCGCGGACCAGGTCTATCTGGTGGGCCGCGGCCAACTGGCTGCCGCCGGCACGCCGCAGATGCTGGCCGCCTCGCCGGACCCCTACGTCCAGCAATTCCTCAAGGGCCAGCCGGACGGTCCGGTCGCGTTCCAGTATCCCGAAACGCCCGCCTTCCAGAAATGGCTGTCGCAACAGAAAGGGCGCAAAGCATGAGCGCTTCCAATAACGCCGTCGCCGTACTGGGCCACTGGGTGCGCTCCCGCGTCGCCGGCATCGGCTACTTCACCCGCTTCTTCGGCGCCATGCTGGCGCGCAGCGGCATCGCGCTGTCGCGGCCGCGCCTGGTGTCTCAGCAGGTCCACTTCATCGGCAATTATTCGCTGCTGATCATTGCCGTCTCCGGCATGTTCGTGGGCTTCGTGCTGGGTCTGCAGGGTTATTACACGCTGAACCGCTACGGCTCCGAGGAGGCATTGGGCTTGCTGGTGGCCCTGTCGCTGGTACGCGAACTGGGTCCGGTGGTCACTGCACTGCTCTTTGCGGGGCGCGCCGGCACCTCGCTCACCGCCGAGATCGGGCTGATGAAAGCGGGCGAACAGCTGTCGGCCATGGAAGTCATGGCCGTCGACCCGATCCGCCGCGTGCTCGTGCCGCGCCTGTGGGGCGGCATCATCGCCATGCCCATCCTGGCGGCTGTGTTCTCCATGGTGGGCATCCTGGGCGGCTGGGTCGTGGGCGTGCTGCTCATCGGTGTGGACGCAGGCGCCTTCTGGTCGCAGATGCAGAACGGCGTCGATGTATGGAAAGACGTCGCCAACGGCGCCATCAAGAGCGTCGTCTTCGGCGTCACGGTGACGCTGGTGGCGCTTTATGAAGGCTGGCAGGCCAAGCCCACCCCCGAAGGCGTTGCCCGCGCCACCACGCGCACCGTGGTCGTGGGCTCCCTGGCGGTTCTCGGGCTGGACTTCCTGCTCACCGCCTTGATGTTTGGAAATTGATACGGATCGATCATGTCACGCGAAAAAACCGACTTCTGGGTAGGCCTGTTTGTATTGCTGGGCGCGATCGCGCTTGGGTTCCTGGCGTTGCGCGCCGGCAACTTGAGCACGTTTTCCTTTGCCCCGACCTATACCGTGACCGCCAACTTCGATAACGTAGGCGGCCTCAAGGTGCGCGCGCCGGTCAAGAGCGCCGGCGTGGTGGTGGGCCGGGTCACGGGCATTTCCTTCGACGACAAGACCTTCCAGGCGATTGTGTCGGTCGATCTGGAGACGGCCTACCAGTTCCCCAAGGACTCGTCGGCGGCCATCCTGACCTCCGGCCTTTTGGGCGAGCAATACCTGGGCCTGACCGCCGGCAGCGAGGAAGATAACTTTACCGACGGCGGAAAAATCCGCTATACACAAAGCGCCGTGGTCCTGGAGCAGCTGATCAGCCAGTTCCTGTACGGCTCGGCGGAAAAGCAAGGCACGACCGCCGCGCCGGAATCGGCCCCCAAAGCCCAGGACTAAAGGCGCGGCGCCATCAAGCTGTTACAACGCTGCGTCTCGCCGTCGCGATAACAAAAGAATTGTTGATAGGGATACCCGGAACATGAATAAGAAAGCTATTTCCCGAATTGCCACTGTCGCCGCCGCGGGCGCGCTGATGGCTGGTTGCGCCGCCCCCAAGAATCCGGATCCGCGCGACCCCTGGGAAGGCTTCAACCGCGGCGTCTACCAGTTCAACGACACCGTCGACCGCGCGGTGTTCAAGCCGGTTGCGCAGGCCTACACGTTCGTGACGCCGCAGCCGGTGCGCAGCTGCATCCACAACATCTTCAGCAACGTCGGCGACCTCTGGTCCGGCACCAACAGCTTCCTGCAGGGCCGCGGCCACGACTTCGTCAACACGCTGGGCCGCTTCCTGTTCAACACGACCATGGGCGTGGGCGGCTGCTTCGACGTCGCCTCGGCCAATGGCGCGCGCAAGATCCCCAACGACTTCGGCACCACGCTGGGCGTCTGGGGCTTCAGCCAGGGTCCGTACCTGGTGCTGCCGTTCTTCGGCGCCTCCAGCGTGCGCGACGGCGTCGGCCTGGTCGGCGACCTGTACGGCACCACCTACGGCTACATGGGCGTGGACTCGATCGACAACGTGCGCCTGCGCAACTCGCTGTGGGGCCTGCGCATCGTCGACACGCGCGCCAGCCTGCTCGACACCACCGACACCATCGACCGCGTGGCGCTCGACCCGTACAGCTTCGTGCGCGACGCCTTCCTGCAACGCCGTGCCGCCATGGTGCTGGGCCACCGCGTGGACGAGGAAGGCTCGCTGCCCAACTACGAAGACGACGGCGACGACGACACCCCCGCCGCGCCCGCGCCGGCCCCCGTGCCTGCGCCGCAACCCGCGAACAAGTAAGCTGAGGCCTTGCGCTTTCGGTATTTGAAGGAGATTTGATGCGATTTTCCATTCCCTCTCTGTTGCAGCGGCTGGTTTTCACGGGCCTCGTCGGCCTGGCGGCCGCCACGGCCGCGAACGCCAAGCCGGACCCCAACGGCCCGCCCGAGCAGTTCGTCCTGGCCGCCGCCAACGAGGCCCTCGCGGTCCTGAAGTCCGACGGCGCGCTGCGGGCCGGCAACACCGCCCGCATCAACGAAGTCGTTGACCAGCACATCCTGCCGTACGTCAATTTCCAGAAGACCACGCGCCTGGCCGCCGGCCGCTACTGGCGCCAGGCCTCCGACCAGCAGAAAACCGCGCTGGCCGACGCCTTCCGCGGCACGCTGATCCGCACGTACAGCGGCGCGCTGACCCGCGTCACGTCCAGCACCACCATCACCGGCCTGCCGTTCCGCGGCGATCCCAAGGCCGACGACGTGGTCGTGCGCACCCTGATCAGCCAGTCCAACAGCCAGCCGGTGGGCGTGGATTACCGCCTGGAAAAGACGCCCCAAGGCTGGAAGATCTACGACATGAACGTCGAAGGCATCTGGCTGATCGAGAACTACCGCAACCAGTTCGCCCAGCAGATCAACCAGAACGGTATCGACGGCCTGATCCAGGCGCTGAACCAGCGCAACAAGTAAAGATTCGCTCAGGCTTGCCTCGGCCCGGCGCGACCCCTCGGGGGTCCGCCGGGCCGATTGTTTTGGGGGACGCAACAGTGCGCCGCCCCCATCGCCACCGGGGCCATCCCCGGTTTCCGCCACATCGCGCTTATATAATGGTCAATTCGCTCTTTTCGGGCCATCTCCCCCCGTCATGTCCGCCGTCAGCCTAGAAAACGTCTCCAAGATCTACTCGCCGCGCCAGCGCGGCTGGCAGAAGCTGCTCGGGCGCACGCCCCGGCCCGGCTTCCAGGCGCTGGACAATGTCAGCCTGAATATCGAGCACGGCGAGTTCTTCGGCCTGCTCGGTCCCAACGGCGCGGGCAAGACCACGCTCATTTCCATTCTGGCGGGCCTGGCGCACGCCACCGCGGGCCGCGCCACCGTCTGTGGATACGACGTCGTGGCCGACTACAAGTCGGCACGGCGGGCGCTGGGCGTCGTGCCGCAAGAATTGGTCTATGACCCGTTCTTTACCGTGCGCGAAACGCTGCGCATCCAGTCCGGGTATTTCGGCCTGCGCAAGAATGACGACTGGATCGACGAAATCCTGTTCAACCTGGGCCTGGCCGACAAGGCCAACTCCAACATGCGCGCGCTGTCGGGCGGCATGAAGCGCCGCGTGCTGGTGGCGCAGGCGCTGGTGCACCGGCCGCCGGTCATCGTTCTGGACGAGCCGACCGCCGGCGTCGACGTGGACCTGCGCCGCACGCTGTGGGAGTTCATCTCGCGGCTGAACAAGGCCGGCCACACCATCATGCTGACCACGCACTACCTTGAAGAAGCCGAGGCGCTCTGCAATCGCATCGCCATGCTCAAGGGCGGTCGCATCGTGGCGCTGGACACCACCCAGGCTCTCCTGGCCCGCGTCGGCGGCGTGGACCTGGAAGACGCCTTCGTGCGCATCATGCATCAGGACGACGAGCCCGGCGCGCGCGCCCTGCAACCCGAAGAGATCTCATCATGACCCAGCCCGCCACGTCTGCCGGCCAGCCGCTGGTGCAGCCCCGCCTGGACGCGGGTTCCGGCTTTCCGACCCTGCTGCGCAAGGAATTGCTGCGCTTCTGGAAGGTCAGCTTCCAGACCATCGCCGCCCCCGTCATCACGGCGCTGCTGTATCTGCTGGTGTTCGCCCACGTGCTGGAAGGGCGCGTCACCGTGTACGGCACCGTGCCCTACACGTCGTTCCTGATTCCCGGGCTCATGATGATGAGCATGCTGCAGAACGCGTTCGCCAACCCGTCCTCGTCGCTCATACAAAGCCGCATCACCGGCAATCTGGTTTTTATGCTGCTGCCACCGCTGTCGCACCGCGATATCTTCGGCGCGTACGTGCTGGCCGCCATCGCGCGCGGTCTCGCCGTCGGGCTGTGCGTGTGGGCCGTGGCGCTGTTCTTCGTGCCGCTGTCGCCCGCGCATCCGCTGTGGGTACTGGTGTTTGCGGTGCTGGCGTGCGGCATCATGGGCACACTGGGGTTGATCGCGGGCCTGTGGTCCGAAAAATTCGACCAGCTTGCGGCCTTTCAAAACTTCCTGATCATGCCGGCGACCTTTCTGTCCGGCGTGTTCTATTCCATCCATACGCTGCCGCCGTTCTGGCAAAGCGTCTCGCACTGGAACCCCATCTTCTACACCATCGACGGATTCCGCCACGGATTCTTCTCGGTGTCGGACGTCTCGCCCTGGCACAGCCTGGCGGTGGTGACGGCGGTGTTCCTCGCGCTCTCCGCTTACGCGCTGCGGCTTCTGTCCAGCGGCTACAAACTCAGGAACTGACGTCCATGCTTCCCACTCCCGCGCAAGTCCGCCAATACATCGCTGACGGCCTGCCCTGTGAACATCTCGACGTGCAGGGCGACGGTTCGCACTTTGACGCCGTCATCGTCAGCACCGCCTTTGAAGGCAAGCGCCTGATCCAGCGTCACCAGCTTGTCTACGCCGCGCTGGGCGACCGCATGAAGGCCGAGATCCACGCACTGTCGATGCGCACCCTTACCCCCGCCGAATACAACAAAGCGGGCGAATGATGGACAAGCTACGCATCACCGGCGGCGCGCAGCTGCACGGCGAGATCTCGATCTCCGGGGCCAAGAATTCGGCGCTGCCGATCCTGTGCGCGGGTCTGCTGACCGCCGACACGCTGGTCCTGTCCAACGTGCCGCGCCTGAACGACACCGGCACCATGCTGCGCCTCCTGGCCCAGATGGGCGTGCGCGCCGAGCGCGCCGACGACGGCGTGGTGACGCTGCAAGCCGGCAACGTCGACAGCCTGGAAGCCCCGTACGACCTCGTCAAGACGATGCGCGCCTCGATCCTGGTGCTGGGTCCGCTGGTCGCACGCTTTGGCGAAGCCCGCGTCAGCCTGCCGGGCGGCTGCACCATCGGCCAGCGGCCGGTCGACCAGCACATCAAGGGTCTGGCCGCGCTGGGCGCTGAAATCAGCATCGAACACGGCTTTGTCGTGGCGCGCGCCAAGCGTCTGAAGGGCGCCTCGATCCGCACCGACATGGTCACGGTCACCGGCACGGAAAACCTGCTGATGGCCGCCGTCCTGGCCGAAGGCCGCACCGTGCTGGAAAACGCCGCGCGCGAACCCGAGGTCGTGGACCTGGCCGAACTGCTCATCAAGATGGGCGCCCGCATCCAGGGCCACGGCACCGACCGCATCGTCATCGATGGCGTCGACCGCCTGCACGGCGCCGAACACCGCGTCATCTCCGACCGCATCGAAGCCGGCACCTTCCTGTGCGCGGTGGGCGCAGCCGGCGGCGACATCCTGCTCAAGAACGCGGATGCCGGCATCCTGGGCGCCACGCTCGACAAGCTGGCCGAAGCGGGCCTGACCATCGAGACCGGCCCGGACTGGATCCGCGGCGCCATGGACAAGCGGCCCAAGGCCGTGGGGTTTCGCACGCACGAGTACCCGGGCTTTGCCACCGACATGCAGGCCCAGCTGATGGCGTTGAACGCCGTGGCCGACGGCACGTCGGTCATCGTCGAGACCATCTTCGAAAACCGCTACATGCACGTGCAGGAACTGCGCCGCATGGGCGCCCAGATCGACATCGACGGCCACACCGCCATCGTGCGCGGCGTGCCGCGCCTGTCCGGCGCCACCGTCATGGCGACCGACCTGCGCGCCTCGGCCAGCCTGGTCATCGCCGGCCTGGCCGCCGATGGCGACACGCTGGTCGACCGCATCTATCACCTGGATCGCGGCTACGACCAGATGGAAGTGAAACTGCGCGCCCTGGGCGCGAACATCCAACGAGTTACCGGCAAGGAACAGCGATGAACGGTGCGACCGTCACCCCCCTGACCCTGGCGCTGTCCAAGGGCCGCATCTTCGAAGAAACCATGCCGCTGCTGGCGGAAGCCGGCATCGAAGTCCCGGAAAACCCGGAAAGCTCGCGCAAGCTCATCCTGCCCACCAGCGATCCCGGCCTGCGCCTGATCATCGTGCGCGCCTCGGATGTGCCCACGTACGTGCAGTACGGCGCGGCCGACCTGGGCATCGCGGGCAAGGACGTGCTGATCGAGCACGCCAAGGAACAGCCCGGCGGCCTGTACCAGCCCATCGACCTGAACATCGCCAAGTGCCGCCTGGCCGTGGCCGTGCGCAACGGCTTCGACTACGAGGCAGCCGTCCACCAGGGCGCGCGCCTGCGCGTGGCCACCAAGTACGTGCACTCAGCCCGTGAACACTTCGCGAGCAAGGGTGTGTACGTGGACATCATCAAGCTGTATGGTTCGATGGAACTCGCGCCGCTGGTCGGTCTGGCCGACTGCATCGTCGATCTGGTGTCCACCGGCGGCACGCTGCGCGCCAACGACCTGGTCGCCGTGGAAGACGTCATGCCGATCTCGTCGCGCCTGATCGTCAACCAGGCCGCCCTGAAGACCCGCGGCGACCGCCTGCAACCGCTGCTGGACGCTTTCGCAAGAGCCGCCTCCCGCAACGTCTGATTCCCGACCGTCCGCCGCGCCCGGCGTGGCGGACGTTACCGTTACCCGCTTTGCTCCATGACGCCATGGCCCTGATCAATCGTCTCGACTCCCGCGATCCCGGTTTCAAAACCGCCCTGTCCACGCTGCTGGCCTTCGAGGCCACCGAGGACGAATCCATCGACCGCGCCGCCGCCAGCATCCTGGCCGACGTGCGCACCCGCGGCGACGCCGCGCTGGTGGAATACACGCAGCGGTTCGACCGCATGCCGGACGCGGCAGCGCATACGCTGGAGATCCCCAAGGCCGATTGGCATGCGGCCCTGGCCGCGCTGCCGGCCGCCCAGCGCAATGCGCTGGAAGCCGCCGCCGACCGCGTGCGCGCCTACCACGAGCGCCAGCGCGCCGAGACGTGGACCTACACCGAAGCCGACGGCACGCTGCTGGGCCAGCAGGTCACCCCGCTGGACCGCGTGGGCCTGTACGTGCCCGGCGGCAAGGCCGCCTACCCGTCGTCCGTGCTGATGAACGCCATCCCGGCCAAGGTCGCCGGCGTGCAGGAACTGGTCATGGTCACGCCCACGCCTGACGGCGTGCGCAACCCCATCGTGCTGGCCGCAGCCGCCATCAGCGGCGTGGACCGCGTGTTCGCCATCGGCGGCGCGCAGGCCGTTGGCGCGCTGGCGTATGGCACCGACACCGTGCCGGCCGTGGACAAGATCGTCGGCCCGGGCAACGCCTATGTGGCGGCCGCCAAGCGCCGCGTGTTCGGCGTCGTCGGCATCGACATGATCGCCGGCCCCAGCGAAATCCTGGTCATCTGCGACGGCAAGACGCCGGCCGACTGGATCGCCATGGACCTGTTCTCGCAGGCCGAGCACGACGAGCTGGCCCAGTCCATCCTGCTCTGTCCCGACGCCGCCTTCATCGAGGAAGTCGAAGCGTCCATCGCCCGCCTCTTGCCCACCATGCCGCGCGCCGACATCCTGCGCGTCAGCCTGGCCAACCGCGGCGCGCTGATCCTGGTGCGCGACCTGGAAGAAGCCTGCCAGATCGCCAACGACATCGCCCCCGAGCATTTGGAGATCTCCACCGAGCAACCCGAAGTCTGGACCGCCCGCATCCGCCACGCCGGCGCCATCTTCATGGGCCGCTTCAGCTCGGAAGCCCTGGGCGACTACTGCGCCGGCCCGAACCACGTGCTGCCCACTTCGCGCACGGCGCGTTTCTCGTCGCCGCTGGGCGTCTACGACTTCCAGAAGCGTTCCAGCCTGATCCAGGTCTCGCACGCCGGCGCGCAGACGCTGGGCCGCATCGCCGCCGAACTGGCGCTGGGCGAGGGCCTGCAGGCGCACGCCGCCAGCGCCCAGTACCGGATCGACAAGTCATGAGCGTCGGACCGGCGGACGTCGCCGGCCGCATTAAAGGCACCGTCCGGGCGGACATTCGCGGGTTGGCGGCATACCCCGTCGCCCATGCCGAAGGCTGCATCAAGCTGGACGCCATGGAATGCCCGTACGAGCTGCCCGACGCCGTGCGCGACGACATCGCGCGCGCCGTCCGCGACACGCCGCTCAACCGCTATCCGTCCGCCGACCTGCCCGCGCTTGAGGCCGCCGTCAAGATGGCCTTTGGCGTGCCGGACGCCGCAGACGTGCTGTTCGGCAACGGCTCGGACGAGCTCATCCACCTGATGGTGCAGGCGTGCTGCAACCCGGGCGACGTGGTGCTGTCGCCGTGGCCGTCGTTCGTGTATTTCGACATGGCGGCCCGCTTCGATCATGCGCGCTTCGTGGGCGTGCCGCTGACAGCGGACCTGGCCTTGGATCTGCCGGCCATGCTGGCCGCCATCCGCGAACACCAGCCCCGGCTCGTGTTTCTGGCCACGCCCAACAACCCCACCGGCGGCCTGTGGTCGCCGGAAGACGTCAACGCCATCATCCAGGCCGCGCCCGGGCTGGTGGTGATCGACGAGGCCTACCAGCCGTTCGCCGACTACACGTTCATGCCGCGCGTGCTGGATGCGCCCAACGTGGTGGTCATGCGCACCGTGTCCAAGATCGGCCTGGCCGGCCTGCGTTTCGGCTACCTGGCCGGGCATCCCGCGTGGATCGCCGAACTGAACAAGGTACGTCCGCCCTACAACCTGAACGTGCTGACCCAGGCGACGCTGCTGGCCGTGCTGCGCCACAAGGCCGTGCTGGACGACCAGGCCGCACGGCTACGCGCGGACCGCGAACCGCTGGCCGCGGCGCTGGCGCAACTGCCCGGCGTCAGGGTATTCCCTTCCGCCGCCAACTTCATACTCGCCCGCTTTTCCGGCAAGCTCGACGGCAACGCCGTGCATCTTGCCCTGAAAGCGCGCAAAATATTGATTCGCAACTTCTCCAATGCCCACCCGCTGCTGGCCGACTGCCTGCGCATTTCGGTGGGCGCCCCGGCCGAGAACGCCGCCTTGCTGGCTGCCCTGCAAGAGATCTTGAGTGCTTAACATGCGTACCGCAGAAATCACCCGCAACACCAACGAAACCCGCATCCGCGTGGCCATCAACCTCGACGGCACCGGCAAGCAGACGATCGACACCGGCGTGCCCTTCCTGGACCACATGCTGGACCAGATCGCGCGTCACGGCCTGATCGACCTGGACATCAAGGCCGAGGGCGACCTGCACATCGACGCGCATCACACGGTGGAAGACGTGGGCATCACGCTGGGCATGGCCATCGCCAAGGCCGCCGGCACCAAGGCGGGTCTGCGCCGCTACGGTCATGCGTACGTGCCGCTGGACGAAGCCCTGTCGCGCGTCGTGATCGACTTTTCCGGCCGTCCCGGCCTGGAATATCACATCCCCTTCACGCGTTCGCACATCGGCAGCTTCGACGTGGACCTCACGCGCGAATTCTTTCAGGGCCTGGTCAATCACGCGCTGATCACCATGCACATCGACAACCTGCGCGGCTTCAACTCGCATCACCAGGCGGAAACCGTGTTCAAGGCCTGTGGCCGCGCGCTGCGCATGGCCCTCGAAGTCGACCCCCGCATGGGCGACGTCGTGCCGTCCACCAAGGGCGTGCTGTAACGCTGTAACGTACGCATTCCACCTTCGCACCGCACCAGGCAGACAGAAGTGACCACTATCGCCATCGTCGACTATGGAATGGGCAATTTCCATTCCGTCGCACGCGCCCTGAAATACGCCGCGCCTGACGCCGACATCCGCATCTGCAACCAGCCCCAGGAAATCGCCGCCGCCGACCGCGTCGTGTTCCCGGGTCAGGGCGCCATGGCGGACTGCATGCGCACCCTGAACGAATCCGGCCTGCGCGACGCCGTCGTGCGCGCCGCCCGCGAGAAGCCCCTCCTGGGCGTCTGCGTCGGCGAACAGATGCTGTTCGAATCCAGCGAAGAGGGCGGCACCGCCTGCCTCGGCCTGTTCCCGGGGGTCGTGCGCCGCTTTTCCGGCCCCGGCTTTGCCGACCTGATCCCCGCCGACGACGAGGCCTGCCTGGCCGACACGGGCGCGGCCGGTCTCGTGGACACCCGTCCCGAGCGCCTGAAGGTTCCGCACATGGGCTGGAACAAAGTCCGTCACACCCGCTCTCACCCGATCTGGGACGGCATTCCGGACGACTCGCACTTCTATTTCGTCCACAGTTATTACGCCGATCCGGCCGATCCGGGCCTGACGGTTGGTGAAACCGATTATGGCGTCGCCTTTACCTGCGCGGTGGCGGCAGCTAACATTTTCGCGGTGCAGTTCCACCCCGAAAAAAGCGCCGAGCACGGTTTGCGCCTGTATCGCAATTTTGTAGACTGGCAGCCCTAGGCCTCGAGCCGCGTGCGCCAGCCCGTTCAACCCCACTTTCTTACTCGCTGCCAACCATGCTGCTGATCCCCGCCATCGACCTCAAAGACGGGCGCTGTGTTCGCCTGCGCCAGGGTGACCTGGACGATGCAACGGTGTTCTCCGAAGACCCCGCCGCCATGGCCACCCGCTGGCTGGACCAGGGCGCCCGCCGCCTGCATCTGGTCGACCTGAACGGCGCCGTCGCCGGCAAGCCCAAGAACGAAGCGCCCATCAAGGCGATCCTGGACGCCGTCGGCGACGACATTCCCGTCCAGATCGGCGGAGGCATCCGCGACCTCGACACCATCGAGCGCTACCTCGACGCGGGCATCTCGTACGTCATCATCGGCACCGCCGCGGTCAAGAACCCGGGCTTCCTGCAGGACGCCTGCGGCGCCTTCCCCGGCCAGATCATCGTCGGCCTGGACGCCCGCGACGGCAAGATCGCCACCGACGGCTGGAGCAAACTCACCCGCCACGACGTGCTGGATCTGGCCAAGAAGTTCGAAGACTACGGCTGCGAAGCCATCATCTACACCGACATCGGCCGCGACGGCATGCTGTCGGGCGTCAACGTCGAAGCCACGGTCCGCCTGGCCCAACACGTGCGCATTCCCGTGTACGCCTCGGGCGGCATCGCCGGCATCCAGGACATCGAGGCGCTGTGCGCCGTCGAAGAAGAGGGTGTCGAAGGCGCCATCCTGGGCCGCAGCATCTACGAAGGCACGCTCGACTTCCAGGCCGCGCAGGCGCGCGCCGACGAATTGGCAAAATGACCACATCCAGCAGCACCCCCGGGGCCGGCGCGTCCGCACAGAACGCGCTGACCCGCCGCATCATTCCCTGCCTTGACGTCACGGCCGGCCGTGTCGTCAAGGGCGTGAACTTCGTCAACCTGCTCGACGCGGGCGACCCCGTCGAGATCGCCCGCCGCTACAACGAGCAGGGCGCCGACGAACTCACGTTCCTGGACATCACCGCCACCAGCGACGGCCGCGACCTGATCCTGCCCATCATCGAGCAGGTGGCCTCGCAGGTCTTCATTCCGCTGACCGTGGGCGGCGGCGTGCGCCAGGTGTCCGACATCCAGCGCCTGCTCAACGCCGGCGCCGACAAGATCAGCATCAACAGCGCCGCCGTGGCCAACCCTGAACTGGTTCGCGCCGCGTCGGACTACCACGGCTCGCAATGCGTGGTCGTGGCCATCGACGCGCGCCGCGTGTCCGCGCCCGGTGAACCGGCACGCTGGGAAGTCTTCACGCACGGCGGCCGCAAGGCCACCGGCCTGGACGCCGTGGCGTGGGCGCGCCGCATGGCCGCCTACGGCGCCGGCGAAATCCTGCTGACCAGCATGGACCGTGACGGCACCAAGTCCGGCTTTGACCTCGAACTGACCCGCACCGTCTCGGACGCCGTGCCGGTGCCCGTCATCGCCTCCGGCGGCGTGGGCAACCTGCAGCATCTGGCCGACGGCGTCACCACCGGCCGCGCCAGCGCGGTGCTGGCCGCCAGCATTTTCCATTTTGGCCAGCATACCGTCGGCGAGTGCAAGCACTTCATGGCCGAACAGGGCATCGCCGTACGATTGGACTGATTATGAGCAACGAACCCGCCTGGCTGGCCGACGTCGTCTTCGACGAAAACGGCCTGATTCCCGCCATCGCCCAAGACGCCGAAAACGGCCAGATCATGATGGTGGCCTGGATGAACCGCGAATCCCTGGCCGAAACGGCCGCCACCGGCCGCGCCGTGTACTGGTCGCGTTCGCGCCAGCGCCTGTGGCGCAAGGGCGAAGAATCCGGCCACGTCCAGGAAGTCCACGAACTGCGCCTGGATTGCGACGGCGACGTGGTGCTGCTGAAGGTGCACCAGGAAGGCGGCATCGCCTGCCATACCGGCCGCGCCAGCTGTTTCTTCCGCCGCCTGGAAGGCCAGACCGATCACGCGTCCTGGGTCACGGTGGATCCGGTGCTCAAAGATCCGGAACTCATCTACAAATGACCGATCAGACCCTGACCGCGGCCGACATCCTGGCCCGCATCGCAGACACCCTGGAAACCCGCCGCCCGCAGAATGGCGGCGACCCTGCCGCCTCCTATACGGCCAAGCTGCTGGCCAAGGGGCCGGATGCCTTCCTGAAGAAGATCGGGGAAGAAGCCACGGAACTGGTCATGGCCGCCAAGGACGGCGTGCCCGACCGCATCGTCAGCGAAACCGCCGATCTGTGGTTCCATTGCCTGGTGGCGCTGACGCATTTCAACCTGCGGCCCGAAGACGTGCTGGCTGAGCTGGCCCGCCGCGAAGGCCTGTCGGGCCTGGTGGAAAAGGCAAGCCGCCCCAAGGACTGACCACGGAAACCACCCCATGAGCGACAACTGTCTTTTCTGCAAGATCGCCGCCGGCGAGATCCCGTCCAAGAAGGTCTACGAGGACCAGGACTTTGTTGCATTTCACGATATCAATCCGGCCGCACCGGTGCATTTACTGCTGATCCCTCGACGTCATGTCACATCCATGCAGGATATTACGGGCGAGGACGCAGATTGGTTGGGTAGAATGATGTCGTTGGCGCCGCGGCTTGCCGCCGAGAACGGTTGCCGTCCGGGCCCTGATGGCGGATTTCGCATCATGATCAATTCTGGCGTCGAAGGCGGCCAGGAAGTCCCGCATCTGCATTTCCACATCATCGGCGGCTCGCGTCCCTGGAAAGGGCGCGTGGCCCCCACTGCGTAATTCGGAGAATCATCATGGGTAGTTTCAGCATTTGGCATTGGTTGGTCGTCCTGGTCATCGTTGCGCTGATTTTCGGCACCAAGAAGCTGCGCAACATCGGCGGCGATCTGGGCGGCGCGGTCAAGGGCTTCAAGGACGGCATGAAAGAAGCCAACAGCGACAAGCCCGCTGAACCGGTCACGCAGCAACGCGTCGCCGGCGACACCATCGACGTGCAGGCCAAGGAAAAGTCCAACTCCTGAGCGCCAGCCAGTCTCCCTCCGGGCCAGCCCTGAACGGGCCGGCCCTTATTGCTTCAATTCCCGAGCGGCCGTCGAATGTTTGATGTCAGCCTCACTGAACTGATGGTGATCGGCGTCGTCGCCCTGATCGTCATCGGCCCCGAACGCCTGCCCAAGGTTGCCCGCACCGTCGGCCACCTGCTCGGGCGCGCGCAGCGTTACGTCAATGACGTCAAGTCCGATATCCAGCGCGAAATCGAACTCGACGAACTCCGCAAATTCAAGACCGAAATGGAAGACGCGGCCCAGGGCGTGCAGCAATCGCTGAACGAAACCGGGGCCTCGCTGCAGGAACCCGTGCAGCAGTTCCGCGCCGAACTCGACGAAGTCGCCCGCGAAGCCAGCGG
The DNA here is from genome assembly GCF_002388205.1 of Achromobacter sp. UBA4530. Classification (NCBI taxonomy): domain Bacteria; kingdom Pseudomonadati; phylum Pseudomonadota; class Betaproteobacteria; order Burkholderiales; family Alcaligenaceae; genus Achromobacter; species Achromobacter sp. UBA4530. Next base: position 80,626 of record NZ_DGMA01000016.1, on the reverse strand, counting down.
CAAGGCGACGCCGGCGGTTGCGCAGGCGCCGGTGACGGCCCAGGTGGCTGACGCTGCACAAGCGCCTGCCGCAGGTTCGCCTGCCGCAGGTTCGCCTGCCGCAGGTTCGCCTGCCGCAGGTTCGCCCACTGCCGAGGCGTCCGTCGCTGGCGCGCCCGCTGAGCCTGCGCGCACGATCGCGCCGCCCAGCCAGAACCACAATCTGGACCTGGACCTGCCTGCCGCCGAGCCCGCACCGCGTCCGGCCGCCGCCCCTCAACAACCCGCCCCGGCGCCCAGCGCGCCTGCGGCCGACGTCGCCGCGCCCGCCGCCAAGCCCGTCTCGCCCTCCGGAACTCCGTCGTGACCCAGGACGCAACCCAAGAAGAAGGCCAGCAAGAGACCTTCATCTCCCACCTGGTCGAGCTGCGCACGCGCCTCTTGCGCGCCGTCGGCGCCGTGGTGGCCGTGTTTATCGTGCTCTTCATCTATCCCGGCGCGTCGGCCATCTATGACGTGCTGGCCGCCCCGATGCTGGCCTCGCTGCCCGAAGGCACCCGCATGATCGCCACAGGCGTCATCACGCCCTTCATGGTGCCGGTCAAGGTCACGATGATGGCCGCGTTCATCCTGGCGCTGCCCGTGGTGCTGTACCAGGCGTGGGCTTTCGTCGCGCCCGGGCTGTACCGCCACGAAAAGCGCCTGGCGCTGCCGCTCATCGTGTCCAGCACCTTTCTCTTCATCGCGGGCATGGCGTTCTGCTATTTCGTGGTGTTCCGCACGGTGTTCCACTTCATCGCCACGTTCGCGCCGCAGTCCATCACCCCCGCGCCGGACATCGAGGCCTATCTCAGCTTCGTCATGACGATGTTCCTGGCGTTCGGCATCACGTTCGAAGTGCCCGTGGCCGTGGTGCTGCTGGTGAAGATGGGCGTGGTCGAATTGTCCAAGCTGAAGGCCGCGCGCGGCTACGTCGTGGTGGGCGCGTTCATCATCGCCGCCGTCGTCACCCCGCCCGACGTGGTCAGCCAGTTCATGCTGGCGGTGCCGCTGTGCCTGCTCTATGAAGTCGGGCTGATCTGCGCCCGCATGGTCACACCGAAAGAAGGTGCGTCGACAGATGACGCCGCCGACTCCCTGACCGAACGCCACTGAAATCACGCAGACGGCAGGGTAGAAGGAAACCAGAACGGTCCGCACAAAAGCGGACCGTTTTACCTTGTCGGCCCATGACTGCAGTCCTACATTGCAGTCATGTCGCTCTCACAAAGACTGCGCACCCTCATGCGGTGGCGCGGCATCCATAGCCAGAACCAGCTTTCGCGCCTGTCGGGCGTGCCGCAGTCCTGCATCCACCGCATCCTCACCCGCGAAGACCGCTATTCGCCAGCGCGCAACACGGTGGTGCGGCTGGCGCAGGCCCTGGGCACCAGCGCGGCGTGGCTGACGGATGGCGTGGTGCCCGCCACTTCCCCGGGGTCTGGACCGCAGGACGCCGCCGCCAACGGCATCGACGGCTATTGCGCCGAAATCTGCGCGCGGCTGGCACCGCAACCCGACAGCACCAAGCGCCTGATCCTGGCCCTGGTGCGTGAACTCTCCGACAAACCAGACACCGTCGCCACCCCCGCCACCCGTCCAGCGGCGCGAAAATGCGCCTAGCGCGGCTGGCCCGGCCGCGTCCCCACCACCACCGCCAGTTCCGCAGGTTTGCCGCTGCGCAAGATGCCCAGCGTGGCCCGCTGGCCCGGCGGCACCTGCGCAATCTCCGACAGCAGGCCGTTTGTGTCTGCCACCCGCTTGCCATTGACCGACTGGACAATGTCGCCCACGCGCAGGCCGCCGCGCGCGGCCGGGCCGTCGCGCATCACCCCGGCAATGATCACGCCCGCCGCGTCGCGCGGCAGCTCGAAGGCCCGCGCCAGTTCCGGCGTCATGTCCTGCGGCTCCACGCCCAGCCAGCCGCGCTTGACCGCCCCGGTCTTGACGATGTCGTCCATGACCTTGCGCGCAATCTCGATCGGCGTCGCAAAGCCGATACCCATCGACCCGCCCGATTCCGAATAGATTGCGGTGTTGATGCCCACCAGGTTGCCGTAGGCATCGACCAGCGCGCCGCCCGAATTGCCCGGATTGATCGCCGCGTCGGTCTGGATGAAGTTCTCGTACGTGTTCAGCCCCAGGCCGTTGCGGCCCAGCGCCGACACGATGCCCTGCGTGGTGGTCTGGCCCACGCCGAACGGATTGCCGATCGCCAGCACCACGTCGCCTACGCGCAAGCCTTTGTCGGACGCCAGCGTTGCGGCAGGCAAGTCGCGCAACTTGGACAGCTTGAGCACCGCCAGATCCGTGTCCGGGTCCGCGCCCACCACTTTGGCGGTATCGCGCCGTCCGTCGCGCAGCGCCACCTCAATGGCATCGGCGGCCTGCACCACGTGGTAATTGGTCAGCACGTAGCCGTCCGCATTCACGATCACGCCCGAACCCAGACTGGTCGACGCCTCGCGCCGGCTCACGCCCGGCACCTGCCCGAAAAGCTGGCGCAGCACCGGATCATCGGGCAGCGGAATCAAGGGCACGTTCACGTGCTTGGTGGTGAACACATTCACCACCGACGGCGCCGCCTTCGCCACGCCGTCCGCGTACGACACAGCACCCACATCACCCGCGGGCGCGCCGCCCGCTGCGGCGGCGGCTGGCGGGACCGTGCCGGGCCCGTTCACCCGCAGCAGGTCGGGCCGCAACGTCGTCACCACGAATAGAATAGCCAGGCAGACCGTGACGGCCTGAGCAAAGATCAGCCAATATCGGCGCATGTTTCTGATAGGACTAGCAATGAATAAAGTGGACTCCCGCGTCCTGGCCAACTGGCTGGACGACACCCTGCAGGCAGCCCGTTTCAAGGACTACTGTCCCAACGGGATGCAGGTGGAAGGCCGATCCGAGGTCGGACACATTATCACCGGTGTCACGGCCAGCGAAGCATTGCTGCGCGAGGCGGTCGACCGCGGCGCCGATGCGGTGCTGGTGCACCACGGCTGGATGTGGCGCAACGAAGACCGCCGCGTCATCGGCACCCGCCGCACGCGCATGGCGTTGACCCTCAAGAACGACTTGAACCTGTTCGCCTACCATCTGCCGCTGGATGCGCACCCGACGCTGGGCAACAACGCGCAACTGGCGCGCGTGCTGGGTCTGACGCCGGCGCTACGCGACGACGGCGCCCCGCGGACCTGCGGGCAGGACGGGCTGATCTGGCTGGGCGAGGCCAGCGGCCTGCAGACGCTGGGCCAACTGGGCGACCAGGTGGCCCAACGCCTGGGCCGCCAGCCGCTCGTCGTGGGCGACCCGGACCAGCCGTTGGGGACAGTCGCGTGGTGCACCGGTGGCGCCCAAGGCATGATGGGCGACGCCGTTGACGCGGGCGCCAGCGTCTACATCACGGGCGAGGTCTCGGAGTCCACGGTACATCTGGCGCGGGAAACCGGCGTGGGCTTCATCGCCGCCGGGCACCACGCCACCGAACGCTATGGCGTTCAGGCACTGGGGCAGGCCGTGGCCGAGCGATTCGGCATCAAGGTCGAATTCGTCGACATCGACAACCCGGCCTGAATCCTTGACGCCGGCGCGCCAGAGCGCCGGACCGCCGGCCGTCGACCCGGCAGAAAACAAAAGCGCCCCGATGGGGCGCTTTGCTGTTTACGGCCGCTTCAGCAGGTCGCGAATCTCGCGCAGCAGGGCCACGTCTTCCGGCGTCTTGGCGGGCGCCGGCGCTTCCTCCTGCTTGTTGCGGGCCTTGTAGATGGCCTTGACCATCCAGAAGATCACGAACGCCAGCAAGACGAAGTTGATGATGATGGTGACGAAGTTGCCCCACGCGAACACGTTGGCGCCGGCCTTGGTGAGATCCGCGTAGGTCATCGGCCCGGCATAGCCTTCAGGCATCGACAAGACCAGGAACTTGTTCGAGAAATCGACCGATCCGCCAAGAATGAAATTGACGAGCGGCATGATGATGTCCCGGACCAGCGAGTCGACAATCCTGCCAAACGCCGCACCGATGATCACACCAACGGCCAAGTCGACCGCGTTGCCCTTGACCGCGAAATCTCGAAACTCTTTGACGAAACCAGTCGATTTGCTCATAAATCCGCTCCATTCGTGATACGCCTGGGGTAGGCTGGCCTATAATACGCGGTTGCTATGTTGTTACATATTCCCGCGAACCCGATGCCGCAGAAGTGATGCTACTCGTTGAGCGGGCGCATCAACAAGGATAGGAAGATGAGTCAGGATACGCTGGTGCATGACGATGACGGTGCGGTTGATCCCAACCTGCCACCTGATCCTTCGCGACGTTTCTGGGTTACCACCGCCTGTGCTGTGGGTGGCGTAGCAGGTGTCGCAACGGCAGTGCCGCTTGTGAGCACGTTTTCCCCCTCCGAAAAAGCCCGCGCGGCCGGAGCGCCCGTTGAAGTGGATATCGGCGACATTCCCGTCGGCGCCATGAAAACGGTCGAATGGCGCGGCAAACCGGTCTGGATCATCCACCGCTCGCCCGAGCAGCTGGCCGGACTGAAAGCGCTGGATCCCCAGCTCGCCGACCCGCAATCCAAGCGGCCCGGCTTTACCCCTCCCTATGCAGAAAACGAAGCCCGCTCGCGCAAGCCCGAGATCTTCGTCTGCGTCGGCATCTGCACCCACCTGGGCTGCTCGCCCACCGCGCATTTCGAAACGGGTGGCGGCGGCGGTCTGGGCGCGGATTGGCAAGGCGGATTCCTCTGTCCGTGCCACGGCTCCACGTTCGACCTGGCTGGCCGGGTCTTCAAGAACAAGCCTGCTCCCGATAATCTCGAAGTTCCGCCGTACCAGTACCTCACCGACACCCGCATCATCGTGGGCGTCGATGAAGACAACAAGGCCTGACGCTCGCGTCGCGCTTTTTTCCCGATCTACGTAAGTAAGAACAATACGCCACGTATAGAAGGAGCCGTTACATGGCTGGCGAGAAAACCGTCGAGACGACAGGCCTGTTGGGCTGGCTGGACCGGCGCTTTCCGGTGACCTCCACCTGGAAAGCCCATCTGTCCGAGTACTACGCACCCAAGAATTTCAACTTCTGGTATTTCTTTGGCTCGCTGGCGCTACTGGTGCTGGTGCTGCAGATCGTGACCGGCATTTTCCTGGTCATGCATTACAAGCCGGACGCCGAGCGCGCGTTCCAATCCGTCGAATACATCATGCGCGAGGTCCCGTGGGGCTGGCTGGTGCGCTACATGCACTCGACCGGCGCGTCGATGTTCTTCGTCGTCGTCTACCTGCACATGCTGCGCGGCCTGCTTTACGGTTCCTACCGCAAGCCCCGCGAACTGGTGTGGATCTTCGGCGTCGCGATCTTCCTCTGTCTGATGGCCGAAGCCTTCTTCGGCTACCTGCTGCCCTGGGGCCAGATGTCGTACTGGGGCGCCCAGGTGATCGTGAACCTGTTCGCAGCCATTCCGTTCATTGGTCCTGAACTGTCCATCTGGATCCGCGGCGACTACGTCGTGTCCGATGCCACGCTGAACCGCTTCTTCGCCTTCCACGTCATCGCCATTCCGCTGGTGCTGATCGGTCTGGTCGCGGCTCACCTGGTGGCGCTGCACGAAGTCGGCTCGAACAACCCGGACGGCATCGAAATCAAGCAGGGCCCGAAAGACAAGTACGGCCGCCCGAAAGACGGCATCCCGTTCCATCCGTTCTACTCGGTGCATGACCTGGTGGGCGTGGCGGGCTTCCTGCTGGTGTTCGCGGCCATCGTGTTCTTCGCCCCGGAAATGGGCGGGTACTTCCTCGAGTTCAACAACTTCATTCCTGCTGACTCGCTGAAGACGCCTCCGCACATCGCCCCGGTCTGGTACTTCACGCCGTTCTACTCGATGCTGCGCGCCACCACGGATGAATTCACGTGGGTGCTGGCGGGCGCGTCGGTGCTGGGCGCCATCGTGCTGTTCGCCAAGAGCAACCTGAAGGGCTTCATGCGCATCGCCGTCCCCGGCATCCTGATCGTCGTCGCCGTGCTGCTGCGCGTCATCGACGCCAAGTTCTGGGGCGTGGTGGCCATGGGCGGCACGGTCGTCATCCTGTTCTTCCTGCCCTGGCTCGATCATTCGCCGGTCAAGTCGATCCGCTACCGCCCCACGTGGCACAAGTGGATCTACGGCATCTTCATGGTCAACTTCCTGGTGCTCGGCTACATCGGTACGCAGCCGCCCAGTCCGCCGTTGAACCTGACGTCGCAGATCGGCACGCTGCTGTACCTGGCCTTCTTCTTCCTGATGCCGGTATGGAGCCGCCTGGGCACGTTCAAGCAAGTGCCCGACCGCGTCACGTTCCACGCCCACTGAGCCAACGAGAATAACGGACTAACCATGATCAAGAAGCTGATTGGTGCCGTGGCCTTGATGCTCACGTGTACCGCAACCTTTGCCGCCGGAGGCGGATTCCCGCTGGACAAGGCGCCTTACCGCGTCAACGACATGGCGTCGCTGCAAAACGGCGCCAAGCTGTTCGTCAACTACTGCCTGAACTGTCATAGCGCGTCTTCGATGCGCTACAACAAGCTCCGGGATATCGGTCTGACCGACGAACAGATCAAGGAAAGCCTGCTGTTCTCCGGCGAAAAGATCGGCGACATGATGCACGTCGCCATGACGCCGAAGGACGCCAAGGCCTGGTTTGGCACGACGCCCCCGGACTTGTCCGTGATCGCCCGCGCCAAATCCGTGAACGCCGGCCCCTCGGGATCCGACTACCTGTACACCTACCTGCGCACGTTCTACCGCGACACGTCGCGCGCCACGGGCTGGAACAACCTGGTCTTCCCGTCGGTCGGCATGCCGCACGCGCTCTGGCAGGAACAGGGTCCGCGCGAGCTCACCACCGTCGCCGTTCACGAAGTCGAAGGCAAGGAAGGCGCCCCCAAAACGTGGGAACGCGTCACAACGGTGTACGATGCACAGGGTTTTGCCACGGTGAAGGCCGAGCCGTTAGCCAATCACCATGGCCATGCCACCTTCGATGCCAAATTCAAGGCCGCCAACCCGGCCCAAACCGCAACATACGACAACGACGTCGCTGATCTGACCGCATTCATGTCCTGGATGGCCGAGCCCGTCCAGACACTGCGCGTCCGCATCGGCGTCGGCGTCATGTTGTTCCTGCTCCTGTTCTTCTTTGTTACGTGGCGCCTGAATGCCTCGTACTGGAAACACGTGCGCTAACCGTAACGCCCCGCCAGGTTCCCCAGCCACCCCGTCTATCGGGGACGGAAGAGGCGGATAGGGCTGTAAGCCTATCCTGCCTGGCAATTGGGGCCAGCGCCTGCTAGATTTAGGCGCTGGCCTTTCGTTTTTCAATAAAGGACTTACCGCCATGATGGTGCTCTATTCCGGAACCACGTGTCCGTTTTCGCAACGCTGCCGCTTCGTGTTGTTCGAAAAGGGTATGGATTTCGAGATCCGCGACATCGACCTGTACAACAAGCCCGAAGACATCTCGGTGATGAACCCGTACGGTCAAGTGCCCATTCTGGTCGAACGTGACCTGGTGCTGTACGAGTCGAACATCATCAACGAGTACATCGACGAGCGCTTCCCGCACCCGCAGCTCATGCCCGCCGACCCGGTCATGCGCGCCCGCACGCGTCTGTTCCTGTACAACTTCGAGAAGGAACTGTTCGTTCACGTCTCGACGCTGGAAGACCGCAGCGCCAAGCCCGACGAAAAGAAGCTCGCCAACGCTCGCCAGAACATCCGCGACCGCCTGGCCCAGCTGGCCCCGATGCTGCTCAAGAACAAGTACATGCTGGGCGAGGAATTCTCCATGCTCGACGTGGCCGTCGCTCCGCTGCTCTGGCGCCTGGACCACTACGGCATCGAACTGCCCAAGAATGCGGCTCCGCTGCAAAAGTACGCCGAACGCATCTTCTCGCGCCCGGCCTACATCGAAGCGCTGACGCCTTCGGAAAAAGTGATGCGTCGTTAAGGCTGGCTGTGTAATGGGTGAAACTTCGACCAAACCGTACCTGATCCGCGCGCTGCACGAATGGTGCACCGATAACGGCTACACACCGTACATCACCGTGCAGGTCGACGAGCACACCATGGTGCCCGTCGCCCACGTGCGCGACGGCCAGATCACGCTGAACGTGGGCACGCTGGCCACCAACCGCCTGGTGTTGGGCAACGAATTCATCGAATTCCAGGCCCGCTTCAGCGGAGTGACCGAAAACGTCTACGTCCCCGTGGGCGCCGTCAGCGCCATCTATGCGCGCGAAACCGGCGCCGGCATGGGCTTCGAGGTGCAGCCCTACGAGCCGCCCGAGGCAGGCGCCCAAGGCGCCACGCCGAACCCCGCCGCCCCCGAGGGTTCGGACGCCAATCCTGCCTCCGGCGACGATGACGGCGACGACGACGAACCCAAGCGCCCGCGCCTGACCATCGTCAAATAACGACCCCACAAGAGGGGCTGCATTTTTTTCATTACAATGCAGTCCCTGCGCGTGCCCCGGCACGCATCGCCGGTGTAGCTCAGTTGGTAGAGCAGCTCACTTGTAATGAGAAGGTCGAGGGTTCGATTCCTTTCACCGGCACCAAAAATCTCCACCAGTTTCATCTGGCGCAGTACGCGAAACCCGCATCCAAACTAGCGATGCGGGTTTTTTCTTGCCTGTGAAAATCGACCGTCAGATTGCGCCGGGAGACGGCACATTTGACGGCGTGCGGCGGACACTGCGGCCTGTGACTTTCATGCCACGGCAACCGCGCAATCGTTGAACCCCGATTGACGCGGCCCCGGGACATCTGCGCCGGACTCCATGATCGTGGTCGGATCGGCCGCACAAATAATAGAAATCCTATTTACCGACCTTGAGCATGGCGTCTACAAGTGGGTCGCGGAAACACCCGTCCTGGGGTAATTCAATCCACCTGTAGTCAGAACCAACAACGCGTCGGCATGAAAGTTTTCCCTCTTGTTTTTCTAGCACTCGCCTTGCTCGTGGTCCAGCTGACTAGCTGTGACGGTCGGCAGGCCAAGCAGGACACCGTGGGCACGTCCATGACCGGAATCGATCACTTGCCGGATCACGTGAGCGTGCAGAACTTCTGGGTCAATGGCGCCAGCGGACATCAAGCAGGCACTGGTGGCAGCGTCGTCTGCTGCGCGACGCTGCCGCGGAAATGGCATCCCGATCTAACGGTGGTGGTGAACTGGAACGTCACCAACTGGCGAGACTGCCAATGGGGAAGCTACGAACGGCGCGTGGCGGTGGACCGCTACGAGAAAGTGGGACATTTGTTCGTTCACTTCCTGGCCGACGGCAGCGTTCGTGTCGTTTCAGCGAACATCGGACCCGGCTACCCCGGCAACGGTTATCCGGGTCCGGAGGATTTGATTCCGAACAAGGATCCCTGGGATGTCTATGGAAGCTATCGCGGACGATGCCCACCGCAGGAGATGCCCACGGTGATAGAGCGCGCGAAATGACCTGGCTGCTCCGAGTCCTTCCGGCGACCCCAGCAGTCGGTATCCAGTCGTCTTCGACTCAATACCTTCACGCCACCGACGCTCGCATTCTTTCACCGGCGCCGCATCCCATTTCAGATTCCACTGGCGTGTTTGCTCAGAACCGCATCCAGATTATCGAGACCAGAAAGTAGCGCCCCCCCCGTTGTCTGAACCAACAAAGAGTCGGCATGAGAATTTACTCCCTCATCATCATGGCATTTGCACTGCTAGTGATCCCCTTAACTAGCTGTGACGCTCGGCAGGCCAAGCAGGACACCGTGGGCACGTCCATGACCGGAATCGATCACTTGCCGGATCACGTGAGCGTGCAGAACTTTTGGGTCAATGGCGCAAGCGGACATCAAGCAGGCACCGGTGGCCGCATCGTCTGCTGCGCGACCTTGCCGCGGAAATGGCATCCCGATCTAACGGTGGTGGTGAGCTGGAATGTCACTAACTGGCGAGATTGTGTCGGACAAAGCTACGAACGACGCGTGGCAGTGGACCCCTACGAAAAGGTGGGGCATATGTTTGTTCACTTCCTGGCAGATGGAAGCGTTCGTGTCGTTTCAGCAAACGTAGGTCCTGGTTACCCTGGCAATGGCTACCCCGGACCGGATGACTTGATTCCTAACAAGGACCCCTGGGATGTCTACGGCAGCTATCGCGAGCGCTGTTCGTGGGCAGGCGGCCCGGTCATGATGGAAAGAGCGCAGTGAATAAACTCCTTCGAGCCCATCCCGTCGGCCCTACGCCGAGTATCCAGCCGTCGTTTCCACAGTGCCTTCCCGCCTCGGAGAACTGCGAGGTGGATCTACAGATCGGCGTATTCTTTGACGGGACGGGCAACAACCAATATTGGGACGATGCGAACGAATGCGCGCCAGGCCTTGGCCCGGGGATTACCCAACTCATGGCGCGGAAAGACACAAATGTGGCTCGGCTGTTCAGGGCATACCCCGAAAAGTTCACGGAGGGTAAGCGCAGGCTATATGTTCCAGGCGTGGGTACACCCTTTCCAGAAATCGGCGAGAACGACGACGCCGCTTTCGGACCGTCGAGCGGCCAGGGCGGTGACGGACGCATCAACTTTGGCTTGCTGAGCGTGCTGGATTTTATTCATCGTGCGATCAGCGGCAATAGATTTCGCTACGCAGACGAAGTCATCATGGCGCTATGCCGCAACGGCAAGCGCATTTATTTCGAGCGCACAGACACCTATTCCCCTCTGGAGGGAGGCGTTCAGGATGTGCAGGCGCTGGATGCGGTGGGCATGCGTACGGAGGGGGGCTTGCTGTGCTTTGGAGACGGTGCTCGCCCGCACGCAGAGGCGTTTTACCGGCGTGAGGTCCAGGCGTTGGCAGACAGGATCGCCAGGACAGTCAAGCCCAAGCTGATCAGTATTTCGCTGGACGTGTTCGGTTTTTCCCGAGGAGCAGCCCAGGCCCGGGTGTTCTGCAATTGGCTGCGCGCTCTGATGGACGGTGACCGCTTGTGCGGCGTGCGGACGGAGATTCGGTTTGTCGGCCTGTTCGACACGGTGGCCTCAATCGGCATTCCGGCCAGCGCCGGTGGCGATGGGCATTTCGCTTGGGCCACGCCCGACGCACTAGCGGTGCCGGCCAACGTGCAATGCGTGCATTATGTGGCCATGCACGAGAATCGCACCTCGTTTCCGCTGGACAGCATACGCAGCCCTGATGGCAGCCTTGCGCGCAGGCACAAGGAATACGCGGTGCCTGGTGTGCATTCCGATGTGGGAGGCGGCTATCTGCCCGGAAGTCAGGGGCGCGGTCCCAGCGGACGATATGACGACATGCTGTCGCAGATTCCCTTGAAACTCATGTACGACGCCGCACGCAGCGCACAAGTCCCGCTCAACAAGAAGTTGGCTGAAGAAGGTAACTATGACCCCTTCGCCATTCACCCTAATGTCCGCAATGCCTACGACGCCTTCATGCAAGCGGTTCCAGCGGAAGCGACCGCCAGCCATTGGCTGATTTCCTACATCGCGTGGCGTTATCAGGTGCGAAACGTCTTTTCAACCAAACTAACCTGGGTGGCCCGCGCGAAGAAAGCCTTCCCCCACGACTTTCAGGACTTGGAAGGCGCCAACCAGACGCTACTGAAGGACATCTCCGCCCTGGACGGGATGACCGAAGAGGAGAGTGAGTACCTCAAACGTGCGGCCATGGTGAGTCCGTTGGCGTATGGCGGCGATGCCGTGACGAAAACTTCGCGCCGATTGGTGCTGGCCGACGAAGCCGGGGACGTGCTGGAGCACATCAAGGCACATCCGACGTTGGCGACTCCCGAGAATCCGGAGCACTTGACGCCGCAAGCCTATTTGTTTGCCAACTACTTGCATGATTCCTACGCGGGCTTCCGTCCGCTCGATCAACCGCTTAGCCGCCTTGGCTGTGCAGATCCCGTGCCCGGCAGGTGGGAACTCCAAGGCTATCTGCGCTACCGTCGCATCTATCGGGGCACAGGCAAGCCCGTGACCCAGGCGCCACCCACCGAGCAACAGCGCCAGGAAGCGGAGCAGCGCGAGTACGAAGCGACGAGGCGCGCGCTGCAGAACAGCATCGATATGAAGAAGCTGTTCAGTCTGCCACGGTGATCAATGCCGGGCACCGGGCAGATCGGCATCCTTTTACTAAGCGCCCGCATAGGTAATGAGAAGGCGGCGCGCGCACGCCGCGCCTCCGCCCCCGGCCCTCGTCACCCCAGCGCCGGCAACAAGTTAAACAGCAGCACCATCACCAACCCCACCACCGACACGATCGACTGCACGACCGAGATCGTCTTCGTGGCTTCACCCATCGTCATGCCGAACGATTCCTTCACCATCCAGAAACCGGCGTGATTCGCGTAGTTGAAGAACAGTGAGCCGCAACCGATCGACAGGGCAAGCAGCGGCAAATTCAGGTTGGGGTCGGCGCCAGCAAGCGGCGCCAGCAAACCCGCAGCGCCCACGATGCCGACGGTGGCCGAACCAGTCGACACCGACAGCAGCATGGCGATCAGCCAGCCCAGGATCAGCGGCGGGAACGCGAACTGGTGGGTCAGGTGCACGATGGCGTCGCCGACCTTGGCGTTCGTCAGGACCTGTTGAAAGGCGCCCCCGCCGGCGATGATCAGCATGATGCCGGCAATGGGCTTCAAGCTTTGGCCCAGCGCGCCGCGCAGCTTTTCCGGGTCGCCGCCGCGCATGAAGACCAGTGTCACGGCCGCGAACAGCACGCCCAGCAGCATGGCGACGACGGGGTTGCCCAGAAAGCCAGCCACGTGCGTCACGCTGGAGTCCTTGGGCAGCAGCATTTCGGCCACGGCATGGACCAGCATCAGCAAGGCCGGCAGCAGTGCCGCCAGCACGCCCAGGCCGACGCTGGGCGCATTCTGGCCCGCGGGGCTGTCGGTGGAGGCGGTGAACTGTTCAAGCAGCGCCTCGTCCGGCCGCGTCGTCATACGCGGGGCAATGAATGCGCCATACAGCGGTCCGCCGAAGATCATGGCCGGCAGGGCTGCGATGAAGCCGTAGATCATGGTCGGGCCGACCGTGGTCTTGAGCGTGGCGATGGCCGTCAGCGGTCCGGGATGCGGCGGCACCATGCCGTGCATGGCGGCCAGGGCCGAAATCACCGGCACGCCTACGTAGACATAGGCCGAACCCTTGAAGCGCGCCTGGCTTTCCAGCTTGCGCGCCACGCTGAAGATCAGCGGCAGCATCACCACCAGACCCACTTCAAAGAACATGGGGATGCCGATCACGAACGCCACCAGCGTCATGGCCCAGGGAATCAGGCGCGGGGAGGTGTGGCGCAGGATTGCATTGGCCAGGCGCTCGGTGGTGCCGGAGTCCGCGAGGATCTTGCCCAGCATCGCGCCCAGCGCGATCACCACGCCCACGGCGCCCAACGTCTTGCCGGCGCCGTCGGTCAGGCTTTTGACGATGGCGCCCGGGGCCATGCCCGTTGCAAAGCCGACGCCGATCGACACGATCAAGAGCGCCAGCAGCGGATGCATGCGTATCCGCGAGACGATCAGTGCGACCAGGACCAGAACGCTCACCAGAGCGGTGAGCAGCAATTGAATGTCGAACGAAGACATATGAGAACCCAGAAAAATCGAGAGAGGTCGCGAGCCCTCTGCGCGCCATCATACGGGATCGGGTTGACGGCAAGCTTGAAAAAAAGGGCCGGTTTCGGCCGCCGAAACGCGCTTTTTCGGCCCCGCTTTGCATTCTTCCGTTTTTTTGTGCATAATTCGCCCCCTCTACCTGTTCCCCGATAGCTCAGTCGGTAGAGCGACGGACTGTTAATCCGCAGGTCGCTGGTTCGAGCCCAGCTCGGGGAGCCAAGAATTTGCAGTACCGCAGTACCCTTAAAAAAGCCCGCAACTTGTTTGCGGGCTTTTTGCATTGGGGCGCGGCGGCTTGCGCGGGATGGCGCACGAGTTGCCAACTCGCGCGCATCGCGTAGCATCACCCGGATCTGCCGCACCTACCATCCCCGCACAACAATGCGTTCCTCGCGATCCCTGCCGCCTCTGGTCTCCCTGCGCGCCTTCGAGGCCGCCGCGCGGCGCTTGAGCTTTTCGCAGGCCGGAGAAGAGCTCTTCGTCACGCAGAGCGCGATCAGCCACCACATCCAGCGGCTGGAAAAGGAACTGGGCGTGGCGCTCTTTGAGCGACGCACGCGCGCCGTTGCGCTGACCGACGCGGGCCAGGCCTATTACACCCGCGTGCACGCGGCATTCGAGCTGTTGCGTCAGGGCACGGACGAACTGCGCGCGCCCGAGCCCGCGCGCCATACACTGCGGATCGGCTTGCTGGCGTCGTTCGCCACGCGCTGGCTGGCGACGCGCCTGCCCGCCTTTGCCGCCGCGCATCCCCACATCGATCTGCAGTTGCAGCCCGACATCGCGCTGGCGGATGTGGCGGGCGGCGAGGTCGACGCCGCGATCCGCTATGGTCGCGGTGGCTGGCCCGGCGTGCGCAGCACGTTGTTGATGACGGAACGCCTGTCGGTCGTGTGCGCGCCCGCGCTGGTGGCGGGCAGGAAGCGGCCGAAAACGCCCGCAGACCTGCTGCGCCACCCGCTGCTGGTCTCGCACGCGCGGCAGCAGTTCGAATGGGACGCCTGGGCGCACCGGTACGGGCTGGATCTGGGCGCCGCGCGCACGGTGCGCCTGCACGACTACAACATCGTCGTCGAGGCCGCGCTTGCAGGGCAGGGCCTGGCGATGGGCCGGGAACGGCTGATCGCCGCGCACCTGGCGAGCGGGGCGCTGGTCGAGGCGCTGCCCGGTGCGGTGCTGGAAGATCCGCGCATCGGCTGGTGGTTCGTCACGCCGCGCGGTGCATTCAGCGAACCCGTCCAGGCCTTGCACGACTGGCTGGCGCACACCGCGGCCCAATCCACGGGTGTCTGACACGTATTAGTTTTACTCATACGTACCAAGCAAGAATTGATTGGTCATGCCGCGCCGCGGCCGATAGCATCGGGGAAGCGTCAAGACGCGCTTTCCCTTTCTTCATAGGTGATCCGATATGACCCAAAGCATTTCCGCCCGCGTTGCCGAACTTGGCCTGGTCCTGGAAGCAGCCGCCGCGCCGGCCGCCAACTACGTGCCCTTCGTCCAGGAAGGCAACCTGCTCTATATCTCTGGCCAGATCTCGCGCAAGGACGGCAAGGCGGCCTATCTGGGCCAATTGGGCCATCAGGTGTCGGACGCCGACGGCGTCCAGGCGGCACGGGCCAGCGCATTGGGCATCCTGTCGCAGATCGCCGCCGCCACGGGCGACCGCCTGGATCGCGTGGCGCGCGTCGTCAAGCTGGGCGTGTTCGTTGCCAGCGCGCCGGACTTCAACCGCCAGAGCGCCATCGCCAATGGCGCGTCCGACCTGATGGTCGAGGTGTTCGGCGACGCGGGACGCCATGCCCGCAGCGCCGTCGGCGTCGCCGCGTTGCCGCAAGGCGTGTCGGTGGAAGTCGAGGCCGTGATCGCGCTGACCCCGGCCTGATGCCTGCCGACTGAAAGCCACAACAGGAACCGCCATGACCGCCCCCCTGACCCCGAGCGCCGTCCAGGCGCTGCGCGCCCTCACGCCCGGCGCGCAAAGCACGGTGCACTTCAATCACGCCGGCGCATCGCTGCCGTCAGAAGCCACGCTGCTGGCCATTCATGCGCATCTGAAGCGCGAAGCGGCGCAGGGGCCGATGGAAGCGGGCGTGGCGGCGCGCGATCTCATCGAAGCAGCCCGCACGCTGGCCGCGCAGCTCTTCAATGCGCAGATCGAGGAGATCGCGCTGACGGGCGGCAACTCGCCGGGTTGGGGCGCCGCGTTTGCGGCGCTGCCGGCGTGGCGGCCCGGTGATCGCATTCTGGTCGGCCGCCACGAATGGGGCGGCAATCTGGCCGCCATGCGCCTGATTGCGCAGCGCGCGGGCGCAACGCTGGAAACGATCCCGTCGGACGACAGCGGCTGCGTGGACGCAGAGGCGCTGGAAGCCATGCTGGACGACCGGGTGCGGCTGATCGCGCTGACCTGGTTGCCCGCCAACGGCGGCCTCATCAACCCCGCCGCCGCCATCGGACGCGTGGCGCGCAAGCATGGCATTCCGTACTTTGTGGACGGCGCGCAGGCGGTGGGTCAGTTTTCCATCGACGTGCGCGAGGTCGGCTGCGACGTGCTGAGCGGCGCCGGCCGCAAGGCCTTGCGCGGACCGCGCGGCACGGGCTTGCTGTACGTGCGGCGCGACTTCCTGGATCGGCTCACGCCCGCCTTCGTGGACACGCATTCCGCGCCGCTGGGCACTGACGGCGAGCCCATGCTCCGCGCCGACGCCGCACGCCTGGAATCCGCGGAGAACTCGCTGGCGCTGCGCTGCGGCCTTGCCAATGCCCTGCGCGAAGCACTGGATGTGGGCCTGGACACGATCCGGGCGACCATCGACGCCAACGCCCAGGCACTGCGCGCCGAACTGGCGGTCATTCCCGGCGTGTCGGTGCTGGACCAGGGCCGCGACAAATCCGGGCTGGTCGCCTTCAACCTCGCCGGACACGACGCGGCCGACGTGCAACGAGCGCTGGCCGCGCAGGGCATCACCATCGGCAGCAACGGCGTGCCCTACACCCCGCTGGACATGCAGGCCCGCGGCCTGGACCGGGTCGCACGCGCATCGGTGAGCTATCTGACGAGCGGCAACGAGATCGACCGGCTGCTGGAAGCCTTGCGCAAGCTGGCCTCATAACGGGTGCTGGATCGAGCCGCCCGCGTATGACTGCGCGGCGGCGCCTCCGGCCCGCATTACGCGATCCTGCCCGCCGCGCCCGCCCACTTCGAAAACGGCGACCATTTCGTGAACACGAGCAGGTTGCCCAGCATCACCAGCGCCAGGCCGGCGAACGCGTAGGGCGTCCAGCGGTAGCCTTCGACGACGGTCGATATGCTCAGCGCCACGACCGGAAACAGCACCGTGCAGTAGGCGGCCCGCGCCGGTCCCATGCGGCCGACCAGCGTCAGATAGGCGGTAAAACCCACGACCGACCCCAGCACGGCCAGATAGAGCAACGCGCCCACATAGGCCGGCGAGGAATCGAAGCCGAACGGCAGACCGGCAACCACGCAGCCCGCCAGCAGAATCGCCGCGCCATAAAGCATGCTGTACGCATTGCCCGTCAGCGGCCGGATGCCGGCGCGCTGCTGCAGGGACGACAGCATGTTGCCCGTGGAAAAGCAGAGCGTGCCGAGCAGCGCAAAACCCAGCCCCAGCAGCGTCTCGTGACTGGCCTCCTGGCCCGCCAGTTCCGGCCAGAACAGCAGCACCAGGCCGCAGAATCCCAGCGCGCCGGCCACCATGATGCGCGGCGAGATGCGGGTGCCGAACCAGATCCGCGCGTTAAGCGCGTTCCACAGCGTGGCAGCCGAAAACACGACTGACACCAGGCCGCTCGGAATCCATTGCGTGGCCGAATAGAAGCACAGGAAGTTCAGACAGAACAGGCACAGGCCCTGACCCACGCACAGCCAGTGGCCGCGCCGGTCCAGCTTCTGCAGCTTGCGCATCGCCAGCAGCGTCACGAACAGCAGCAGCCCCGCCAGCGCGAAACGGTAGAAGATCGACACGGGAATGGCCACCACGCCAAGCTGCAGCTTGATGGCGATCCAGGTGGTGCCCCAGATCAGGACGGTGAGCAGATACAGGAAAAGATTCATGATGCGAGGGGCGCGGTAAAGCAGCCCTGAGAGCCGATTCGGACACCGGCGGCCACCTGGCGCACCGTGCATCCAGTGTGCGCCCCCGAGCCACGCCGCAATTGCCGTTTCTTGCGCTTTTGTCCGGATCGGGCGCGTCACGCGCGCGCGAACGCAGTAGCATTCCTTCCCATGGGCAACACCGCTACGGCCCCGGCCGATTTCTCCGTATTCCGCACGCTGTCGCGCTCGACCGCGACGCTGCAGCGCGCCACGTCGCTGGGCGAGGGCATGGCGATCTCGCAGTGGTCGCGCACCGCCCGCGAAACGCTGGGCTACGAAACGCCCGGCCACCACACGCTGTCGCTGTACCTGCACGGCGGCGACCGGTCGTTTCGCGTGGGCCAGGACTCGCTGCATGGCGGTGCGGGCAAATTCTGCGTGCTGCCCGCCGAGCACCATTCCCGCTGGAGCATGAACGACAACGTGCGCTTCCTGCACCTGTACATCGCTCCGCAGCGGCTGGCGCGCGAAGCCGTCATGCGGCTGGACTGCGAACCGCGCACCCTCGAACTGCGCGACCGCACCTACATCCAGGACGACTCGCTGATCGACGTCTGCCGCCGCCTGCTGGGCGCGGACTGGAACGAACCCGCCGACCGGCTGGCCGCCAGCAGCGCGGCCGAGACCGTGTTGCACCATCTGCTGATGCAGGGCGTGGCGCGCAAAACGCCGCAGCCCGCGCGCGGCGGCCTGGCGCCGGGCGTGCGCCGCCGCGTGATGGACTACGTGGACGCGCATCTGGCCGATCCGCTGTCGCTCGACGAGCTGGCTGGCGTCGCCGCGCTGTCCACGTATCACTTCGCCCGCATGTTCCACGCCTCATTCGGCGAGCCGCCCCACGGTTGGGTACGGGGCAGGCGTCTGGCCCGCGCCCAACACCTGCTGGCGGCCGGCAAGGGCGACCTCGCCCGCATTGCGCAGGCCTGCGGCTTTGGCAGCGCCAGCCACCTCGCCCGCGTCTTCCGGGACGCCATCGGCGTCACGCCGGGCCAGTACCGCAGTGCGCACGCCGGACACTGACACCGCCCATCCGGCATCATGCCGGCCGCAGCGCGCGGTCTACAATGGCGCATCGCCCTAGCGGCTCACCCGGCCACCTCCCGCCTGCTCCGACGCGATGCCGCTTCCGACCTCTCGCGATACTTCCCCCCTCATCGACAGCGCCGGTCAGCGCCCCTTGCGCGCGCACTGGCTGGCCGAACTCATCCGGTTGCGCGAAACGCACTGGGGGCCGCTCGAAGACGCGCAGGCGGTGCGCCAGGTGCGCCAACTTGATGCCGACCTGCCGTCGCGCATCCTGGCCCGCGCCGCGCTGCTGGCGCAACGCGAAAACCTCAATCCCCTCGTCGACGCCTGGCGCCGCAGCGCCACGGCCATGCTGGCCGCCCTGTTTGTGCTGGCGCTGGTTTCCGGCGCCGCGGCTGCCATGGGCGCGCTGGGCGATGGCACGCGGCCCGTCAACGTGCTGTGGGCCGTGGGTGCCCTGCTGGGGCTGCATGCGCTGACCTTCCTGCTGTGGCTGGCTAGCTTTCTGCTGCGGCCAGGGGCCGTAACCGGCTTTGGACGGGTTTGGTTATGGGCAACGCGCCAGCTGGCGCGCGGACCCGATGGCGCGTTGGTGCCCCAGGCCTTCCTGAATCTGCTGTCACGCGCCGGCGCCTTGCGCGGCCTGTTCGGCAGCATCAGCCATCTGCTGTGGCTGACCGCGCTGTGCGCCGCGCTCGCGACGCTGCTGGCCGTGCTGTCCACCGCCAGCTACCGCTTCATCTGGGCCACCACGTTGCTCGCGCCCGACACCTTCGTCTGGCTGACGCAGGTCATCGGCTGGCTGCCCGCGCATCTGGGCTTTCCCATGCCCGACGCCGAAACGATCCGCGCCAGCGACGGCACGCAGGTCCTGCCGGCTGGCGCGCAGGCGCAATGGTCGCTCTGGCTGATCGGTGTGCTCGTGGTCTACGGCATCGTGCCGCGCCTGATCGCAGGCGCGCTGTGCGTCGCCGCCACGCTGCGCGCGCTGCGCCGCGTGCGCATCGATCCCGCGCTGGCAGGTTTCTCCCCCCTGCGCGACCGGCTTGAACCGCCCGCGCTGTCCACCGGCATCGACCGCCCCGTCGATCCGCTGCACGAACCGCGGGTGCGTGCCCCGGCGCTGGACGGCCTGGGCGGGCAGCCCGTGCTGCTGGCGCTGGAGCTGCCCGCGGACCTGACATGGCCGCCCGCGGATGTGCCCAGCACCATCCGCCAAGCCGGCAACCTGGATACCCGCGAAGAACGCAACCGCGTGCTCGATGCGCTGGCCCAATCGGCGGCCTCGCGTCTTTTGATTGCCTGCGACGCGCGCCAGACGCCCGACCGGGGCACGCTGTCGCTGGTGGCGGACCTGTCGGCCCACGCGGGACAGACGCGCGTCTGGCTGATCACGCCGCGCGCCGGCGACGACACGTCTGCCGAAACCCGCGCCGGCCTCTGGCGCGACCGCCTGCTGGCGCTGGGCCTGCCGCCAGACGCCATCCTGCAGGCGCCCGTCGCACCGCTCGCCTGGCTGGAGTCCGGTCATGGCTGACCCGCTCATCAAGATCGCGCTCGTCGGCCACACCAACACCGGCAAGACGTCGCTCTTGCGCACGCTGACCCGCGACACGACGTTTGGTGAAGTGGCCGATCGCCCCGGCACCACGCGTCACGTCGAAGGCGCACGCCTGCGCCTGGACGGGCGGCCCGTGCTGGAATGGTTTGACACGCCCGGCATGGAAGACAGCATCGCCTTGCTGGAATACCTGGAACGGCTGGACCGCCCCGGCGAAAGGCTGGACGGCCCGGCGCGCATCCGCCGTTTCCTGGACACGCCCGAAGCGCACGGCCGCTACGAACAGGAGGCGCGCGTCCTGACCAAGATGCTCGATTGCGATGCCGCGTTGTACGTCATCGACGCCCGCGATCCGGTGCTGGGCAAGCATCGCGATGAACTCGCCATCCTGGCCGCGTGCGGCCGGCCCCTGCTGCCGGTCCTCAACTTCGTCAACGCACCCGCGCACCGCGCCGACGAATGGCGCGATGCCATGGCACGACTGGGCCTGCACGCCGTGGTGGAGTTCGACACCGTCGCGCCGCCGCTCGACGGCGAACAGCAGTTGTACGCCAAGCTCGGCGTGCTGTTGGATCGCCACGCCGGCGCGCTGGCCCGGCTGTCGGACAGCCTTGCCGCCCAGCGCCGCGAACGCCACGCCGCCGCCTACGATCTTGTCGCGGACCTGCTCATCGACGTGGCTGCGCTGCACCTGTCGAGTCCAAGCGATGAAGCCGCGCTGGCCGCCGCGTCCAGCCAGCTACGCGATCAGGTGCGCCAGCGCGAACAGACCTGCGTCAACGCGCTGCTCGCGCTGTACAACTTCCGCGCCACCGATTACACCGACGACGCGTTGCCCCTGCAGGGCGAACGCTGGGGCATGGATCTCTTTCATCCGCAGGCGCTCAAGGACATGGGCGTGCAGGTCGGCATGGGCGCGGCCGCAGGCGCCATGGCCGGCGCCGCCGTGGACCTGATGAGCGCGGGCCTGAGCCTGGGCACCGGCATGCTGATCGGCGCGGCCGCGGGCGGCTTGTGGCAAGGCGTCGAAAAGCTGGGCAAGCGGGTCGCGGGCAAGCTGCGCGGCTATCGCGAGATCAGCGTCGACGATGCCGTGCTGCGCCTGCTCGCCTTGCGCCAACGGCAGCTGATCGAGGCACTGGAGCGCCGTGGCCACGCGGCCCGCGATCCATTGCGCCTGGACCTTCCCGCCGATGATGCATGGCGCAAGGGCCCGTTGCCCGACGCGTTGAAGGAAGCGCGCAGCCGGCCCGAATGGTCGGCCCTGGGTAAACACTATGAAGACAGCGACCGCCGCAAACGCATGCTGCACGAATTGGCGAAAACCCTAGCATCCGCGCCGCTCCCGGCCGAATGACCGCCGGCCCGCGTGCCCCGCAGGACGCACCATTCACGGCATCCGGCAAGCGCGTGATAACCCCAACCCAAAGCAATTGACGCTTAAACGAATGCGTCGATAAGATTCGATCTGCATCGGCGCGGGTCCGTCCCCGTCATGCCAATCACAAGGGGTCGGTCTATCGTGAAGTCGAAGTCCTGCGCAGTGATTACCGGCATCGCCAACCACGGCCTGCGCGCAGTTCGCGCCGCGCGCCGCCCGGCCCCCATCCTTCCATCGTCGTAAGCAGCAACGCCATGCCCCGGATCCCCTTGGGGCCGGGGCCCTGTCACTTCTGTCGCGCGATCCGCGCACCACACGGAGCATGAGGGCTATGCGTACTTTTCCCCACTTCAAGCAGGCGGCGCTGGCCGCTGCCGTGGCCGCCTCGCTGGCCTTCAGCGCCGGCGCAGCCGCCAAAACGCTGCACTGGTCGTATCAGGGCGACGCCACGTCGATGGATCCGATGGCCCTGAACGAGACCTTCACGCTGGGTTTCCAGGGCAACATCTACGAAACGCTGGCCGGCTACGACGGCAATCTGAAACTCACGCCGCTGCTCGCGGAAAGCTGGGAGAACCCCGAGCCCACCAAATGGGTCTTCAAGCTGCGCAAGAATGTGAAGTTCCATGACGGTTCGCCGTTCACCGCCGACGACGTGATCTTCTCGTGGAAGCGCAGCCTGACGCCCGGCTCGGACATGAAGGGCTACGGCGCCAAGGCCAGCGACATCAAGAAGGTGGACGACTACACCATCGAAGTCACCACCCCGACGCCCAACCCCATCCTGCCGCGCGAATGGGTTTTCCTGTACATCATGAGCAAGAACTGGGCGGAAAAGAACAAGACCACCGAGGCCACCAACGTCAAGGGCGATAACCAGGGCAACTACGCCAACCTGCACGCCAACGGCACCGGCCCGTTCATGCTGACCGAACGCCAGCCCGACGTGAAGACGGTGCTCAAGCGCTACGGCGGCTACTGGAACAAGAACATCAAGACCAACATCGACGAAGTCGTCTTCCAGCCGATCACGCAAGAAGCCACGCGCGTGGCCGCGCTGATCTCCGGAGAGATGGACGTCGTGCAGCCCGTGCCGGTGCAGGACTGGAAGCGCCTGGAAGACGCCAAGGGCGTCAAGCCGCTGACCGCGCCCGAAGCCCGCGCCATCTTCATCGGCATGGACCAGGACCGCGACGAGCTGCTGTTCTCCGACGTGAAGGGCAAGAACCCGTTCAAGGATGTGCGCGTGCGCGAGGCCGTCGTGCTGGCCGTGGACACCAAGGCCATCAACGAGAAGATCATGCGCGGCGCGGCCAAGCCGCTGGGCTCGCTGATCGCCACGTCCATCAACGGCTACGACGAGTCGTTCGGCGCGCCGTACAAGCCCGATCCCGAACGCGCCAAGAAGCTCCTGGCAGAAGCCGGTTACCCCAAGGGCTTCACCGTGACGATGGACTGCCCGAACGACCGCTACGTCAACGACGAAAAGGTCTGCCAGGCCGTGGCCGGCATGCTGGCGCGCGTGGGCATCAAGATCAACCTGCTGGCGCAGACCAAGTCCAAGTACTTCGGCAAGATCCTGCTGCAGGCCGGCAACCAGACCAGCATGTACATGCTGGGATGGACCCCCAGCTCCACCGACGCGCACAACACGCTGCTGAACCTGACCTCGTGCCGCGACGCCAAGACGGCCGCCGGCCAGTTCAACCTGGGCGGCTACTGCAACAAGAAGGTGGACGAGCTGACCAACAAGATCGGCGTCGAAACCGATCAGGCCAAGCGCAACGCGATGATCAAGGAAGCCTTCGGCATCGTGCGCAGCGACTTCGGCTACCTGCCGCTGCACCAGCAGCCCATGTCGTGGGGCGTGAAGGAAAACGTCACCGTCACCCAGCGCGCCGACGACGTGCTGGACCTGCGCGACGTCGTGCTGCCGTAAGCGGCGCGTGATGCAACCCCGGGCGGCACGCGCCGCCCGGACGCGCCCGGCCCAGCCCCCATTCCCGCATCGCGCGCGGAACGCGGCCCGGCGCCGTGCGAACCAGAGGGCTTCCTGACATGCTTTCCTTTATTGCGCAGCGGCTGTTTCAGTCGGTGCTCGTGATGTTGACGGTGGCGCTGATCGCGTTCTCCATGTTCCGCTACGTGGGCGATCCGGTCGCCAGCATGGTGGGTCAGGACACGACGCCCGAACAGCGCGCCCAGTTGCGCGAACAGCTCGGCCTGGATGATCCCTTCGTCGTGCAGTACGCGCATTTCGTCATCAATGCAGTGCAGGGCGACTTCGGCATGTCGTACCGGCACCGCCGCCCGGTCAGCGACCTGCTTGAAGAGCGCATGCCGGCCACACTGGAACTGTCGTTCGTGTCCGCCGTCATGGCGCTGGCGCTCGGCATTCCCATGGGCATCTACACCGCGCTCAAGCGCCACGGCGTGCTGTCCAAGGCGTTCATGGCGATCTCGCTGGCGGGCATCTCGCTGCCCACGTTCCTCATCGGCATCCTGCTGATTTTGTTCTTTGGCGTGCAGCTGCGATGGCTGCCCAGCTTCGGGCGCGGCGATGTCGTCAGCCTGGGATGGTGGACCACGGGCTTTCTCACCAAATCCGGATGGCTGGCGCTCATCATGCCCGCCATCACGTTGGCGCTCTTTCAGATGACTCTCATCATGCGCCTGGTGCGTGCCGAGATGCTGGAAGTGCTGCGCGCCGACTTCATCAAATTTGCTCGGGCACGCGGGCTGCCTGAACGGCTGATCAATTTTCGCCATGCTTTGAAGAACACGATGGTGCCCGTCATCACCATCACCGGGCTACAGCTCGGTTCCATCATCGCGTTCGCCATCATCACCGAGACGGTGTTTCAGTGGCCGGGCATGGGTCTCCTGTTCATCCAAGCCATCAGCATGGTGGACATCCCGGTCATGGCCGCGTATCTGGTTTTGATCGCCTTCATGTTCGTGGTGATCAACCTGGTCGTTGACCTGCTGTACTTCGCCGTGGACCCGCGTCTGCGCGTGCAGAGCAAATAAAGGAATAACGCATGATTGCTCGCATCGCTCCCTTCTTCACACGCGCCGCCGACAGCGACCTGTGGCACAGCTTCAAGCGCTCGCCCGGCGCCATCATCGCCGCGATCGTCACGCTGGTCATCGTCCTGGGCGCGCTTTTCGCGCCGCTGGTCGCACCCCACAATCCGTTCGATCTCGCGTCCCTTAGCATCATGGACGCCAACACGCCGCCGGCCTGGGAAGAGGGCGGCAGCCCCGACTTCCTCTTGGGCACGGACGACCAGGGCCGCGACATCCTGTCGGCCGTCATGTATGGCTCGCGCGTGTCGCTGCTGGTTGGCTTTGCCTCGGTGCTGTTCTCGATGGTGCTGGGCGTGACGCTCGGGCTCATCAGCGGCTATGCGGGCGGGCGCGTCGACAGCTTCATCATGCGTATCGCCGACGTGCAGCTCTCGTTTCCGGCGATCCTGGTCGCGCTGCTGATCGACGGCGTCGCGCGCGGTTTGTTGCCGCGGGACATGCACGATCAGCTCGCGCTCTATGTGCTGATCTTCGCCATCGGCATTTCCGGCTGGGTGCAGTACGCGCGCACGGTGCGCGGCTCGACGCTGGTCGAACGCAACAAGGAATACGTGCAGGCGGCCAAGCTGATCGGCATCGGCCCGATCACCATCCTGCGCCGCCACATCCTGCCCAACGTCATGGGGCCGGTGCTGGTCATCGCCACCATCCACCTGGCGATCGCCATCATCACCGAGGCCACGCTGTCGTTCCTGGGCGTGGGCGTGCCGCCCACCGCGCCGTCGCTGGGCACGCTGATCCGCATCGGCAACAGCTATCTGTTCTCGGGCATGTGGTGGATCTCCATCTTCCCCGGCATCGCGCTGGTGGCGCTGGTGCTGTCGGTCAACCTGCTGGGCGACTGGCTGCGCGACGCGCTCAACCCCAAGCTGCGCTGAGGACGTCATGGCCCTGCTGAACATTGAAGACATCCGCATCGAATTTCCCAGCCGCCGCGGCACGCTGGTGGCGGTGGACGGCGTTTCCCTGTCGCTCGAAAAAGGCGAGATCCTGGGCGTGGTGGGCGAATCGGGCGCGGGCAAATCCACCATCGGCAACGCTGTCATCGGCCTCTTGGAAGCGCCCGGACGGCTGGCCGGGGGCTCGGTGCTACTCAACGGCGAACGCATCGACACGCTCACGCCCGCGCAAAAGCGCAAAGTGCGCGGCCGGCGCATCGGCATGATCTTCCAGGATCCGCTGACCTCGCTGGACCCGCTGCAGACCGTCGAAAGCCAGCTTGTCGAAACGATGCTGGTACATCTGGACCTGACGCATGACGCGGCCAAGAAACGCGCCGTGCAGCTGCTGGCGCAGGTCGGCATCGACCAGCCCGAACTGCGCGTCCAGCAATACCCTCACCAGTTCTCCGGCGGCATGCGGCAGCGCGTGGTGATCGCGCTGGCGCTGTGCTGCGAACCTGAAGTCATCATCGCCGACGAACCCACCACCGCGCTGGACGTGTCGATCCAGGCGCAGATCCTGGACCTGCTTAGAAAGCTGTGCCGCGAAGAGCAGGTGGGCATGATCATCATCACGCACGACATGGGCGTGATTGCGGATGTGACGGACCGCGTCGCGGTGCTGTATCGCGGCAAGCTGGTCGAGCAAGGCCCCACGGCCAAGATCCTGGGCGACCCCGACCACGCCTACACGCGCAGCCTGATCTCGGCCGTGCCGCGACCGGACATCAAGCTCAAGCGCTTTCCGCTGGTGACCTATATCGAATCCGTGCGCACGCCTGCGCAGCCGCTGGACCTGGCCACGCACTGGCTGGGCCAGCGCCGCGACTTCGGCAAGCGCACGGACGGTCCGCTGGTCCAAGCGCGCGACCTGTCCATGCGGTTCGTGCTCAAAAGTGCGTTCCTCAAGCGCAACCAGCGCACGCTGGACGCGGTCAAGCGCGTGAACCTGTCCATCGGCGAAGGCGAGGTCTTTGGCCTGGTCGGCGAATCGGGCTCCGGCAAATCGACCGTGGCGCGACTGATATCGGGGCTGTACACGCCCAGCGAGGGCTCGGTCACGTTCGGCGGCACCGACCTCACGGCGCTCAAGGGCGAGAAGGAACTGAACCCGTTCCGCCGTCAGATCCAGATGATCTTCCAGGACCCGTTCTCGTCGCTGAATCCGCGCATGCGTGTGCTGGACATCGTGGCCGAGCCGATCCGCTTTCACAAGCTTGCCGCCAGCGAAGCCGAGACGCGCCGCATCGTGGCCGACCTGCTGGACGTGGTGGGCCTCGCAGACCGCGCCGCGGAACGCTTTCCGCACGAGTTCTCCGGCGGTCAGCGGCAGCGCATCTGCATCGCGCGGGCGCTGGCCACGCGGCCGCGCTTTCTGATCTGCGACGAGCCAACGTCGGCGCTGGACGTCTCCATCCAGGCTCAGATCCTGAACCTGCTGAAAGACCTGCAGGAAGAGCTTGGCCTGACCATGCTGTTCATCAGCCACGACCTGCCGGTAATCCGGCAGATGTGCGATCGCGTCGGCGTGATGCGCCACGGCGAACTGCTGGAAGTCGCTGAGACCGAAAGCCTGTTCGAACACCCGCAGCATCCCTACAGCCAACATCTGCTCGGTTTGATGCCTCGTCTGCAATCCATGTCCCGCGAAGGGCTGGACGTGGTGGGTTGAGACCGCGCGCCAACGGAGTCCACTGACATGAGCGAGTCACGGCAAGCCCTCTTCATCGGCGGCAAGGTTTTCGACGGGGAGGGCAAGACACTTACCAACCACGGCGTGCTGGTGGAGGGCGCACGCGTGGCCCGCGTGGCGCCTGCGGGCGAGTTCTCGGGCTACGCGGGTGCAAGGGTCGACACCACCGGCATGACGCTCATGCCCAGCCTGGCGGATTGCCACGTGCATCTGGTGTACACGGGCGGCGCGGACCCCAATGCACAATTGAGCAAGCAGGGCCCCGCACAGATCACGCTGACCGCGCTGGAGAACGCGCAGGCCAGCCTGCGCGGCGGCGTCACGGCGCTGCGCGACTGCGGCGGCAAGGACTATCTGGAATTCGGCGTGCGCGATGCCATCGCGCGCGGCGTGTTTCCCGGCCCCACCATCAAGGCCTCGGGCCGCATCATCTGCATGACGGGCGGCCACGGCAACCGAATCGGCCGCGTGGCCGACGGTTGCGAGGAAGTGGTCAAGGCTGTGCGCGAACAGGTCCACGCCGGCTGCGACCTGGTCAAGATCATGGCCACGGGCGGCGTCATGACCCCGGGCGTCAGTCCCATGGATGCGCACTACAGCTTTGACGAAATGAAGGCGGGCGTGCACGAGGCCAAGCGCTTTCGAAAAAGCACCGCCAGCCACGCGCAAGGCACGCAAGGCATCCTGAACGCGGTGCGCGCGGGCATCGATTCGATCGAGCACGGCATCTTCATGGACGACGACTGTCTGCGCGAGATGCTGGAGGCCGAGACGTATCTGGTGCCGACCATCGCCGCCGTGCGCAACATCATCGCAAACGCCGACAACGGCATACCCGCCTACGCGGTGGAAAAGGCCCGCGCGGTGGAGCAGCGCCATCGCGAGTCGTTCCAGATGTACTACAAGGCCGGCGGCCGTATCGCGCTGGGCACTGACGCGGGCACGCCGTTCAACCTGCATGGCGAGAACGCCATGGAACTGGCGTACATGGTGGAGTTCGGCATGACGCCGGTGGACGCGCTGATCGCCGGCACGTCACGCGGCCATGACCTGATGGGCATGACCGATCACGGCGTGATTGCAGAGGGCAAGGTGGCCGACCTGCTGCTGGTGCAGGGTGACCCGGCTGAAGACATCATGAAGGCCGCCGACAAGCGCTTTCACGTCGCCGTGCTGCGCAACGGCGAACTTGCGGCGGGGGCCTTGCCGTTCTGACCCTCAGGGCGCCGGCGCGGCGCCCGGCGAATTGCGCATGAACATCTGGCCCAGGAACATTTCGATGGGCATGCGCTTGCCGTTGATGTCGACTTGACCATCGCGGTAGTCCGCCTCGAACTGGATCACGCCGTCCTCGATACGGGCCCAGGTCGTTGCGGCGACCAGGCCGCGCAGCCCTGCGGCTTCCCGCTCGGCTGCCGACCGGGCCGCCTCGCGCGTGGCGCCCTTCAGTTCCGCCCGCGCCGCGATCACATCGGCCAGGTTTTCCGGCGACAGCTTCAGTCGCACGCTCAGGTTCCGCACGACCTCCTTGGCGACGGCGATAGGGTCGCTTTTCCAGAATGACGGCGAGTCCAGGCCGATATCCAGGCTGAGCGACGACGTGCCACGCGCCGTATCGACCTGCAGCGTCGACAGCGTGAAGCTGGGACGGGCCAGAAGAAACTTCAACATTTGCGACGCGGCAAGCATCCCGTCGCCCGAAAGCGGATCGGCCTTTTTCGCGTTCAACGGCGTGCTTGTGGTGGCGTCCTGAAATGCCTTGAGCGCCGCCACGTCCAAGTCCTTGCCGCTCGCCGCCATCCGCAGCTTGGCCACGTGCAGGCCGCGCACGCTGATGCTGCCGACATCGAGCGCCATCTTGCCCGTCATGCGTTCGGGGGTCCCTTCGGAACCCAGCGTCAGCGCAATGTCCTTCAGGCCCAGCGGCAGCTTGTCCATATCGGACGCCCATTGCTTGACCGTCAGCGTCGAGCTGCTCGTGGAGGACGCCGCGGTGCCGGACAATTCATGCGACACCGCCAGATCATCCAGGGTCAGCGTGTTGGGATTGCCCCTGATCACTTCGGTCAGCGAAGCCTTGTTGACGGCGAGTGACACCGTGTCGTGCGTGCCGTCGCCGGCATGTTTGACCTGCATCTGCAAGCCCGAGAAGTCGAACGTGATCGGAGCGTCGGCATACTTCACCGGCGCCAGCGCCAGATCGCCGGAAAAGTCGCGGTCATACGCGATCAGGAAGTTTGCCGTCACCGGCGCCGATCCTCCCGCCGCCGCGAACCAGGCGGCTGCGTCGGGCGTCTCGGTCATGAGCAGCCGGCCCGCCGCCATCACGGGCGCGATGTCGCCTGACGAAAGCCGAGAGGCGGGAAACGGACCGTGCTCGATCTTGCTCGTGAACGCGAATGTCTTTTCGGCCGGCTTGCGTCCGGACGGCACGTTGACCTTCACCCCGAACCGCGCATCGGAAGAAAACACGCCGCGTTCGAACGATTGCAGTTCGAGCGTCACGGGCACACCCAGCTTTGCGCTCAGGCGCTGCGCCTCTGCATTCAACGCCTGCACATCCTGCGCCAGCCGGGCTTCGATCTGCTTGCCGGTGTACCACGCGGTGCCGACCCACGCCGCGGCCACCACCGCCACCACCACGCCACCCGCCACGATCCGCTTGTTCATGATGCCTCTGTCCGTTTGAGATACGCCGAGATTGCCGCAAGGGGCGATCATAAAGAAAAACGGGCTGTCGCAAGGACAGCCCGTCGCAGGCGACGCCGAGAAGATCGCGGCGTGCCAATCGTGTTGCGGCAGCTTAGCGCATGCCGCCCAGCACGCCACCCATCGCCATCATCAGGAACTGCTGCAGCGGCATCTTCTTGCCGTTGAAGTCGACCTGGCCGTCGGCGTAGTTCAGGTACGAGACGATGTTGTTGTTTTCGATCTTGCCCAGACCCATTGCCGTGGCCATGGTGCCGACCATTTCAACCTGGCCCTTGGCGGTCTGCGCGGCCTGCTCGGCCGCCACACCGCGCATTTGCGGTTCGATGGCCATCAGGTCCGCCAGGTTGCCCTTGGACAGCACGAGCTTGGCATCCAGCTTCTTCAGGGCCTTCACCGCCATGTCGGACGCGTCGCCTTCCAGCTCGGCCGGCTTGACCAGCGCCATGTCCAGGTTGAACGTCGACGTACCGTTAGCGGTGCGCACTTCCAGCGGCGCGACGGCCAGCGTGGGGTTGCCGGCCAGCAGTTGCTCGACGTTGGCCTGGATCAAGGCCTTTTCTTCGTCCGTGAATTGCGGCGTCTGCTCTTCGCCCTTGCTTTGCAGCATGCGGCGCGAGGCGGCCTCATAGATGTCGTTCAGCGACTTCAGCGCCTTGGAGTCCATGTTCTGCGCGTCGATGACCAGCTTCAGGCCGGCCATGTCCTTGGCCTGCACGTTGATCATGCCGAAGTCGACGGCCATCTTGGCGCCCATGGCCGCACCGTTCTCGGTCATGTCCACGGCGATCGACGTGTCCTTGAGCTGGACGGGCGGCTTTTCGCGCGACGTGATCGTCCAGTCCTTGAGCGTCACCTTCTGGCTGCCCACGTACATTTCGTTGGCGGCCGGCTTCAGGTCGCTGGTCAGGGTGATGCCCTTGACCGCCATGGCGGTGATGTCGCTGGTGTCGGACGGGCCCGACAGCTCCAGGCTGTCGACGGCCACGTCGAAGATGCCGCGCTTGGTGGAAGTGGCGTAATCGAAGTCGCCCTTCATGCCCGAGAACACGAGCTTGGTGGTGTCCTTGGCGACTTCGACCGGGGCCATGTTGAACGTGCCGGTGATGTCCTTGCCGTAGCTGACGCTGTAGTGGCCCGACAGCGGCACCGCGCCCTTGGCGGCGGCGAACCACTCTTTGACCGTCTCGCTTTCTTCCAGCGCGAAGTCGCTGGCCACCATGGCCGGCATGAACTTGCCCGACTTCAGGTTGGAGAACGGCAGGGGGCCGTGGCTTAGGTGCTCGATGAAGACCACGTCGCGCTCTTGCGCGGGCTTGCCTTCGGCGGCGGGCGTGGTGAACTTGATGCGGTAGCGGGACGTCGAGGTGAAGACGCCGCGGTCGAACGAGACCAGCTCGGCGACGGCATTGATGCCCCATTTGTCGGCGACCTTCTTGAGCTCGACGTTCGAGTCCTCGATGGCCTGCTTGACGAATGCTTCGGCCTTTTGGCCCGTGTACCAAGCCGTGCCGGTCCAGACCGCGCCCAGCGCGACGACGATGCCAACCAATGCCGATTTCTTCATTGCATCCCTTTTATTTTGAATAGATGAAAGCCGACGGATTATAGGGAGGGCCGACTAGGGAAAACACTTATTTTGTTCTAATTTAATTCAAAATATTGCTGAATGATTCTATAGCTACCTTTTGTGCGCTTGCTGCGCCGCCACATCAGCTACAATCCGTTCCGTGCGCCAAGCCAATCTGCGCACGTCCGCTCGGCCCTTCGCCGCCAAGCTTCGCCCTGATGGGCGCTTCCCCTTTTCTCCTTATTCGACCGCCTGGATTGGAGTCTCTCAAATAGAGCGACAGGCTGCCGCTGGAGCTGTTTTGACTACCACTTCCCCTTTCGCCGACCTCGGGCTGGCTGATTCGCTGTTGCGCGCCATTGCCGACACCGGCTACACCGCGCCCACGCCCATTCAAGCCCAGGCCATTCCCCAAGTGCTGAAAGGCGGCGACCTGCTTGCAGCCGCCCAGACCGGCACCGGCAAGACCGCCGGTTTCACGCTGCCGATCCTGCACCTGCTGTCGCAGAAAAAGCCCGAGGCCCGCAAGCCCGGCCGCCCGCGTTGCCTGATCCTGACCCCGACGCGTGAACTGACCGCGCAGGTCGCCGAATCGGTGCAAACCTATGGCAAGTACACCTCGCTGTCGTCCATGGTGATGTTCGGCGGCGTCAACATTAACCCCCAGATCTCCGCGCTGCGCAAGCCGCTGGACATCCTGGTCGCCACCCCCGGCCGCCTGCTGGACCATTGCGGCCAGAAGACGGTCGACCTGTCGGGCGTCGAAATCCTGGTGCTGGACGAAGCCGACCGCATGCTGGACATGGGCTTCATCCGCGACATCCGCAAGATTCTCGCGCTGCTGCCCAAGCAACGTCAGAACCTGCTGTTCTCGGCCACGTTCTCCGACGAGATCCGCACCCTGGCGCGCGGCGTGCTGAACAATCCGGGCGAAGTCTCGGTCACCCCGCGCAACACCGCCACCGAGCTGGTCACGCAGACGGTGCACATCGTCGAGCAACACCACAAGCGCGACCTGATCAGCCACATCATCCGTGAAAGCGGCTGGCACCAGGTGCTGGTCTTCACGCGCACCAAGCACGGCGCCAACCGCCTGGCCGAAAAGCTCGTGAAGGACGGCCTGACCGCCGCCGCCATCCACGGCAACAAGAGCCAATCGGCCCGCACGCGCGCGCTGGCCGGCTTCAAGGACAGCAGCGTGACCGTGCTGGTCGCCACCGACATCGCCGCCCGAGGCCTGGACATCGACCAGTTGCCGCAGGTCGTGAACTTCGAGCTGCCCAACGTGCCGGAAGACTACGTGCACCGCATCGGCCGCACGGGCCGCGCGGGCGCCACGGGCGCCGCGGTCTCGCTGGTCGACAACAGCGAGATCAAGCTGCTCAAGGACATCGAGCGCCTCATCAAGAAGACGATCGAACGCAAGCCCGTGGAAGGCTGGACGCCGCCCGCCACCAGCGCAGCCGCCTTCGAACGCCAGGAACGCGACGAAGACTCGCGCAGCATGCGCGGCGGTCCCCGTAATGGTGGCCGCGGCGGCAACGGCGGATCGGGCCGCTCCTCGCGCCCCGCCCAAGGCCAGCCGCGCGCAGCGGCCGGTGGCCGTGCCCCCGCACCGGCCCGTGCCGGCGAAGGCCGTGGCAACGGCGGATCGCGCGATGGCAAGCCCGCCGACCGTCCGGCTCACGCCGGCCGCAACGAGGGCCGTCCGCAACAGAATCGCCGTCCCGAAGGGTCGTCGCGCCCGGCCGGCAATGCTGGTTCCGGCCGCCCGGCCGAAGGACGCGCCGGCCAAGGGCGCCCCAGCGGCGCGCCGCGAGCCGCGTTGCTGAGCAAGTAATATCTCCCGCAACCCCGACACTGCGATACACGGACCCGCAACATCATGCCCTTATCCACCTGGTTGACGTTCTTCCTGGCCTCCTGGGCCATTTCGTTCTCACCGGGCGCCGGCGCCATCTCGGCCATGTCGTCCGGCCTGAAATACGGCTTTGCGCGCGGCTACTGGAACACGGCAGGCCTGATCCTGGGCATCTTGTTCCAGTTCGTCGTGGTCGCCGTGGGGTTGGGCGCCGTGCTGGCGACGTCGGAAATGGCGTTCAACGTGGTCAAGTACCTGGGCGTCGCCTACCTGATCTACCTGGGCGTGCGCCAGATCCGCACGGATGCCGCGCCGGTCGCGGTGGATGCCGGCGATCCGCGTCAGGCGTCCATTCGTGACCTGGTCCTGCGCGGGTTCCTGATCAACACCATGAACCCCAAGGGCACCGTGTTCCTGCTGGCCGTGGTGCCGCAGTTCGTGGATCCGGCGCTGTCGCTGACGCCGCAGTACGCGGCCTTGGCGGCCACGCTGGCGTTCACCGACCTGGTGGCGATGGGCGTGTACACGCTGCTGGCGGCGCGCGTATTGCGCCTCTTGCGCGACGCCAAGCACATCCGCTGGATGAACCGCACCTTCGGATCGCTCTTCATCCTGGCAGGCGTGTTCCTGGCAACCTTCCGCCGCCACAACTGAAATTAAAAGCGTGGGGCACGGGCCGGCAACGGCGCGTGCCCCACATGTTTTCGTGCATGACACCGGACCGCACCGGCCTGAAAAGCGGCGTTAAGTAGAATCCTCCGATCATGAGCATTTCCAACGAAGTCGCACGGCGCCGTACGTTCGCCATCATTTCCCACCCTGACGCGGGCAAGACCACGCTGACGGAAAAACTGCTGCTGTTCGCAGGCGCCATTCAGATCGCCGGCAGCGTCAAGGCGCGCAAGGCGTCGCGCCACGCCTCGTCCGACTGGATGGAAATCGAAAAGCAGCGCGGCATTTCCGTGGCGTCCTCGGTGATGCAGATGGAGTACCGCGACTGCGTCATCAACCTGCTCGACACCCCGGGCCACCAGGACTTCTCCGAAGACACGTATCGCGTGCTGACGGCGGTGGACGCCGCGCTGATGGTGATCGACGCGGCCAACGGCGTCGAGCCGCAGACCATCCGCCTCCTGCAGGTCTGCCGCGCGCGCAACACGCCGATCATCACGTTCATCAACAAGATGGACCGCGAAGTGCGCGAGCCGCTGGAACTGCTGTCCGAAATCGAAGGCCACCTGGGCATGGACGCCGTGCCGTTCTCGTGGCCGGTGGGCATGGGCAAGTCGTTCGGCGGCGTGTTCGACATCCGCCGCGACCGCATGCGCGTCTTCCGCCCCGGCCAGGAGCGCCGTTCCGACAACGACGACTTCATCGAAGGGCTGACCAACCCCGAGATCGCCAAGCGCTTCGGCGGGGCGTTCGACCAGGCCAGCGGCGAGATCGAGCTCATCAACGAAGCGGCGCCCGCCTTCGACCGCGACCAGTTCCTGGCCGGCAAGCAGACGCCCGTGTTCTTTGGTTCGGCCATCAACAACTTCGGCGTGCAGGAAGTGCTGGACGCCCTGGTCGATCAGGCGCCGCCCCCGGGCGCGCGCATGGCGCTGCAACGCGAAGTGAAGCCCGAAGAACCCAAGTTCACCGGCGTCGTGTTCAAGGTGCAGGCCAACATGGACCCCGCCCACCGCGACCGCGTCGCCTTCGTGCGCGTGAGCTCCGGCCGCTTCGAGCGTGGCATGCGCCTGAAGGTCGCGCGCACCAACAAGGAAATGCGCCCCAACAACGTGGTGTCCTTCCTGTCGCAACGCCGCGAACTGCTGGACGAAGCCTATGCGGGCGACGTCATCGGCATTCCGAACCACGGCGTGCTGCAACTGGGCGACGTGCTGACCGAAGGCGAGACGCTGCAGTTCACGGGCCTGCCGTTCTTCGCGCCGGAACTGTTCCAGGCGGTCGAAGTGAAAGACCCGCTGCGCACGAAGCAATTGCGCACGGGCCTCACCCAATTGGGCGAGGAAGGGGCCATTCAGGTGTTCCGTCCTGAAGTCGCCGGCGGCTCGCTGCTGCTGGGCGCGGTCGGCCAACTGCAGTTCGAAGTGGTCGCGCACCGCCTGAAGACGGAGTACGGCGTGGATGCCCGGATGCTGCCTTCGCGCTACACAATGGCACGTTGGATTACGTCTGAAAACCCCAAGGCGCTGCGCAAGTTCATGGATGCCAATGCCGCCCATATCGCCTATGATGTGGTCGATGCTGCGGCGTTTTTGATCGGTTCTCCCGCGCAGTTGCGCGTCGCCGAGGAACTGTATCCCGATGTGAAATTCCACGCCATGCGGGAGCACGGCGGCAAGGTTTTCGGAGACAAGGCGTAGACCCGTTCGGGTTCCGCACGGCAGATTGAGGGTAGCAATGTCTTGGCGTTTTTTATTCGCAACGCTCCTTATCGCGCTCGGCGCGTCGGCTTGGGGCGGAATTCAACTGGGTGACTGGCTGGTGGCGCATGCGCCGGCGGCCGCGCCCGCTCCTGGGCAGGACGCAGCCGCGTCCCAGCAGCCCGTGCTGGACGCCAATGGCCGTCCGTATGTGGCACAGCCGCCGCAGCCACGCATCGACGGCACGTTGGGCGTGCCTGACAAACCGTCCGATCGCGAATGGCAGGTCAACACGGTGTCGCTGTTCGACACTGTCAGCGATCCCGCCGTCCAGATCTCGCGTGAACGCATCAGCCCCGAACAGGCGCGCGAAATCGCCGCCTCGTCTCAGGTGCCCCTGCCGTCGGGCAATTCCGACGTCAGCACGATGGACCTGCTGGTGCCCGGCACCTCCACCGCCATCAACGGTGGCGTAGCCGCTGGCGGCAGCTACGGCACGCCGCAGATGGTGCAGGCGCCCCCGCCGCCGCCCAACACGGCGCCGGCAGCCGGCGCGCAAGGCTGGCAGGATGCGCTGCGGCGCGAACTGGCCCAATGCGCCACGCAAGGCTTCTTCGAACGCCCCTCGTGTTCCTGGAACGCGCGCAACAAGTACTGCGCGCCGAACCGCGCCTGGGGCACGATGGCCGAATGCCCGGCCCGTCCGCAGTAAGACGTCTGCAATAAAGACGTCACCTCGCCACCTGCACGTGCAGGGGCAAGACAAGAAAAATGGCGCCCCGCGGGGCGCCATTTCTTTTGCAGCCAGCAGCCTTATTCAGGCACGGACATCTGGCTTTGCAGGTAGTTCTGGATGCCGACCTTGTCGATCAGGTCGATCTGGGTTTCCAGATAGTCGATGTGCTCTTCGGTGTCGTCCAGGATGTCCTGGAACAGATCGCGCGACACGTAGTCCCGCACCGATTCGCAATACGCAATGGCTTCCTTGACGGTCGCCTGAGCGGCCGTTTCCAGCTTCAGATCACAGGCCAGCAGTTCCGGCACGTCTTCGCCGATCAGCAGCTTGTGCAGGTCTTGCAGATTGGGCAGGCCGTCCAGCATGAAGATGCGGGCGATCAGACGATCGGCATGCTTCATTTCGCCGATGGATTCTTCGTACTCGTGCTTGCCCAGCTTGTCGAAGCCCCAATGGTTCAGCATGCGGGCATGCAGGAAATATTGGTTGATGGCCGTCAGTTCGTTGGTCAGTTGCTTGTTGAGAAACTGGATGACGGTTTTGTCGCCTTTCATGATGGACTCCTTGCAGTCAGGCGCGACGCGAGCGCATCGCGACAAAGGAGCGCACGATGCCGCGCGTACGCAACCCATGCAGACTACCATTGGCCGCAGGGCCGCGCCTAGCCTTGCTCTGCATTTGGTAAACGGCTTTAGGAGCGCAACAAGAAAGCGACAAGCTAATGAGAATGAGTATGTGTGTCTGAGGCCTTGCATGCGTGGCGACGCAACGGCGCGGGCTGCAGACTCGGGACGCGCTGGAATGGCTTCGCGATTGTCCCCATATATGTTGCGCGGCGGCCCCTGCGCCGCGTCATTCTGCGCTGCCAACGCGTCACCCCGGCTCGTTGCATATCAGCAACCGGATCAGGCCGCGTTGACCGTCCTCAATTCACGCGGTGCGCCGCGTCGCAAGCCAGATGCCGAATGCGATGGGCACGATGCCCAGCAGGTCCAGCCACGAGACGGGCTCACGTAGCACCACCCAACCGAACAACAGGCCCAGCGGCGGCATCAGAAAATGCAGTGCGCTGGCCGAGGTGGCGCTGGCCCGGCCCAGGATCATGAACCACAGGTAATAACCGCCCATCGACACCGCGACGATCATGTAGGCCATGCTCCAGATCAGGCTGGACGTCAGACGCGCATCGCCGAGGTTTTCCGTGGCCAGGGCGAACGGCAGCAATGCCGCGGCGCCTGCCAGCGACTGGATGCCCGTCGACGTCCACAGACCGGAGGTGGGTTTGAGCATCTTGTAGAGCAGGGTGCCGGCCACCAACGCAATCAGGCCCCCGGTCACAAGCAGCGTGCCGTGCAGGTCTTCCTGCATGCCGGTCAGCCGCGATCGCAACACCAACGCCACGCCCGCCAACCCCAGGCACAGCCCCAGCAGTTTGCGCCAGCTCAGCCGCTCGCCCAGCAACGGACCCGCCAGCACGCCGATGAGCAGCGGGTTGGTGCTGATGAGCACAGCGGTGAACGCCGACGACACGGTGGTCATGCCCGACCAGCTCAAGCCCAGGTACAGCGCGTTGTTGAGCGCCCCCAGCAGGACCAGCGCGGCCAGGTCGCGGCCCGAAGGCAGCTTCCAGCGACCGCTGGCCGCCGCCAGGCCCAGCATCAACGCGCCCGCGATCAGGAACCGGATCGTCAGCAGGGTCAGCGGCGGACAGTCGCGCACGGCGATCTTGGCTGCGGCAAACGCCGAACTCCATAGAAAGCAGAACGCGGCGATCGGCAGGAGGCTGATGCCCGGGCTGTCGGATGCGGGCAAGGCAGGGGCAGGGGTCGAAAGGGCCTTCATGGTTGATCCGGCTTCGTAGATCTGCAACCGCATGCGCGGCGGGATGGGAGGCATTCTGCGCGCCGGGCCATCCATTGACAAACTCTTTATTCGGATCGAAAGTATTTGAAATTCGAATGCTTGAAGGCGCCGTCATGCTCGATCTCGATCTCCTGCACAGCTTTGTCTCGGTCGTGGACGCTGGCGGCTTCACCGCCGCAGGCGAACGCGTGCACCGCAGCCAGTCCACCGTCAGCCAACAGATCCGCAAGCTGGAAGAGACGCTGGAATGCCCGCTCTTCCTGCGCGAGGGCCGGCAGGTCCAGCTGACCGAGGAAGGCGAACGCCTTCTGGGCTACGCGCGCCGGATGCTGGCGTTGTCTACCGAAGTCCGTGAGGCCGTCAGCGGCCGCAAGCGCGTGGACGTGATCCGCCTGGGCATTCCGGACGACTTTGCGGTGGACGCGCTGACTGCCGTCGTCGCCGCCTTCGCCAGAACGAGGCCCGCGGTGCAGCTGTCGGTACGTTGTGACCTGACGGCGGTCCTGACGCGCAGCCTGGAGCGGGGGGATCTGGACGTGGCGCTGCTCAAGCGCGAGCCGGGCGCGGGCACGGCGCTGGCCGCGTGGCCCGAGCGGCTGCACTGGATCGGCAGCGCGTCAGAGCAGGCGCCGCTGACGCCGGAGGCGCCCGTGCCGCTAGTGGCGTTTCCGCAGGGCTGCATCTACCGCAACCGCGCCATCCATGCGCTGGAGGCCGCCGGACGCCGCTGGCGCATCGCCTACGAAAGCCCGAACCTGTCCGGCGTGCAGGCCGCGCTGGCGGGCGGGTTGGGTATCGCGCTGCTGGAACGCCGCTGCATCGCGGACGGGCACCGGATCCTGGACGTGGGCCTGCCCGCCGTCCCGCCGTCCGAATTGGCGCTATGCGTGGCCGGCAACGTGCGCGAAGCGGCACGTCAACTGGCGATGGATATCAGGGAATTTTGCGAGAAGGAAATGACGCGGCTCGCCGCATGAAGGCAGCGAGCCGGAATTGACACCAATGCTCAGGCGATGGCGACCAGCGGAATCGGGAAGCTGCTGTTGGCAGCCGGCGTGTCCGATTCGACGAGGGCGGGAGCATTGACCGGAACTGCGATGGAGCGCACGTCGCACACGCTGGAGCAGCGGCCGCCCGGCAGGTATTCGGCGGCGGTTGCCGCGCAGCAGCCGCAGCACGTGGCCACGCCCAGCTCGAACTGCAGGTCGGAAAGCGTCGTCGCGCCCGCGTCCACGCTGGCGCGGACTTGGCGTTCGGTGATGGCATTACATACGCAAATGTACATGCGAATGATTATCGAAAATTATTTAGGCCCTGGCAAGCCCTTCAAGCAAATAATTTTGCAACCGAAGTGTCACGCAAGCCATTGAAAATAGGGACAATTTTGCCGAAGCTTGTCCCTTATTTCAACGCGCGGCGGCTTGCGCCTTGCGCAGCGCGGCCGGGGCAATCCGCAGCGCTTCGCGGTACTTTGCCACCGTCCGGCGGGCGATCACTATCCCCTGATCGGCCAGTTTTTGCATGATCTGGCTGTCCGACAACGGCTTGGCGCGATTCTCGTCGGCCACCATCTGGCGGATGTAGGTCTGCACCGCCGTCGCCGACGTGGCGTCGCCGCCTTCGGTCGAAACGCCCGTGCCGAAGAAGCGCTTGAGCTCCAGAGTGCCGAACGGAGTGAGCATGTACTTCTGCGTCGTGGCGCGCGAAATGGTCGATTCGTGAAGACCGAGTTCGCCGGCGATGTCTTTCAGGATCAGCGGGCGCATGGCCGCCGGGCCCTGGCTGAAGAATGCCGTCTGGCGTTCGACGATGGCCTGCGACACGCGCAGGATGGTGTCGAAACGCTGCTCCACGTTCCGGATCATCCATTTGGCCTGCTGCAATTGCGCCTGCAGCCCGGCGTGCGCCGATTCCTTCTGGTTGCCCAGCATCTGCGCATACAGGCCGTTGATCTGCAAGCGCGGCACCGCGGCGCTGTTGAGCGTGGCCTGCCAGCCGCGCCGCGTCTTGCGCACAATGACGTCCGGCACCGCGTATTCAGCCGCCGGCACGGTCCACGCCCGTCCGGGGCGGGGCTCCAGGCGCAGGATCAACGCATGCGCCGCGCGGAACGTGGGTTCGTCGCAACCCAGCGCCGCGCATACGCGCGCAGCGTTGCCGGTTGCCAGCAGCGGCAGGTGTTCGGCGCAGATCCGCCGCGCACAGGCCAGCACGGCGGGATCGGCCGCCTCGGGCAGCCGACTGAGGTCAGGATTGCGCAACTGCAGGTGCAGGCACTCGGCCATGTCGCGCGCGCCGATACCCACGGGATCGAACGACTGCAGCAGCGACAGCGCCGCGCGCAGCTCGTCCATGTCCGGCTCCATCTCTGCCGGGAGCCAACTAAGAATCTCGTCCAGCGGCGATCCGAGGTATCCGTTTTCGTCCAGTTCGTCGATCAGCAGGGACGCCAGCGCGGCATCGCGCGGCGCCGCCCGGGTCAAGGCAAGCTGGCCCAGCAGATGCTCGCGCAAGGTGTCCGGACGCGCCGCCTCGGGCAGGCTGGCGTCGTCATCGGGGTACACGCCGCCCGAACCCGGCATCTCGTCGATGGGTGTCTCGCGCTCGGCCGCCGGCTCGTCGTCCTGCACCGAGGACTCGCGTTCGGACTCTGCCCGCGACTCCGCCTCGGCCGACGACGGCTCGTCCTCCCGGTCCAGCAGGGGATTTTCGGCCAGCACTTGTGAGATTTCCGCTTCAAGGTCGAGCGTCGACAGCTGCAACAACCGGATCGATTGCTGAAGTTGTGGGGTCAGCGTCAGGTGCTGGCCAGGCCGCAGTTCTAAAATTGGACGGGTCATAGGTACAATATTTTGCATGATGAATCTGACTTCGCCCGCAAGCGTTCGCCAGGACTGCCGACTGATCGGCCAGACCCTGCTCAAACTGGCGCTTCCCCGACTCGTTTTGCGCGCGATCGTCATCGCTGTCGCGATCGTTGTCTGGTATCTGGTTGCCTCCTGGATACTCGATTTCGGCAAGCGCATGAACTACGACTTCCTGCACACGCTAGGCCAGCCGACCCAGGACATGGCGCAGCGGATCAATCCCTACCTCTGGTGGGTGGTTGCCGGCATCTGGACCCTGATCGTCTTCTTTTCGGTGCGCGCCTGGTTCTACGCCAGTCTGGCCTCGGGCGCCGCGACGCCGGTCGGCACGGATACGCTGGCCGAACTGGCGCCCAATCTGTCTGAAGAATCGCTAGGCGTGCTGCGCTGGACCTGGGGCGACCGGCAGGAACCCTTCACCGTCGGCGACCTGCGCCGCTCGCTGTCGGAATTGCGCCACAACCGCATTGGCAAGATCGACATGGTGGCCGAGCAGGCCCGGATCCTGGAAGCGGGCGCCAACCGCCCCGGCCGCGATCCGCACGACGACGGCCGGCGTGACGACGTCCGCCGCGACGCGCCGCGCGAACCGCGCTATGTCGAACCCCGCATCGGCCCGGCCCGCTAGGCCGCATCCAGACTGCCAAAAGGCCGCCGCAAGGCGGCCTTGCTGTTTCCAAAGGCCCATTCGTCAGCCTTCGGAAAAGACCACGATCTGATCCGTCCCTTGCTCTTTCCGTTTGCGCTTCCTGAAAAAGTGTGTTTGACTAGCACCCCATGGCCGCTTACCGCACCCCCCTCGCGATTGCCACCGGACGCTCCGCCGCTCCGGTCGCCGGCCTGCGCGTTCAATCCTCCTTCATCGCGCTATCGCTATTGCTACCGATCGGTTGCCGGGCCTAGTGTCCCCGTGGTAGCTCGGCAGCCACGTTTGCCACACGCGATTTCCCCTTTTTATCTCTGAATCCTGCCGGCCATCCCGGCAAACCCTGGCACAAGACCGTCATCCGGTTGCGATGCCGACGAGCGCAAAACGCGCCGGGATTCAAAAGAAACCGATCGAGGTGTAGTGATGATGCTTGCCAACCCCGCCACCAAATACGTCCCCTTCGCGCCCTTTACCCGCGATTTCTCCGAACGCACCTGGCCCAGCCGCCGCATCACGAAGGCGCCGATCTGGATGAGCACGGACCTGCGCGACGGCAACCAGGCGTTGATCGAGCCGATGAGCGTGGAACGCAAGGTCCGCTTCTTCGAACAGCTCGTGAAGATCGGCTTCAAGGAAATCGAAGTCGGCTTCCCGTCCGCGTCGCAGACCGACTTCGACTTTGTGCGCAAGCTCATCGACGAGAAGCGCATTCCCGATGACGTGACGATCATCGTGCTGACCCAGTCGCGCGAAGACCTGATCAGCCGCACCGTGGAAGCCGCCGCGGGCGCCAAGCAAGCCATCGTCCACATGTACAACGCTTGCGCACCGGCCTTCCGCAAGGTCGTGTTCAACATGTCCAAGGACGAGATCAAGAACATCGCCACCACCGGCACGCGCCTCATCAAGCAGTACACGTCGCAGCGTCCCGAAACCAAGTGGGGCTACGAATACTCGCCCGAAGTCTTCAGCACGACCGAACCCGAATTCGCGCTGGAAGTCTCGGACGCCGTTGCCGAGGTGTGGCAGCCCACGCCCGACAACAAGATGGTGCTGAACCTGCCCGCCACCATCGAGGCGACCACGCCCAACCTGTACGCCGACCAGATCGAGTGGATGCACAAGAATCTGGCCCGCCGCGACAGCATCGTGCTCAGCGTCCATCCGCACAATGACCGCGGCACCGCCGTGGCCGCCGCCGAGTTTGCAGTGATGGCCGGCGCCGACCGCATCGAAGGCTGCCTCTTCGGCAGCGGCGAGCGCACCGGCAACGTCGACCTCGTCACGTTGGCGCTCAACCTCTACACGCAAGGCGTGCATCCCGGCCTGGACTTCTCGGACATCGATGAAGTGCGCCGTTGCGCCGAATACTGCAACCAGTTGCCGGTCCATCCGCGCCATCCGTACGCGGGCGACCTGGTCTTTACCGCGTTCTCGGGTTCGCACCAGGACGCGATCAAGAAGGGTTTCGCATTGCAAAAGGCCGACGCCGTCTGGGAAGTGCCGTACTTGCCGATCGACCCCGCCGATCTCGGCCGCAGCTACGACGCCGTGATCCGCGTGAACAGCCAATCGGGCAAGGGCGGCGTGTCGTACCTGCTCGAGCAGGAACACGGCCTGGTGTTGCCGCGCCGCTTGCAGATCGAATTCAGCCGCGCCATCCAGCGCGTCACCGACGAGACGGGCCGCGAAGTCACCGCCGACGACGTGCACACGATCTTCAAC
The DNA here is from genome assembly GCF_002388205.1 of Achromobacter sp. UBA4530. Lineage (NCBI taxonomy): Bacteria > Pseudomonadati > Pseudomonadota > Betaproteobacteria > Burkholderiales > Alcaligenaceae > Achromobacter > Achromobacter sp. UBA4530. Next base: position 36,788 of record NZ_DGMA01000016.1, on the reverse strand, counting down.
CGCGAATACCTCGAGCAGAAGGCGCCGTGGAAGCTGATCCGCCATCGCATCGACGGCGATCCGTCGGCCGGTGAAGGCCAGCACTTCAGCATCGAAGCCGAACTTGAATTCAACGGCGAACGCCGCATCGTGCGCGGCAAGGGCGACGGCGCGATCTCCGCCTTCGTGGCCGCGCTGGACGTGCCCGTGCGCATCATGGATTACCACGAGCACGCCATCGGCACCGGCACCGGCACGCGCGCCGCATCCTATGTCGAACTGCGCGTCGGCGAATCCGCCACGGGCTTTGGCGTGGGCATCGACCGCGACATCGTGACGGCCTCGTTCCAGGCCGTGCTGAGCGCCGTGAACCGCCACATCAATTCCGGCGCCGTCACCGCCGAACAGGAAGCCGCCGAAGCCGTGTGATCCACGACCAGGCTTGAAGCCCCCGACAACGGGGCACGAAATGAAGCCCGCCTTATCCGGCGGGCTTTTTCATTGGGGGTGATTGCAATCAGCCGCGCGGCCACATGTCGGACGCGCCGATATCCGGCGCATTGGCGGCCAGCAGGCGCGCATGGATCCATGCGCCGATGGCGAGCAGGCGGTGGTCCTCATATCGCGCGCCAACGAGCTGCAAGCCCACCGGCAGGCCCTGCGGGCCTGTCGCAAAGGGCAGGTTCAGGCAAGGCAGCCCGAACAGCGTCCAGGCCCGCGAGAATTGCGGATCGCCCGTACCCAGGTCGGCAAACGGCGCCTCGCCGCTGGCGCTGGGGGCAATCAGGACGTCGTATTGGCCGAACCATGTGTCGACCCGCGCGCGCGATTCGGCGGCGCGTTCCAGGTTCTTGATGTGCTGCTCCGCGCTGATCTGCGCGCCGGATTCCAAGATGGCCTGCAGCTTGGGACTGAGCTGCGCGGCATGTTCCACGCGTTCGTACGCCAGCGCCTGCGAGGCCTCGAACGCCATGATGTCCGAATGCAGCTGCACCAGCACGCAATGCTCCGGCGGCAGCGGCACTTCTTCGACCTTGGCGCCCGCGCGCGACAGGATCGCCGCGGCCTGCGCGAAGGCCTCTTTGGTTTCGGGCTGCGCATGGCGCCATTGCAGGCTGCGATACATGCCCACACGCGGCGCGTCGTGATAGGACAGATCCAGCATGCGCGGATCGCGCATCAATACCGACGAGAACAGCGCCACGTCTTCCACCGAGCGCGCGAATCCGCCCACCGTATCCAGCGATTCGGCCAGGCTTTTCACGCCGGCGCGGGAGATCCCGCCGAACGTGGGCTTGAAGCCGACCACGCCGCAATAGGACGCGGGCCGGATGATGGAACCCGCGGTCTGCGAACCCAGCGCAAAAGGCACCATGTCGTCGGCCACCGCAGCGGCCGAGCCGCTGGACGAGCCGCCGGGCGTGTAGGCCTCGTTGCGCGGATTGCGGGTTGGGCCGGCCTGGTAGGTGGCGAATTCGGTGGTGACGGTCTTGCCGATGACGATGGCGCCCGCGCCACGGCACAGCGCCACCGAGGCGGCGTCCAGTCCGGGATGATGGCGGTCGTAGATGGGAGACCCGTAGCGGGTGGGCAGGTCGGCGGTATCGAACAGGTCTTTCACGCCGATGGGCAGGCCGTGCAGCGGACCGCGCAGCGCGCCGCGGTCGAGGGTTTCGGCGTGGTCGAGCGCAACCTGCTTCTGCAGGGCCGTCCAGGCATGAACGGTGTTCTCGCGCTGTTCGATGCGCGCGAAGCAGGCGCGCACCAATTGCACTGCGGTCAATTCACGCCGTTGCAGCTTGCGCGCGGCTTCAACCGCGCCCAGTCTGTTCAAGGCAGTAGACATGATTCTTTCCTCTTTGCCGGTGCCGCGACGAGCGCGGAAAAACATACTGCGCACCCGGTCCCCTTGACCGAGGGTATGCCCGGCGTGGCTGCCTGCCTGTGAAAGCAAGCGTCATGCCCGGCACACCGACCCCGCCGTTGTGCGTGTTGCGTCAATTGGGAAAAACACCGAAAGAACGGGGTTTCCGCCGAATAACGCGCTGCGCCATGGCTTTGTGTTGTTGCGTTCGCACCAGCATAGCGCAAACCCGTGCAATACAAAGTTCATATTCCTCAAGTAAAGTGAAATCGTTTTCAGCAAACTTGCAGCGATTCCATCAATGGCTACGCGCCCGTCGCCCCGCTTTTCCATCATCGAAGTGGCTCGCAAGGCGGGAGTTTCGCCGGCGACGGTGTCGCGCGCGTTCAACCAGCCGGAGATCGTGCATCCCGACACGCTGGCGCACATCCGCAACATTGCCAAGCGCGCGGGCTTTCGGCCGAACCGCGTGGGCCGCAGCCTGCGTTCAGGCAGCACGCGCACCATCGGGCTGATCCTGCCGACGCTGTCCAATCCCGTGTTTGCCGAGTGCTTCGAAGGCGCCGAACGCCGCGCCCGTGAGTCGGGCTACAGCGTCATGCTGACCGCCACCGGCTACGACCCCGCCGTGGAATCCGCGGCCGTGCAGGGCCTGATCGACCATCAGGTCGACGGACTCATCCTGACCGTGGCCGACGTCAGCAAGAGCGCCACGCTGGACGACCTGGACCGCAGCGGCATTCCTTACGTGCTGGTCTACAACGAATCCAATGATCATCCGTTTGCTTCGGTCGACAATCGCGCCGCAGCAAGCGACATGGTGGCGCATCTGGCCGCGATGGGGCACAAGCGCATCGCGCTGGTGACCGGCCCGCTGACCGCCTCGGACCGCGCGCGCCGTCGCCTGATGGGCGCGCGCGCCAGCGCCAAGAAGCTGGGCCTCGATGCCATCCAGCACATTTCCATGAGTTCACATACCGGCAGCGACGTGGACGCGCTGAAGGCCGCGCTGCGCGGCAAGCAGGCGCCCACCGCGCTCTTCTGTTCCAACGACCTGCTGGCCACCGCCGTCATCGCCGACCTGGTGGGACTGGGGCTGTCGGTGCCCGCTGACATTTCCGTGTGCGGCTTTGACGGCATGCGCTTTGGCGCGTTGCTGACCCCGCCGCTGACCACCGTCGCGCAACCCAGCGACGGCATTGGCCAGACCGCGTGCTCGAACCTGCTGGCGCAGATTCATGGCCAGCCACCGCAATCGAACCGCCTGCCGCATTGCATCGTCGTCGGCGGCACTGCGGCATCCGTGCGCCGCTAAGCCCGCTATCCACCATTCAGACAACTTCCAGATCGCCATGCTCATCGCACAAATCACCGACCTCCACATGCGCACCCCGGGAGACAAGGCCTACGGCATCATCGATCCCGCGGCGTTTCTGGCGCCGGCGGTGCGCGCCCTGAATGCGCTGACGCCGCGCCCCGACTGCGTGCTGATCACCGGCGACCTGACGGACCTGGGCAAGCCCATCGAATACCAGACGCTGCGTGAACATCTGCAGGCGCTGGAGATTCCGTATTTCCTGCTGCCCGGCAACCACGACGACCGCGCCCAGTTGCGCACCGCATTTCCGGACCACGCGTATCTGCAGGACGGCAGTCAGTTCGTGCAGTACGCCATCGAGACCTATCCGCTGCGCCTGCTGGCGCTGGACACCGTGGTGCCGATGAAGAGCCATGGCGAACTCTGCCAGACGCGCCTGGATTGGCTGGCAGAGCGCCTGGCCGAACAGCCCGGCCGGCCCACGCTGGTCCTGATGCACCACCCGCCATTCCTGACCGGCATCGAGCACATGGACGACATCGGCCTGCTGGCCGGCGCACCGGAACTGGAACGCATCGTCGTGCACTATCCCAACGTCGAACGCGTGCTGTGCGGCCACCTCCATCGCACGATCTTCCAACGCTTTGGTGGCACGATCGCATCGACCTGTCCGGGCACCGCGCACCAGCTTGCGCTGGAACTCGGTCCGCGCCCGACACTGCAATACATCATGGAACCGCCCGGCTATCAGCTGCATTGGTGGCAGGGCGGCAACCTGGTCACGCATCACGCCGTCATTGGGGATTACCCCGGCCCGTATCCGTTCGGTTGAAGCCGGCGCGGGGAACCCGCGCATTGCCACATATCCGTCATGTTTGCGCTGCACAATGAAAAGGTTTTCATAACAGGCAACAATGCGGATCTAACAATTAGATCTTCGAGACAGCATGTCATCCATCGTTCTGGATAACCTCACCAAACAGTACGCCGGCGCGGCGGCGATCCAAGGCGTGAGCTTTACGGTTCCGGCCGGCAGCTTCACCGTTCTGCTGGGTCCGTCCGGTTGCGGCAAGTCGACGACGCTGCGCATGATCGCCGGCCTGGATACGCCCACGTCGGGCACCATCCGCATCGGCGACCGCGACGTCACGCAACTGCCGCCGGCCAAGCGCCGCATCTCGATGGTGTTCCAGTCGTATGCGCTGTTTCCGCACCTGTCGGTGCGCGAGAACATCCTGTTCGGCCTGAAGGTGCGCAAAGAGCCCGCCAAGGACTTCGACCGGCGCTTGAAGCGCGTGGCCGACCTGCTGGGCCTGTCGCATCTGCTGGACCGCAAGCCGTCGCAACTGTCCGGCGGCCAGCAGCAGCGCGTGGCGCTGGGCCGCGCCGTGATTTCCGAAGCGCCGGTCTGCCTGATGGACGAGCCCCTTTCCAACCTGGACGCACAGCTGCGCCACGAGATGCGCCGCGAGATCCGCGCATTGCAGCAGAGCCTGGGCATCACCATGGTCTACGTCACGCACGATCAGACCGAGGCCATGAGCATGGCCGATCAAGTGGTGCTGCTGCGGGGCGGCCAGATCGAACAGCACGACACGCCCGATGGCCTGTATGCGCGTCCGGCCAGCGAGTTCGCGGCGCGCTTCATCGGCACGCCGCCCATGAATTTGATCAACCTGACGCAGCAAGCAGGCGCCACGGTGATCGCCGGCACGCAGGGTCCCGCTATCGCGAATGCGCCCGCGGGCGCCGTAAAGCTGGGCGTGCGTCCTGAACACATCCGCATCGACAGCGACGGCATCGCAGCCACTGTCGAAAGCGTGGAGTACTTCGGCGCGGACTCCATCGTGGTGTGCCGCATCGGCGACACGGGCGGCGTGGCCGTGCGTGTCGGCGGCCACCTGCGCGCCAGCGCCGGCGAGTCGCTGCGCCTGTCCTGGCCGGACGGGCAACAGCATTTCTTTGCCGCCGATTCGGCGGTCATCAACACCGACGGGCGCTAGAAAAAATAGCCCACACACAGGAAAGGAACATCCCATGCGACGCATCGTACTCAAGACCCTGGCCGCCAGCCTGGCCGCCGCCTGCCTGTCTCTGCCTGTGCAGGCGCAGAACAAGCCCGTCGAGGTCGAGTTCTACTACCCGGTTGCTGTCGGCGGCCCGATCACCAAGATCGTCGACGACATGGTGACGGATTTCCAGAAAGAAAATCCCAACATCAAGATCAAGCCGATCTACGCCGGTTCGTATCAGGACTCCATCGCCAAGGCGCTGACCGCGCTCAAGGGCGGCACCCCGCCGCAACTGGCCGTGCTGCTGTCCACCGACATGTTCACGCTGATCGACGAGGACGCCATCGTTTCGATCGACAGTCTGGCCAAGACCGACGCCGACAAGAAGTGGCTGGGCGGCTTCTATGACGCCTTCATGCAGAACAGCCGCACCGGCGGCCACACCTGGGGCGTGCCGTTCCAGCGTTCGACGATCGTCATGTACTACAACAAGGATCTCTTCAAGGCCGCCGGCCTGGATCCCGAAAAGCCGCCCAAGACCTGGGCCGAGCTGGTCGAGTACGGCAAGAAGCTGACCAAGCAGGACGCCTCGGGCAACACGACGCAGTGGGGCATCGAGATCCCGTCGGGCGGCGCATTCGCGTACTGGCTTTTCCAGGCGTTGACCACGCCCAACGGCGCGATCCTGATGAACGAAGCCGGCAACGAGGTCTACCTGGACAAGCCGGCGGTGGTCGAAGCCGCGCAGTTCTGGCGTGACCTGTCGGCCAAGCACAAGATCATGCCGACCGGCACGATCGACTGGGGCACCACGCCCAAGGACTTCCTGGAAAAGAAGGCGGCCATGGTGTGGACCACCACCGGCAACCTGACCAACATCCGCAAGAACGCGGACTTCCCGTTCGGCGTGGCGATGATGCCGCAGCAAAAGCGCGGCGGCAGCCCCACGGGCGGCGGCAACTTCTACATCTTCAAGAGCGGCACGCCGGAGCAGCAGGCGGCGGCGCTGAAGTTCGCGCAGTGGGCCACCACGCCCGAGCGCGCGGCCGACTGGAGCATCGCCACGGGCTACGTAGCCGTGACGCCGGCCGCCTGGGAAACCGAGAAGATGAAGAAGTACGCGCAGGAAGTGCCGGCCGCCACGGTCGCGCGCGACCAGCTGGAAGTCAGCGTGGCGGAATTCTCGACGCACGAGAACCAGCGCGTCACCAAGACCCTGAACGACGCCCTGCAGGCGGCGCTGACGGGCTCGAAGACCCCGCAGCAGGCCCTGACCGACGCGCAGCGCGAGTCCGATCGCATACTGCGTTCCTACAAGTAAACCGACCGCACGCACGATGAGCCGCTCTTTGAATGCGCTTTATGGCTGGCTGCTTCTGCTGCCAGCCATCGTGCTGCTCGCCGCCTTCACGCATTACCCGGCGGTGGCGACGCTTTGGCACAGCTTTTTCTCCACCCCAAAGGGCGCGCGCCCGGCCCGCTTCGTCGGGCTGGACAACTACGCGGTCATGCGCGACGACCCCGTGTTCTGGCAGTCGCTGTGGAACAACCTGTGGTTTGCGCTGGGCACCATTCCCACCTCGATCGGCATCGCGCTGATCATGGCGCTATGGGTCAACCGCAACCTCACCGGGCGCGGGTTCCTGCGCATGGCGTACTTCACGCCGACCGTGCTGCCCATGGTGGCAGTCGCCAACATCTGGCTGTTCTTCTACACGCCGCAGTACGGGCTGATCGCGCAGGTGATGGGCTGGTTCGGCGCGCCGGGTCCCAACTGGCTGGGCAACCGCGAGACCGCGCTGCCCGCGCTGATGCTGGTGACCGTCTGGAAAGAGGCCGGCTTTTTCATGATCTTCTATCTGGCGGCGCTGCAGACCGTGTCGCCGTCGCTGCGTGAAGCGGCCATGCTGGAAGGCGCCTCGCGCTGGCAGTACTTCCGCCGCATCCTGTGGCCGCTGCTGATGCCCACCACGCTCTTCGTGCTGATCAATGCGCTGATCAACGCGTTCCGGCTGGTCGACCACGTGGTCGTCATGACGCGCGGCGGGCCGGACAACGCGAGCACCTTGCTGCTCTATTACATCTACCAGGTGGGATTCAGCTTCTGGGATACGGCCTATGCCGCCACCCTGACCGTCGTGTTGCTGGTGGTGCTGGCGCTGACCGCGCTGATCAAGTTCCGCTGGCTGGACCGCAGGACGCACTACCAATGAAAGACAAGCTCGATACCCTGGGCGCGTGGGCACTTGGCCTCTTGTGGATCCTGCCGCTGGCCTACGCGATGTGGGCGGCGTTTCATCCGCCGGCCTACGCCACCCGCTTCGATCTCTTCGCGCCGCTGACGCTGGATAACTTCGTCCGTGCCTGGAATGCAGCGCCGTTTCCGCGCTACTTCCTGAACACGTTCGTGCTGGTCACGATGGTGCTGGCCGCGCAGCTGGTGCTGTCGACGCTGGCGGGCTATGCGTTCGCGCGCTTCGAGTTCCGCGGCCGCGATTTTGTCTTCATGCTGGTGCTGTTGCAGCTGATGATCATGCCCGACGTGCTGCTGGTGGAAAACTACCGGTCGATGAGCCTTCTTGGCGTACGCGACACGGTGTTCGCGATCGGCCTGCCGTACTTTGCCTCGGCGTTCGGCATCTTCCTGTTGCGCCAGACCTTCAAGACGGTTCCGCGCGAACTGGAAGAGGCGGCCCGCATGGAAGGCGCCAATGCGTTGCAGGTGCTGTGGAAGGTCTACGTGCCGCTGGCCAAGCCGATCTACGTGGCCTACGGGCTGGTGTCGGTCAGCCACCACTGGAACAACTTCCTGTGGCCGCTGATCATCACGAATTCGGTCGAATCCCGGCCGCTGACGGTGGGCCTGCAGGTGTTCTCGTCGACGGATCAGGGCATCGACTGGTCGGTGATCACCGCCGCGACGCTGATGTCGGCCGCGCCCCTGCTGATCGCGTTCCTGCTGTTCCAGCGCCAGTTCGTGCAGTCGTTCATGCGGGCGGGGATCCGGTAGAAATCCGTTCGCACGCCGCGCCGCACACATCGCGCCGCCGTGAACGCAGCGCACAAAAAACCCCGCCAGGCGGGGTTTTTCACGGGTGGCGGGATGTTCGGCCGTTCAATACCCGACAGTCAGGCCCGGCAGGTCCACGGTGATGCGCGGACGCTCCAGCGCCAATGCCAGGTGCTCGGCGAACTCGCGGGCTTCCTTTTCGTCGGTGGACAGCGTGTCGTAGCCCAGCGCGTCGGCCACGCCCAGCACCTTGTCCAGCAACAGGACCTTGCCGCTGGGCCGCAGGGGCTCGCAGCCCAGGGTTTCCCAGGCGCTGTCAAACCAGTCGCGCGCATCGGCCTGGCGTTGCGGGGAGGTTTCGACGTTCGCGGAAAGGTCCAGCGAACGCCGGGAGTCGAAAACAATGGTGATGTCGCTGCGCATGGGAATAAGGCTCCGTCAGAGGGCGTCAGGCCAACAGGGTAGGCAAAAAAAGCCGGACAGATTGTCCGTCCGGCGACATAGTCCTACCAGCCCCGCGAGACTTCCCAGGTGACCTCGGCGCCTGCGGCCTGCGACTGGCGCATCATGTCCAGCAGGGGGAAGGCACGCTCCTTCAGACCGACCGCGCGCGCCATCGGGGCGACGGGCGCCTTGTCCTCGTCGTCCTCGTCCGGGCTTTCGTGGGCGTGCTGGTACTCGTCGATCGCGCGTTCGATGCCGCTGATGGCCGGTCCAAGCTGCTCCACGGTGAAGACGCCGCGCTCGGGGATCTTGTCGCCGACCGGCTTGCCGGCCGCCTGCAACAGGGCGCCCGCGTGGTCGGTCAGCATCAGGACTTCGGCCACGACCTTGGAGTGAAAAGTGATCAGCATATTCCGGTCTCCTACATTGATTACCTTAGCTCCGTACACTACCCCAACGCCCCCATGATGCCAACTGGCGCCCCCAAATCAACTATGATTCAGGGGTTTCCCGTGACAGCAGGCGCCGCGCCGGGCCCCAGATTTCCGGCACATGCGCGCCGGCTTGCCCGCCGCCGCCGGACAGAACCGCGAGCCCGCCAGCGGGCACGGCGCGGATCGCCGGCAGGCCGCAAGCGCCGTGCCGCCATCGTCACTCACTCAGAACCACGCCAGACGCCCATGCTCCTCGAGCAACAAAAACAGCTTATCTCCCTGATCCAGGCCGCCGTCGCGCAGAGCCTTCCCGACGCCCAGCCCAACGTGCTGCTGGAGCGCCCCAAGGTTGCCGCCCATGGCGACGTCGCCACCAACGTGGCCATGCAGCTCGCGAAACCCGCGCGCCGCAATCCCCGCGAACTGGCCCAGGGCATCGTCGACGCCGTGATGGCCAATCCCGACGCCGCCGCGCTGGTCGAAAGTGCCGAAGTGGCCGGCCCCGGCTTCATCAACCTGCGCATCACGCCGGCTGCCCGCCAGGCCGTGATCGCCGCGGTGGCTGAGCAGGGCGATGCCTACGGCCGCGCCGCGCGCCTGGGCGAGAAGATTTTGGTCGAATTCGTGTCGGCCAACCCCACCGGTCCGCTGCACGTGGGCCATGCCCGCCAGGCCGCGCTGGGCGACGCGCTGTGCCGTCTGTACGACGCCGTGGGTTGGGACGTCACCCGCGAGTTCTATTACAACGACGCCGGCAACCAGATCCAGAACCTGGCGATCAGCGTGCAGGCCCGCGCCCGCGGCCTGACCACCGATTCCCCCGACTGGCCCGAAGACGGCTACAAGGGCGACTACATCGCCGACATCGCCCGAGACTTCCAGGACGGCAAGACCATCCAGGCGTCCGACGGCGAGCCCGTCACCGCCACCGGCAACATCGACAACCTGGACGACATCCGCGCCTTTGCCGTGGCCTACCTGCGCCGCGAACAAGACCTGGACCTGCAGGCCTTCGGCCTGGCGTTCGACAATTACTACCTGGAAAGCTCGCTCTACACGTCCGGCCGCGTCGAAGCGACGGTCAAGGCGCTGATCGCCGGCGGCCATACCTACGAGGAAGGCGGCGCGCTGTGGCTGCGCACCACCGAATTGGGCACGGGCGACGACAAAGATCGCGTCATGCGCAAAAGCGAGGGCGGCTACACCTATTTCGTCCCCGACGTGGCCTACCACAAGGCCAAGTGGGAACGCGGCTTCCATCGCGCCGTGAACATCCAGGGCAGCGACCACCACGGCACCGTGGCCCGCGTGCGCGCCGGCCTGCAGGCGCTGGAAGAGGGCATCCCGAAGGACTATCCGTCCTACGTGCTGCACAAGATGGTCAAGGTGATGCGCGGCGGCGAAGAGGTCAAGATCTCCAAGCGCGCCGGCAGCTACGTCACCATGCGCGACCTGATCGACTGGGTCGGCCGCGACGCCGTCCGCTACTTCCTGATCCAGCGCCGCGCCGACACGGAATTCGTGTTCGACGTGGACCTGGCCCTGTCCAAGAGCGACGAGAACCCCGTCTACTACATCCAGTACGCCCACGCGCGCATCTGCTCGGTCATCAACAACGCGGGCATGCCCGCCGCCGACGTGGCCCAGGCCGACGCCGCGCTGCTGACGGCCCCGACCGAATTCGCGCTGATGCAGCGCCTGGCCGAGTTCCCGCAAGTGGTGGCGCTGGCCGCCCAGGACCTGTCGCCGCACCACATCGCGTTCTGGCTGCGCGACTGCGCGTCGGACTTCCACGGCTGGTACAACGCCGAACGCGTGCTGGTCGACGACACCGCCGTCAAGTTGGCCCGCTTGCGCCTGGCCGCCACGACCCGCCAGGTGCTGGCCAACGGCCTTGCGCTGTTGGGCGTTTCCGCGCCCGAGCGGATGTAACATCGGTTCATGGCAACCAAGCGCAAATCCACCCGCCGTTCCTCCGGCGAAAGCGGCAGCACCCTGTACGGGGCGCTGGCCGGTCTGCTGATCGGGCTGATCGTCGCCGCCGTCGTCGCGTTCTATGTCACCAAGGCGCCCGTTCCCTTCGTGGACCGGGCCAGCCGCCAGGGCGATACGGGCAAGCTGCCCGATCCGCGCTCGGCGCCGGACCCCAACGCCGGCCTGTACGGCCGCGACGGGGCCGCGGGCGCGCCGCCCACCGGTCCCACCGCCACCGCGCCGGCCCCGCTGCCGGGTGCGGGCGCACCGTCCAAGGGCGATGAAACGCCCGCCAAGCTGGACGACCTGGGCGCGCTGATCGCCACGCTGCCCACCTCCCGGGCGCCGGCTGCTGCGCCGTCGGCGCCCCCCGCCACGGCGTCCGCGCCCACGCCCATCTCCAAGGCCGCCCCCACGGCGACGGCATCCGCCAAGCCGTCCGCGCCCGCCGCCAACGGCACGTACTACCTGCAAGCCGGCGCCTTCCGCGGCGAGAACGACGCCGAATCGCTCAAGGCGCGCATCATCCTTTTGGGACTGCCGGTCGCGGTACAGAAGGCGGAATTGAACGGCAAGCCCATCAACCGCGTCCGGGTCGGTCCGTTTGCCCGCCTGGACGACATGAACCGGGCGCGCGGACGCCTGGGCGAGAACAAGATCGAAACCGCCGTGGTGCGCCAATAGCGCTACGCGGCGGATCGTTTTGCATTGAACTAATCCGGCCCCGGGCCTGTCTGTAGCCTTTTATTCAGGAACCTCACCCATGCTGTCCCCCAAGCTCATCCGCATCCTGGCAGCCGCCGCGCTGACCGCCACGGCGTTCTTCAGCCCGGCCAGCCACGCGCAAGGCGCCCAACAGTACGTGCCGATCAACCCGCCGCTGCCGTCGGACACCCCGGGCAAGGTCGAGGTCCTGGAATTCTTCGCCTACACCTGCCCGCACTGCGCCGCCATGGAACCCATGGTCGAAGACTGGGCCAAGACCGCGCCGTCCGACGTCGTCTTGAAGCAGGTCCCCATCGCCTTTAACGCCGGCATGAAGCCGCTGCAGCAGCTGTACTACACGCTGCTGGCCCTGGACCGTCCCGACCTGCACCCCAAGGTCTTCACGGCCATCCACGGCGAACACAAGCGCCTGTTCGACAAGAAGGCCATGGGTGAGTGGATTGCCACCCAGGGTGTGGACCGCGCCAAGTTCGACTCGGTGTTCGATTCGTTCAGCGTGCAGACCCAGGTGCAGCGCGCCAACCAGCTGGCCGAGGCCTATCGCATCGAAGGCACCCCGTCGTTTGCCGTGGGCGGCAAGTTCATGACCTCGCCGGTCATGGCGGGCAACAGCTACGAAGGCGCGCTGAAGGAAGTCAATGCGCTGATTCCGATGGCGCGCGCGAAGTAAACCTCGCAAGGTTCCGCGCACGATCTGCGCAGTACCCGCATCAAAAACGCCCCGAGCCTTCCAGGCCGGGGCGTTTTTTTCAGCCATCATTCAGCCGTGCCGTCATGGCGCCGGGCTACACTTTCACCATAAAAATCGCCGCACGCACGGCATCAAATGGGTGGAAGACAAATGAAGAAGCACTTCTCGCGCAGCAGCGCGGCGCTGGGCCTGTGCCTGTCGCTCGCAACGGGCCTGGCCCACGCCAACGCCGCCGACGGCGTCAAGATCGGCGTTCTGACAGACATGGCGGGCGTCACCGCCGACGCCACCGGCAAGGGGTCGGTGGAAGCCGCCCGGCTGGCCATCGAGGAAATGGGCGGCACAGTGCTCGGCAAGCCGATCACGCTGGTTTCCGGCGATCACCAGCACCGCCCCGACATCGGCAGCAGCATGGTCCGCAAGTGGTACGACACGGAAGGCGTGGACGTAGTGGTGGACGTGCCCAACTCGTCCGTCGCGCTGGCCGTGCAGGGCATCGCGCGCGAAAAGAAAAAGCTGGTGCTGTTCTCCAGCCCCGGCACCACCGCGCTGACGCAGGCGCAGTGCTCGCCCTACGGCGTGCAATGGACCTACACCACCTACGCGCTGTCGCGGGGCACCGCCACCGCCGTCGTGAAAGAGGGCGGCAAGCGCTGGTTCATCCTGGCGTCCGATTACGCGTTCGGCAAGCAGCTTGCCGCGGACACGGAAACGGTCGTCAAGGCCAACGGCGGCGAGATCGCCGGCACGGTCTTCCATCCGCTCAACGCGTCGGACTTCGCGTCCTTCCTGCTGCAGGCGCAGGGCTCCAAGGCGCAGATCATCGCAATCGCCAACGCAGGCGGCGACACCATCTCGGCCATCAAGCAGGCGGCGGAATTCGGCATCGGCGGCACGCAGCAACTGGCGGCGATGCTGCTGCTGTTGACGGACGTGCACAGCCTGGGGCTGGCCGCCGCGCAAAAGACCTACCTGACCGTGCCGTCGTATTGGGACATGAACGACGGCACCCGCGCCTTCACCAAGAAGTTCGAGGCGCGCGTGGGCCGTCCGCCCACCTTCCTGCAGGCCGGCGTCTACAGTTCCGTGCGCCATTATCTGCAGGCGGTGAAGGCGGCCGATTCAGTCGCTGCGGACGCGGTGATGGCCAAGATGAAGTCCATGCCGATTGACGACCCCTTCAGCCTGAACGCGCACATCCGCGCCGACGGCCTGGTGGTGCGCGACATGATGCTGGCGCAGGTGAAGACGCCCGAACAGTCCAAGGCTCCCTGGGACTACTACAACATCGTGCGCACCATCCCGGCGAATCGCTGGCGTGGCCGCTGTCCGACAGCCAATGCCCGCTGGTCAAGCCATGACGCAGGAACTGGCGCTGGCGGACTTCGGCAGCTTCTATGCGGGCGGGCGGCCCGTGCGGATCGACGGGCAGCCCAAGCGCGATATCGCCTTCACGCAGACGGCGTCGCTGGCCTACGACCCCAACGGCCTCTATCACTTTGAGCAGGCCTACGTGCAGTACTTCATCCCGGCGCGCCTGGCGCATCCGCTGCCCATCGTGCTGCTGCACGGCGGCGGGATGACCGGCGCGATGTGGGAACAGACGCCCGACGGCCGGCCCGGCTGGATGCAGCATTTCCTGCGGCAAGGCCATGCGGTCTATGTGGTGGACAACGTCGAGCGCGGGCGCGCCGGTTGGGCGCCGTTCACGCAGGTCTGGCCCGAGCCGCCCATCATCCGCAACGCCGAGGAAAGCTGGTCGCTGTTCCGCTTTGGACGCGCCGAGGATTTTGCTGCGCGGCAGGCGTTTGCGGGACAGCGCTTTCCGGTTGGCCATTTCGACGACTTCATCCGCCACGCCGTGCCGCGCTGGCTGGGCAACAACGATGCCGCGTTGCAGGGCTTTTGTGCCGTGCTGGACCGGATCGGGCCCTGCATCGTGCTTGCCCACAGCCACGGCGGCGAAGTGGCCTACCGGGCGCTGCACGCGCGGCCGGATCTGGTGCGCGGGGTGATCGGCATCGAGCCGTCCGGTTTTTCCACCGAGGTCATCGCGCACTGCGTGGCGGACAAGCCGTTTCTGTTCGTCTATGGCGACTATCTGGACGCAACGCCACTCTGGGAAAAGCTCACGGCAACAGGCGCCGCCTACGCCGAAGACCTTGGGCGCCATGGCGGGCGGGTGCAGACGTGGCGGCTGGCGGATATGGGCATCGCGGGCAATTCGCACATGCCGATGATGGATGACAACAGCGACGATATCGCCGCGCGCATCGGCGCGTGGATACGCGACACGGCGGGGTGATCGCGTTCGTCAATGCAACGCGGCGGCCTTGCAGCCGCCGCGTGTAGTTCTTTCAAGTGTAGTTGCGCGCGCTTACTGCGCGATCATTCCTTGACTGCCGCAGCCTGTTCAAACGCCTGCGTCAGATCCGCAATGATGTCCTCGGGCGACTCCAGCCCGATGTGCAGGCGCACGACCGGGTTCTCGCCTTCGCCCCAATAGCCGTGCTTGGACAGATCCTTCGGCGACACGAGCTGCACCAGGCTTTCATAGCCGCCCCACGAAAAGCCGATGCCAAAGAGCGTCAGCGCATCGACAAAGCGGCGCGCGGCGGCCGGGGACAGGGCCAGTTCGGCCGACAGCATGCCGTTCGACCCGGTGCAATCGCGTTTCCACAATTCGTGGCCGGGATCCTTGGGCCAGGCCGGATGGAACAAACGCACGGTCTCGGGACGGGAATCCAGGAACTCGCATACCTGCATCGCGTGGCGCGCATGCTGCGCCATGCGGATGGGCATGGTGCGCACGCCGCGCAGCGCCAGCCACGCGTCGTCGGCGCTGATCGAATAACCCATCGCATACTGCGTGCGGTTCAGCTTGCGGGCAATGCCTTCGTCGTTGGTGACCACCGCGCCCAGCATCAGGTCGGAGTGTCCGCCCACATACTTGGTGCCGGCGATGACCGAGACCTGCGCGCCCAGCGTCAACGGCCGATAGATATAGCCGGAGCCCCAGGTGTTGTCGGTGGCCAGCACCAGCCCGTGGCGCTGCGCGATGGCGGCCATGGCGCCCATGTCCAGCATCTCGAAAAGCAGCGAGCCGGGCGATTCCACGTACAGCAGCTTGGTATTGGGCCGCACCAAAGCGTCCACGTCTTCACCCGCGGCAAAGTACGTGATCTCGATGTTCATGCGCTTGAGCACCGCATCGTCCAGCTCGCGCATCGGGCCGTACACGCTGTCGGAGATCAGCGCATGGTCGCCGGCCGAGCACAGCGCCATCATCACCATCGTCATGGCCGACAGACCCGAGGACGCCAGATAGCAGTGCGTGCCGCCTTCCAGCTGCGTGAAGACCTCTTCCAGCGCGGCATGGGTGTCCATGCCCATGCGCCCGTACGTGGACGCGCGGCCGCCAGCCGCCTTGCTGCGCTGCGCGTTTTCCAGCGCGGCGATATTGGCAAAGCGCACCGTGCTGGCCCGCATGGGCGGCAGCGGCACCGGCGCCGTGCCGGTCTCGGGATTGAACGGGGCGGTGCCCGCGTGCTGGAGAACCGTATCGATGTGTTTGGTAGGCATCTTGTAGAGGTGCGTCAAAACCGGGAAAACCAAACCATATCAGGACGCGGCCGGAATTTCAGCCGATCCATTGGACCGTCTCGGACAAATCCGCGCGCCGGGTGCGATAGCTGTTGGCCGGATGCGCCGTGTCCTCGAAGCCGAACGAGATGCCGCAGACTACGCGCCGGCCAGGTGCGATGCCCAGCACTTCGCGCAAGACCTCGGGATACATCGCCAGCGAGGCTTGCGCCACGGTCGCCACGCCATTGGCCTGCGCCGCCAGCAGAAAATTGGCGACATACCCGCCGCAATCCATCGCGCCGTATTCGCCCAGCGCCTCGTCGGTCGTGATGATCGCGACATGCGGCGCGTCGAAGAGGGCGAAGTTGCGCATCTCCTGGCGCCGGTAGGCGTCGCGGTCGCCGCGCGGCACGCCGACGGCGCCGTACAGCTGGAAGCCGGATTCGCGGCGGCGGGCCAGGTATTCGTCGCGGTATTCGCGCGGGAACGGAAAGTCGGGCGTGAAACCCTCGACCTGCGCGCGGCGCTCCAGTGCATCGCGCAGGCGCCGCGTGCCGTCGCCTTCAGTGATCGCCACCTGCCACGGCTGGCAGTTGCACCAGGACGCCGTGCGCTGCGCCAGCGTCAATATGCGTTCGACGGTCGTGCGAGGCACAGGCTTCGGCAGAAAGGCGCGGCAGCTGTGGCGGGCAAGCAGCCAGTCCTCGAGCGCGGTATCGGGCAGGGCGTTGTTGGCGTTATCGGTGTTATTGGCGTTCTGAGCGGCAACGGTCATGATCAAACTGTCTCCTGTCGTGGTCGGCTTTGCCCTTATCATGCCACTTGCTGTCCGCCACCGTCCCGCCCGTTGCATCCGCGGTCCGATACCGAAGAGACTCCATGCTGCCCCTCGACACCCTGATCGCATTCTTTGGCATTGCCGTGCTGCTGGCGCTGACGCCGGGGCCGGACAACCTATTTGTGCTGATGCAGTCCGCCATCTGGGGACGCAAGGCGGGCATGTTCGTGGTGCTGGGGTTGTGCACGGGACTGCTGGGACACACGGCGGCGGTTGCGGTTGGCTTGGCCGCAGTATTTGCCGCGTCGCCCGTGGCGTTTACGGTGCTAAAGCTGGCGGGCGCGGCCTATCTGGCGTATCTGGCCTGGCAGATCCTGCGCGCCCCCGTCGAATCCGAAGACGGCAAACGTCCCGAACCCATGCGGCCCGGCGCGTTGTACCGCCGCGGCATCGTCATGAACCTCACCAATCCGAAGGTGCTGTTGTTCTTCTTCGCCTTCCTGCCGCAGTTCACGTCTCCGCGGCTCGGGCCGGTCGGATTGCAGACCATGCAACTGGGCGCGGTGTTCATCGTGTCGACGCTGCTGGTGTTCGGCGCGATCGCGTTCTTCTCGGGGGCGTTCGGGGAATTGCTGCAGCGTTCGGTCACGGCCAAGCGCTGGTTGAATCGCATTGCCGCGCTGGTGTTCGTCGGGCTGGCCGTCAGGCTGGCGACGGCTTCCCGCTAGACACCGCTAATCGTCGCGCTGGCGCTGATCACCAGCGACGGCAAGCGATCAGCGGGACACCGGCAGCCGGACACGAGCAGCAACGCTCGCATCCCCCGGCCGCCCATCACCGCCAATCAAACCGCCTTGAACCGCACGATGCCATCGGCATCCTGCACACGCGTCAGCTTGCCTTCGAAGTACAACGCATGCAGATGCGCCAGCGCCTCGCCCATCGCGAACGTCAGCTGATGCAGATCCAGCTTGCGCTTGAACAGCACCGGCACGATGTCGGATGTCGATTGCGGCTTCACGGCACAGGCTTCCAGCACCTCGGCCAGCCGATCACGATGATGCTCGTGCTGCTGAGTAATGCGCTCATGCAGCCCTTTGAACGGGCGGCCGTGCGACGGCAGCACCAGCGTGTCGCGGGGCAGGCCGTCATAGCCGTGCAGCGACCGCAGATACAAAGGCAGGGGATTCGCGTCGGGTTCGTAGTCGAACACGCTGACGTTGGTGGAAATGCGCGGCAGCACCATGTCGCCGGAAATCAGCACGCCCAGATCGGGCGAGAACAGCGACGCGTGTTCCGGCGCATGACCGTAGCCCACAATCACACGCCAATTGCGACCGCCGATGCGCACCTGATCGCCGTCCATGATGCGCGTATAGCGCGACGGCACGGCAGGCACCAAGTTCGGGAAATAGCTGGCGCGCTGGCGGATCTGTTCCTGCGCGTCCGGGTCCGTCAGGCCGTGACGGGCGAAGTGTTCGACCGCCGATTGGCCGCCCGGCCCCGCGCCGGCATCCGTGCGGCGCGACGACCACAGCGACGCCACCATGTAGTCCGTCATCGTCATCCACAGCCGCGCGTTCCAGCGCTCGCACAGCCAGTAGGCCAGGCCGATGTGGTCCGGATGCATGTGGGTGACCAGCACGCGCAGCACGGGCAGGCCGTCCAGTTCGTTCTTGAACACGTCTTCCCACAGCGTCTTCACTTCGTCGCGCGAAATACCGCAGTCGACGACGGTCCAGCCCTCCTGGCCGTCGATGTTGTCGCGCAGCAGCCAGAGGTTGATATGATCCAGCGCGAACGGCAGCGGCATCCGGATCCATTTGACGCCCTCCGCCACCGCATGCGCGCGGCCGGCCTCGGGCTGAAAATCGGCCCAGGGATACTGAAGCTTCTGTTCGTTGGGGTTCATTGCCTCTCGCTCCACGCTTGACGATCACGTCAAGTCATCATAATTTACGTTTACGTAAACTGCCACACGTCGCATGTCCCCGTCAACCTGGACCATCTCCGAGCTCGCCCGCGAGTTCGACGTCACGCCCCGCACGATCCGCTTCTACGAAGACCAGGGGATCGTCAGCCCGGCGCGCGAGGGCCGCAACCGCATCTTCGGACCGCGCGACCGCACGCGCCTGAAACTGGCCCTGCGCGGCAAACGGCTGGGCCTGCAACTGTCCGAGATCCTGACGCTGATCGACATGTATGACGGACCCGGCGACACCGAGGTGCAGTTGCGCCAGTATCTGTCCGTGCTGGAACAGCATCGCGTCACGCTCGAGCAGCAGCGTCGCGACATCGACGATACCCTTCAGGAAATCAGCGAGCAGGAACGCCAGTGCCGCGTCCTGTTGGCGCAGAAGCCGTAGTCCGCATGGCTGTTTTTCAAACCATCGGGCTTTTCGTCCTGACTGCCCTGGCCGAGATCATCGGCTGCTATCTGCCTTATCTGTGGTTGCGCAAGGGCCACTCCATCTGGCTGCTCGCGCCCGCCGCGCTGAGCCTGGCGCTGTTCGCGTGGCTGCTGACGCTTCACCCGACGGCGTCCGGCCGCGTCTATGCCGCGTACGGCGGCGTGTATATTGGCATGGCGCTGCTGTGGCTGTGGGCGGTGGACGGCGTGCGGCCCAGCGCGAGCGACTGGATCGGCGTGGGCCTGTGCCTGTCCGGCATGCTGGTGATCATGTTCGGGCCGCGCGGGACCTGATCCGGCCGGCTGGACAAGCAAAGAAAAAGCGCGCGTTCCCGTAAAGGGCCGCGCGCTTCGCATTGGTGCTGGTCTTTGACGCAGGCTGCGCCTCGGCGCATTTTCACGCGGCGGATCGACCGCCGCCGCGCTGAAGTGCCATTACAAACCGCCGATCATTCCGCCTTGATATTGCTTTCCTTGATGATGCGGGCGTTGTTCGTGAACTCGGCCTGCACCTGCTTGGCAAACGCCTCACCCGATGCCGTACCCGGCTGCAGGAACGACTTGGCCAGCAGTTCCTGGAACTCGGCGCTGGCCACGGCCTTGGTCAACGCGGCCTGCAACGGCTGCGCCACGGTGGGCGGCAGATTCGCCGGCGCGAAGATGCCGAAGTTCGAGTAGTACTGCGCCTGCGGCAGCTTCAGCTCGGCCATCGTCGGCACGTCGGGCCACGCGGCCAGACGTTGCGGCGCCATCACCGCCAGCGGCTTGAGCGCGCCGTTGGCCACGTGCGGCAGCACCACGTCGCTGTTGACCACCAGCAGTTCCACCACGCCGCCCAGGCCGTCGGTCAGCGCCTGGCTGTTGCCGCGGTAGGGCACGTGCAGCATCTTGGTGCCGGTCTGCGCGGTGACCGCCGCCATGCCGATATGCGCGACCGTGCCCTGGCCCGGCGTGCCATAACGCACGCCTTCGGGATGCGACTTGGCGTATTCCACCAGCCCCGCAAAATCCTTCACCGGCAACGCCTTGGTCGCCACGATGGCGACCGGCGCCACGGCCACGCTAGCCACCGGCGTCAGGTCCTTCATCGGGTCGTAATTGGTCTTGGCCAGATGCGGAAAGATCGTCAGCGGGCTGGTCGAGGCCAGCAGCAATGTGGTGCCGTCCGGCTGCGCGCGCGCCACGTAGTCCGTGCCCACCGAGGCGCCCGCGCCCGGCTTGTTCTCAACGATGACCGTAATGTTGGCTTCCTTGCGCAGCGCGTCGCCCAACCGGCGCGCGATCGCATCGGCGCTGCCGCCGGCCGTGTAGGGCACGACCACGGTAACGGGCTTGGCCGGCCAGCTCTGCGCCATCGCGCCGCTTGCCATGATTGCCAGGGCCGCCCCCGCGGCCTTGATGAACAACGTCTTCTTTTTCATATCGTCCTGGTGATTTGCGTAGCACTGCGTGGGTGAAACAGACTGCGGTAAAGCACATCAGGCGAGGTAGCGTTGCGCCAGGCGAACCCAGTACGACGCCCCCGCCGGAATCAAGGAATCATTGAAGTCATAGCTGGCGTTGTGCAGCATGCACGGACCCAGGCCGTGGCCCGCCATGCGATGCTCGCCGTCGCCATTGCCCAGGAACACGTAGCACCCCGGCTTTTCCTGCAGCAGGAACGCAAAGTCTTCCGACGCCATGGCAGGTTCGATGGTCAGCGCGCGGTCCTCGCCCACGAGCTCGCGCATCACGCCCATGCAGAATTCGGTCTCGGCCACGGTGTTGACCAGCGCCGGGTAGCGGCGCTCGAAGTACACCTCCGCCTCGCAGCCATGCGCCGCGGCAATGCTGGGTGCGATCTCCTGCATGCGCCGCTCGATCAGGTCCACCACGTCGGTGCTGTACGCGCGCACCGACCCGCCCAGCCATGCGGTATTGGGAATCACGTTGATGACGCTGCCGCCCGCCTGAACCTGCGTGATCGACAGCACCGCCGCATCCAGCGGACGCTTGCTGCGCGTCAGGATCGTCTGCAGCGACTGGCCGATGGCAAAGAGTGCCGGCACCGGGTCATTGCAGTCCTGCGGCGCGGCGGCGTGACCGCCCTTGCCCTTGACCGTGATCTTGAAGCCGTTGGCCGCCGCCATCATGGGACCGGCACAGACGCCGAACGCACCGGCCGGCAAGCCCGGCCAGTTGTGCATGCCAAACACGGCCTCGCACGGAAAGCGCGTAAACAGGCCATCCTGGATCATCGCGCGGCCGCCCGCGCCGCCTTCCTCGGCCGGCTGAAAGCACAGGTACACCGTGCCGTCGAAGCCGCCCGCCGTCTGCAAATGCTGCGCCGCAGCCAGCAGCATCGCGGTGTGGCCGTCGTGGCCGCAGCCGTGCATCTTGCCGTCGTGGCGCGAGCGATGCTCGAACTGGTTTTCTTCCTGCATGGGCAGCGCGTCCATGTCGGCGCGCAGCATGATGGCCCGGTCCGATGCGCCCCGTTTGATAACACCCACCACGCCCGTCTTGGCGATGCCGGTATGCGTTTCGATGCCCCAGCCGCGCAGCGTATCGGCCACCACCTTGGCCGTGCGGTGCTCTTCGTAGCAAAGCTCCGGGTGCATATGAATGTCACGGCGCAACGCCACGATGTCGTCCAGATTGGAAAGTTCGAGCACAGCTGACTCCGTCGGATATTTCAGGATTAAAGGGTCATATCAAGTATTGCCCATCGTTCCTGTCGCAGCAGTGCGCCACGCGCTAGGGATAACCCTCATCCAATTTACGTTTACGTAAACGTAATATTTGCATTGCATCATTGCGCAGCGCCGGATGAACGGCGCATCATGGATCACCCCGCGACGGCGGCCAAGACACGCCCGCGCAGGTTCATGAATGTAAGCACCTACTATCACGGAGACACTGATGAATCTTCCCGGCCTGAACTTCGACCTGGGCGAAGACCTGGACATGCTGCGCGACGCCGTCCGCAATTTCGCGCAGGCCGAGATCGCGCCGCGCGCCGCGGAAGTCGATCGCAGCGACCAGTTCCCCATGGACCTGTGGCGCAAATTCGGTGACCTCGGCGTGCTGGGCATGACCGCCGACGAGGAATACGGCGGCGCCAACATGGGCTATCTGGCCCACATGGTCGTCATGGAAGAAATCTCCCGCGCCAGCGCCTCCATCGGCCTGTCGTACGGCGCGCACTCCAACCTGTGCGTGAACCAGATCAACCGCAACGGCACCGCCGCCCAGAAGGCCAAGTATCTGCCCAAGCTGATCTCCGGCGAACACGTCGGCGCGCTGGCCATGAGCGAGCCGGGCGCCGGCTCCGACGTCGTCAGCATGAAGCTGCGCGCGGAAAAGAAGGGCGACCGCTACGTGCTGAACGGCACCAAGATGTGGATCACCAACGGCCCGGACGCCGACACGCTCGTCGTCTACGCCAAGACCGATCCCAAAGCCCACCAGCGCGGCATCACCGCCTTCCTGGTCGAAAAGGGTTTCAAGGGCTTTTCCGTGGCGCAGAAGCTGGACAAGCTGGGCATGCGCGGCAGCCACACCGGCGAGCTGGTGTTCCAGGACTGCGAGATCCCCGAAGAAAACGTGCTGGGCCAAGTCAACGGCGGCGTAAAGGTGCTGATGAGCGGCCTGGACTACGAACGCGCCGTGCTGTCCGGCGGACCGCTGGGCATCATGCAGGCCGTGATGGACGTGGTGGTGCCCTACATCCACGACCGCAAGCAGTTCGGCCAGGCCATCGGCGAATTCCAGCTCATCCAGGGCAAGGTCGCGGACCTGTACACGACGCTGCAGGCCAGCCGCGCCTTCTGCTATCAGGTCGGCAAGAACCTGGACAAACTGGGGTCCGACCACGTGCGCCAGGTGCGCAAGGACTGCGCCGCGCTCATCCTGTACACCGCCGAAAAGGCCACGTGGATGGCGGGCGAGGGCGTGCAGATCCTGGGCGGCAACGGCTACATCAACGAATACCCGGTCGGCCGCCTGTGGCGCGACGCCAAGCTGTACGAAATTGGCGCCGGCACCAGCGAAATCCGCCGCATGCTGATCGGCCGCGAACTCTTCAACGAAACCGCCTGACGCCTTATCCACAGCCCGCGCCATGATCCGCACGTCCGACATCCAGCACATCGAGCAGGCTCCCGCCCCGGGGCCGTCTCCGCTGGAGGTCGCGCGCCTGATCCTGGCCGGCTTTGACCGGCACTACGCGCTGTTCCGTTACAGCGCACAGCGTGCCAAGGCGCTGTTTGAATCCGGCGACTGGCACGGCATCCAGCATCTGTCGCGCGAACGCATCGAGTACTACGACATGCGTGTGCGCGAATGCGCCACGCAACTGGAAGGCGTGCTGCGCGGGCGGCCCGAGGGTGCCGTGGGGGGAAACGGTACGAGCAACGGCACCGGCAATGGCGCCGCCGCCCCGTCCCTGACCGACTCGCAGACCGCGTACTGGCAGCAGATCAAGCAGGAATTCGTCGGCCTCCTGGGCGAACACCGCCAGCCCGAATGCGCCGAGACCTTCTTCAACTCGGTCTCGTGCCGGCTGCTGCACCGCGATTACTTCCACAACGATTTCCTGTTCGTACGCCCGGCAGTCGCCACCGACTATCTGGACAGCAGCGTGCCGTCCTACCGCGTGTACTACCCGGCGACCGACGGCCTGGAAAAAAGCCTGATCCGCATGGTGGCCGACTTTGGCCTGGCGCTGCCTTTTGAAGACCTGCCGCGCGACACGCGATTGCTGGCGCGCGCCGCCGTGTCCAAGCTTCGCGCGGTCCTGCCGCGCCACGTCGGCCGGCGCATCGCCACCGACTGCCAGCTCCACGCACTGGGATCGCTGTTCTTTCGCAACAAGGGCGCCTACATCGTCGGCCGCCTGATCAACCAGACCACCGTCTACCCCTTTGCCATCGCGCTGACGCGCAATCCGGCGGGGCAGGTGACGCTGGACGCGCTGCTGCTGGGCGCGGACGACCTGAGCACGCTGTTCAGCTTTACCCGCGCGTATTTCCTGGTCGACATGGAAACGCCCGCTGCGGTGGTGAATTTTCTGTCAAGCCTGTTGCCGCGCAAGCCCAAGGCCGAGCTCTACACCATGATCGGCCTGCAAAAGCAGGGCAAGACGCTGTTCTACCGCGACTTCCTGCACCACCTGGCCCACTCGCGCGACGCCTTCGACATCGCCCCCGGCATCAAGGGCATGGTGATGTGCGTGTTCACGCTGCCGTCCTATCCGTACGTGTTCAAGCTCATCAAGGACCGCATCGACAAGGACGGCATGGATCACGCCACCGTGCGGCGCAAGTACCAGATGGTCAAGCTGCACGACCGCGTGGGCCGCATGGCCGACACCTGGGAATATTCACAGGTGGCCCTGCCGCGCGCCCGCTTTGCGCCCGCGCTGCTCACCGAACTGCGGCGTCTGGTGCCTAGTCTTATCGAGGAAACCGGCGACACCGTCGTCATCCGCCACGTCTACATCGAACGCCGGATGACGCCGCTGAACCTGTATCTGCAGCAGGCGCCGGACGCGCTGCTGGACCACGCCGTGCGCGAATATGGGGACGCCATCCGGCAGCTGGCCGCGGCCAACATCTTCCCCGGCGACATGCTGTACAAGAATTTCGGCGTCACGCGCCTGGGCCGCGTCGTCTTTTATGACTACGACGAAATCCAGCGCATGACCGAGATGAACTTCCGGCGCATTCCGCCGGCCCCGAATGAAGAAGCGGAGATGGCGTCCGAACCCTGGTACGCCATCGGCCCGAACGACGTCTTCCCCGAGGAATTCAGCCGCTTCCTGCTGGGCGACGCGCGCGTGCGCGGCGCCTTCATGCGTCACCATGCCGACCTCCTGGAACCGGACTGGTGGCAGGCCTGCCGCGCCCATGTGGCGCAAGGCCGGATCGAAGAATTTTTCCCTTACGATAAGGACAGACGCCTGCGCGCAGACCGCCCTTCAAACGGCAACGCGGTGTTGTAACTCAATCGCTGTCCCGACCCTCACAGGAGCAAGTCATGTCAGATCCCATCGTCATCGTTTCCGTCGCCCGCACGCCCATGGGCGGCATGCTGGGCAACTTGTCCGGCTTGGCCGCGCACGAGCTGGGCTCGGTCGCCATCAAGGCCGCCGTCGAACGCGCCGGCATCAAGCCCGAGCAGGTCGACGAAGTCATCATGGGCAACGTGCTGCAAGCCGGCCAAGGCCAGGCGCCCGCTCGCCAGGCCGCGCTGGGCGCCGGCCTACCGCTGGGCGTGGCGTGCACCACCATTCACAAAGTCTGCGGCTCGGGCCTGAAGGCCGCGATGTTCGGCCATGACCTGCTGGCCTCGGGCAGCGCCGAAATCGTCGTCGCCGGCGGCCAGGAAAGCATGAGCAACGCGCCGTACCTGCTGCTCAAGGGCCGCCAGGGCTACCGCTACGGCCACAACACCGTGTACGACCACATGGCGCTGGATGGCCTGGAAGACGCGTACGACAAGGGCAAGGCCATGGGCGTCTTCGCCGAAGACTGCGCCGCCAAGTACTCGTTCACGCGCGAACAGCAGGATGCGTTCTCGCTGGAATCGCTGCGCCGCGCGCGCGCCGCTTCGGAAGACGGCAGCTTCAAGTGGGAAATCGCGCCCGTCACCGTGGCCGGCCGCAAGGGCGACACCGTGATCGACACCGACGAAGCCCCCACCAAGGCCATGCCGGAAAAGATCCCGACGCTCAAGCCCGCGTTCAAGAAGGACGGCACCGTCACCGCCGCGAACTCGTCGTCGATCTCCGACGGCGCCGCCGCCATGGTGCTGATGCGCGCGTCCACCGCCGAAAAGCTCGGCGTCAAACCGCTGGCCCGCATCGTCGCGCACTCGCAGCACTCGCAGGAACCCAACTGGTTCACCACCGCCCCCGTCGGCGCGCTGAAGAATCTGTTCAACAAGACCGGCTGGAAGGCCGAGGACGTGGACCTGTACGAGATCAACGAAGCCTTCGCGGTGGTCGCCATGGCCGCCATGACCGACTTCAAGCTCTCGCCTGAAAAGGTCAACATCCACGGCGGCGCCACCGCGCTGGGCCACCCGATCGGCGCCTCCGGCGCACGCCTGGTGGCCACCCTGATCGGCGCGCTGCGCAAGACCGGCGGCAAGCGTGGTGTGGCCACGCTGTGCATCGGCGGCGGCGAAGCCGTCGCGATGGCCATCGAAATGGTCTAAGCCGTTGCCGTTTGAGACACGGGCTTCGGCCTGTGTCTCAAGCAGGATTTCGCTGCGCCTTTCTGGCATTGCAACCACCGCGACGGGTCGGTCGCGGGCCATGCAGGAAAGGCGCAACGAAATCCTGATTTACCAAATCGACAAGAATGCCCGGCCCACCGGGCAGCGAGACAACCCGCTCTTATCGAGCGCCTTCAAATTCCAATCAAGCAGGACGGGTGGTACCCCATGCCCATCATCGAATCCCGCATCAATCCGCGGTCGCAGGACTACATCGACAACGCCAGCGCCATGCAGGCGCAACTGGACGATCTGAACCAGCAACTGGCGCAGACGGCCTTGGGCGGCAGCGAATCCGCCCGCGCCAAGCACACCGCGCGCGGCAAGCTTCTGCCGCGCGACCGCGTCGAAAACCTGATCGATCCGGGCACCCCGTTCCTGGAACTGTCACCCATGGCGGCGCACGGCATGTATGACGGCGACGCGCCCGGCGCGGGCGTCATCACCGGCATCGGCCGCGTATCCGGCACCGAGTGCGTCATCGTCTGCAACGACGCCACGGTCAAGGGCGGCACCTACTATCCGATGACCGTCAAAAAGCACTTGCGCGCGCAGGAGATCGCCGCGCAGAACAACCTGCCGTGCGTGTATCTGGTGGACTCTGGAGGCGCCAACCTGC
Organism: Achromobacter sp. UBA4530; assembly: GCF_002388205.1. NCBI lineage: Bacteria > Pseudomonadati > Pseudomonadota > Betaproteobacteria > Burkholderiales > Alcaligenaceae > Achromobacter > Achromobacter sp. UBA4530. Next base: position 9,684 of record NZ_DGMA01000016.1, on the reverse strand, counting down.
CGCAGCAGGACGAAGTCTTTCCCGATCGCGACCACTTCGGCCGCATCTTCTACAACCAGGCGCAGATGTCGGCGCAAGGCATCGCGCAGATCGCCGTGGTGATGGGCTCTTGCACCGCCGGCGGCGCCTATGTGCCCGCCATGAGCGACGAGTCCATCATCGTCCGTAACCAGGGCACCATCTTTCTGGGCGGCCCGCCGCTGGTCAAGGCAGCCACCGGCGAAGAAGTCAGCGCCGAAGACCTGGGCGGCGGCGACGTGCACACGCGCCTGTCCGGCGTGGTCGACCACCTGGCCGCCAACGACATGCACGCGCTGCAACTGGCGCGCAACGCGGTTGCGCGCCTGAACCGCAAAAGGCCCCAGCCGCTGGCCACCATCCCTGTGCGCGAGCCGCGCTTCGATCCCAGCGAACTGAACGGCATCATTCCCGCCGACACTCGCAAGCCTTACGACGTGCGCGAAGTCATCGCGCGCATCGTCGACGGCTCCGAGTTCGACGAGTTCAAGGCGCGCTTCGGTCCCACGCTGGTCACCGGCTTTGCACACATCCACGGCATGCCCGTCGGCATCGTCGCCAACAACGGCATCCTGTTCTCCGAGTCCGCGCAGAAGGGCGCGCACTTCATCGAACTGTGCGCGCAGCGCAAGATCCCGCTCGTGTTCCTGCAGAACATCACCGGCTTCATGGTCGGCCGCAAATACGAAAACGAAGGCATCGCGCGCCACGGCGCCAAGATGGTGACGGCCGTGGCCACCGCCAACGTGCCCAAGTTCACCGTCCTGATCGGCGGCTCGTTCGGCGCGGGCAACTACGGCATGTGCGGCCGCGCGTATTCGCCGCGCATGCTCTTCATGTGGCCCAACGCCCGCATCTCGGTCATGGGCGGCGAGCAGGCGGCAAGCGTGCTGGCGACGGTGAAGCGCGACGGCATCGAAGCGCGCGGCGGGCAATGGTCGGCGGATGAAGAGACGGCGTTCAAGGCCCCGATCCGCGAACAGTATGAGCGCGAAGGCCATCCGTATTACGCCACCGCAAGGTTGTGGGACGACGGCATCATCGCCCCCGCCGACACGCGCCGCGTGTTGGGTCTGGCGTTGTCTGCGGCGCTGAACGCGCCTATTGAAGACACGAAGTTCGGTGTCTTCCGGATGTGAATGGGACCCACCCCCTACGCGCTTCGCGCGCCCCCTCAAGGAGGCGGCACTGGCGGACCGGCGGAGCCGGATCCGCGGTGCCCCCGATAGGGCCGGTGCAGGCGGGGAACGGTTGTTAGAAATTTAGCGGCAGTGCCCTCGCCGCACCGCTGTCAACAAACAAACTCAGCTTGGATAACGCAATGTTCGATACTGTGCTGATTGCCAACCGCGGCGAAATCGCCTGCCGCGTCGCCGCCACCGCTCGCCGCATGGGCCTGCGCACCGTCGCCGTCTATTCCGACGCGGACGCCAACTCGCGCCACGTCGCCGCCTGCGACCAGGCCGTCTACATCGGCGGCTCCGAGCCGCGCGCCAGCTACCTGCGCGCCGACGCCATCCTGCAGGCCGCGCGCGACACCGGCGCCGGCGCTATCCATCCCGGCTACGGCTTCCTGTCCGAGAACGAAGCCTTCGCCCAGGCCGCGCAAGACGCCGGCATCGCCTTCGTCGGCCCACCCGCATCCGCCATCGCCGCGATGGGCAGCAAGTCCGCCGCCAAGACCCTCATGGAAAAAGCCGGCGTGCCGCTCGTGCCCGGCTACCACGGCGACAACCAGGACCCGCAGTTCCTCAAATCGCAGGCCGACGCCATCGGCTATCCCGTGCTCATCAAGGCCAGCGCGGGCGGCGGCGGCAAGGGCATGCGCATCGTCGAATCGTCCGGCGCGTTCCTCGACGCACTGGCCTCGTGCCAGCGCGAAGCCGCGTCCAGCTTTGGCGACGACCGCGTGCTGATCGAACGCTACCTGCAGAAGCCGCGCCACATCGAAATCCAGGTCTTCGCCGACACGCACGGCAACTGCGTGTACCTCTTCGAGCGCGACTGCTCCGTGCAGCGCCGCCACCAGAAGGTCATCGAAGAAGCCCCCGCCCCCGGCATGACCGAAGAACGCCGCCGCGCCATGGGCGAAGCTGCGGTCTCCGCCGCGCGCGCCGTCGGCTACGTTGGCGCCGGCACCGTCGAGTTCATCGCCGAGCCCGACGGCCGCTTCTACTTCATGGAAATGAACACGCGTCTGCAGGTCGAGCACCCGGTCACCGAAATGATCACCGGCCACGACCTCGTCGAATGGCAACTGCGCGTCGCCGCCGGCCAGCCGCTGCCCGCGCGCCAGGAAGACCTGCGCATCAACGGCCACGCCATCGAAGCCCGCATCTACGCCGAGAACCCCGAGAAGGGCTTTCTGCCGTCCATCGGCACGCTCGCCTACCTGGGCCTGCCGCCGCACACCGCGTTTGCTAACGGCGACATCCGCGTCGACGGCGGCGTGCGCATGGGCGACACCATCACCCCGTTCTACGACCCGATGATCGCCAAACTCATCGTGCACGGCGCCGACCGCGATCAGGCCCGCGCCCGCATGCTGCAAGCGCTGGCGCAGACGCAGGCTGTCGGTGTGCAGACCAACGTCGCCTTCCTGGCGCGGCTGATGAAGGACAGCGCCTTTGCGGCTGCCGATCTGGATACCGGCCTTATCGAGCGCCAACGCGCCACGTTGCTGCCTGACCCGAAGCCCGCCGACGCCGACGCACAGGCCCTTGCCACCGCGGCCGTGTTGGTTCGCCAAGGACTGGCTCAACCGGGCGCGCAAGGCGCGGGCAAAGGCCCAACCGACCCGTGGGACGCGCGCGACGGCTGGCGCTTAGGCGGCCAGTATCGGCGTCAACTGCAATGGACCGACAACGGCGAAACCCGTCACGTCACCGTGGCCCGACAGGGCGGTGCGTGGACGCTGGATACCGGCGACGGCGCGCGGCCGTTCTTGTGGCGCTCGCATGCCAGCGCCAATCCCAACCTGGCCTACGGCCTGCGCATCACCCTGCAAGGCCATGAAAGCGCCGGCACCGTCGTCCTGCACGGCGACCGCGCCTACGTCTTCCGCGAGGACGGCTCGCACGTCCTGGAGCTATATGACGCGTTGACGCACTCGCAGGACACGCAGGGCGACCACGGCGCGGGACTGGCCGCGCCCATGCCCGGCAAGATCATCTCGATCTCGGTCAAGGCGGGCGACAAGGTCGAAAAGGGCCAGCCGCTGCTGGTGATGGAAGCGATGAAGATGGAACACACCATTTCTGCCACCGCCGACGGGACGGTGGGGGAAGTGTTCTATGGGGTGGGGGATCAGGTGACGGAAGGCGCCGAACTCGTCTCGATCGAGTAACGGCGGTTTGCGCTCGCCTGACGGCTTCCGGCGGTTGCGCCGGGAGCCGTTTTGTTTTTGGGGCCCGCCGTGGTTTAGCTGTCCGTCAGCGCCCCTCGCCTAGAATCGGCGCTTCCCCCCGCGCCACGCCCACCATGTCCGCCGCCGACACGCCCAGTCCGCTTTCCCGTCCGCCGTTCCTGCATTTCCTCTGCGGCCGTGTCGCTGCATCGCTGGCGTTCCAGATCGTCTCCGTCGCCGTGGGCTGGCAGATCTACGCGCTCTCCGGCAGCGCGCTCGACCTGGGCCTCATCGGCCTTGCCCAGTTTCTCCCGATGGCTGCGCTAACGCTCGTCGTGGGCCACGTCGCCGACCGCTACGACCGCCGCAAGATCGTCGCCATCTGCATGGCCCTAGAAGCGCTGGCCACGCTGGTCCTCGCCATTGCGGCGCTGCACGGCGTCGGCGGCAAGACGCTCATCTACGCCACCATCATCATCATGAGCTCGGCCCGCGCCTTCGAAGCGCCAACCCTGTCCACGCTGATCCCCGCTGTCGTCCCCCGCGAATGGCTGCCGCGCGCCACCGCGCTGTCCTCATCCGGCGGCCAGATCGCGCAGATCGCCGGCCCCGCGCTCGGCGGCGTTGGCTACAGCCTCGGAGCAGGGTGGATCTACTGCGTCGCCGCTGCGTTGTATATGACGGCCTTCATCGCCATCGCCACGCTCGCCATCGAACGCGCGCCTCCACGTGAAGAACCCACCACGTGGCACACGCTGTTTGGCGGCATTACGTTCATCTTCCAGCGCCGCTTGCTGCTGGGCACGTTGTCGCTGGATCTCTTTGCGGTGCTGCTGGGCGGGGCGACGGCGTTGCTGCCGATCTTTGCGAAGGACATTCTCAATGCAGGTCCGTGGGCGCTTGGTGCTTTGCGAGCGGCGCCTGCGTGCGGTGCGGCGCTGATGTCGTTGACGCTGGCGCGATTGAGCCTCGGTGAAAACGTCGGCCGGCTGCTATTCGGCTCGCTGATCGTGTTCGGCCTGGCGACCACGGTGTTCGGTCTGTCCACCTCGATTCCGCTTTCGATCGCCGCGCTGGTCGTGCTGGGCGCAGCGGACGCGGTCAGCGTTGTCGTGCGGTCATCGCTAGTGCAGTTGAATACGCCCGATCACATGCTGGGGCGAGTTAGCGCGGTGAACACCTTGTTTGTCGGTGCGTCGAACCAGTTTGGGGAATTTGAGTCCGGGCTCACCGCCCAGTTGTTTGGTGCGGTCCCCGCCGTGGTGATCGGCGGGGTGGGGACGATTGCGGTCGCTGCACTTTGGATGCGGTGGTTCCCGGAGCTGAGGCGGCTTCGGACGTTGAATGGGAATGAGGTGGCGCAGGGCCGAGGATTGCGTCGGGAAAAGCCAACGCGCCAGTCAAACGCAGGTGTCTGACACCCTGTGGAGACGCTCATCAATCTGTAGCGGCGTCTCAACGGGTGTCAGACACCGGAGCAAGCCACCGACCCTACAGCCAAAATCTTGTTGCCTGCTGGCGCGGAACTAGGCCGTAACCAAGACCACCGGCCTTGGTCAGCCGGCTTAGGCCTTGCACCGAAACCCTACTTCCTCATCTCAAACCGATTCGCCGCCCCAGCCGCCGGATCGAAGTAATACTTAGGCTCCCGATAGACCAGCTCCTTCAACGCGGCATCCAGCTTAGGCAGCTTAAAACTCGCAGCAGAAGGCGCCTCCCGAAAATCCTCAATGCTGGCGGGCAGACGCTCCAGCGTCATCGACTCCAGCAAACACACCCATTCCCGCGCCAAGACCCCGCACGAATCCTTGACCATGACCGGTTGGTCGTCCGGCAGCTTGAATCCATCCATCAGCACCACGTCGCCCGCCTTCAGCGTGATCGTGGCCAACGGCGTGAAGAGCAGCTCGGTGTCAACGCCCGCAACCGGCACCATCTCCGCCGTGCGTTCGTGGAATGCGCGTTTGGCGTCCTCGACCCAGCGATACTCCCGCGCGGCCTCATTGCAGCCTTCCCCGAAGCGCAACATGACCTGGCAGCCTTCGCCCAGCCCATCCTCGCCGGGTGCAAGCGGCGTCCAGGGTCCTGTCTTCTTGAAGTCGACATCCGCCGTCTCCGTCAGCGTTGCCATGCCCAGATCTTTCTGAAAATCCATCGACTTGGCGCGCGCGTCCGTGTCCGGCAAGGCCGTACGCGGCTGGTGATAGGTAATGCGGTTGAGCCGGTATTCGCCGGGCCAGACCGGAATCACCTGATACGTCAACCCGCCGCGCGTCGTCTGAAACATCGGCCCGAGGTCGGCGGCATCGAACTTGTGCTTACCTTGCCCCACCGTCATCGCGTATCCCTTTTCGGTCACATGCTGCCAATGCAAAAGCGTGCTGCTCTGGCGCGTGAATTGGTCCCGCGTGGCGGCATCATCAAAATCGCGCTGCGGCTGCGCATCGAAATTGACGGTCGGCATCACCACCAGCGCCATGTCCTCGCGGGCTTGATCCAGCAGCTTGTCGGTGTTCGCGCGATGTCGCTCCCTCAGGGCTGCGGCCTCGGCGTCCAGCGCGCGATCCGTTGGCGACTGTGCCAACGCAGCGAGCGGGGCGAACAGGGCAGACATGCATACAAGGGCAACCACGCGGCGAAACAGGGTCATCGGTCTTCGTTCCTCTGTGATTTCGGGTGTTGAACAAACGGGCGCCTGCCACCATCGGGCTGAATCCTGCCAGCGCGAAATCGGGCGAGACGGCCAGGGCATCATATCGCGGCAAGTGTCGGGGAATGCGCCAAGCCGCATCGCGCTATGGGCCGCGCCGCACACGCGCCCGTGCCCGTGCCCGTGCCGCCGCACAGAGTAGACTGGCAGCCTCTCTCAACATTCCGAGTCCCCCTTCATGCTCGTTAAAGCCCTACGTGTCGGCCTGGGTCAAATCATTGTCCTGGGCGACGCACTGACCCGTCCGCGTCCGCAGAAGCGCTCGCCGCAAGGCCAGGCCGCCGTCAACGCCGACGCGGCCGAGCTCTCGCTGTATCAATTCCAAGCCTGCCCCTTCTGCGTGAAGACGCGCCGCGCCATGCATCGGCTCAACGTGCCGGTTGCATTGAAGGATGCCAAGCACGACCCCGACGCGCGCGCCGCGTTGCAGGCGGGCGGCGGCAAGGTGAAGGTGCCTTGCTTGCGCATCGAAGACGCCGAGGGCACGCGCTGGATGTACGAGTCCAACGACATCATCGCTTACCTGGAAAAGCGGTTTGCCCACGTTGCCTGATCGCACATAAAGCAACGGCCCGCCAAAAAATCCGGCAGGCCGCTTTCAGGCGTATAAAGAACGCACCAGGAACTTCCCCGCAGCGTCAGCATCCTTCATCACCGCTTTTGGGGTGGTTTTGCGCATACTCCGGGATCGTGCTTGACCAATAGACCTTCTCCGCAGAAGGCTTAACAGAATTCGCCCTCTGCCTGCTGCTCGGGTGGACAAGATAATTTGGGTATGGCTCGGGTGCTGATGAATAAACGCGTTCTACACCCCCGTGCGCGACTCGACGTCCATATCCGCCGGCCACTCCACCTTCGGCGCTAGACGCAGGGCTAAGTGGTAGGGCGGCACATCGTTGTTCCAATCACGAGGCGGGTTTGGATACTTGGGTAACGCCTCCGGTCCACGGTTCATGAACGCACGCGCCATTGCCCACATGTGTTCGCCGTTGGCGTTGCTGCCGGCTAGTTGGAAGCGGTCAATGACGTGATTGGTGCCCGGCGCCACCACAGCGATATCCACGCCCCACGCGAAAATCGGCACACCGCTGGGGGTCGGCGCCTTGCGACTCCAGGCTTCGGCTCGGAGGTCCTTCCAGTCGAATGCCTCCGGGCGAACACCCCAACCCTTTCGACAGATCGGTCCGCCGCTGTGAAATCGGTACACGTAAACTTTGCCTCGCTTGCGGTTGAAACGAATGGGCTCGTCTCGAGGGGCGGCTATACCTGTGCGTAACATGCCTATTCCCAGGACGAAACTGACCATTATTGCTCCCAATAAAAAGACATAAGCCAATGGATTTGATTTAAATGCATATGCTCCGTCTGCAAGCTCAAGCAACAACATTACGAGCATTAGAAACGCGATCGTGAGAATAAAGATGCCACAAGCGCAAACCACCGTTCGATTCAATATTTTGGCGGTATGCAACTCAAGGTAGATTTCGTCCACGTAATTTGGTGCGACGCCGATTGGATGAAAAATATGATCCGGTGGTGCCCATGGAAGCGGAAGATCAGCTTTCCATCCAGCAGTCGGAATGTCCAAGAGAGCTTTCGGAGACGTTGTCATTTGGCCTCCGAAACGTCCACGATTGCGATCATCTCTGAGTCGTGAATGTTTGGTAGGTACTCTAGAACGATTCGTGCCTCATCGATATCGTGACTAACTTTGAGTTCGATCGAGCCTTCCACAATAAGGAAGGTTTCCTTTCCTTCCTCTACTGCAGTAACCGTGCGCTCGCGGCTAGTCGGCGCATTACTTTCAGGCACATAAACCAGCCGCTGTAGCGGGATGCTATGTTCACTTGCCTTGGGATCACCGAGTGGGTGCATACCGGACGCCATAATCTGCTCGCCGGAATACCGCTTTACGATAAGTCGCCACTTAAAGGCTACGCGGGAGACATCGTAGCGAGGCATGACTATTTGATATTGCAATTGCGGTATAACCGCCGGCCCTCCCTCCGCCCCACCCATGGCGGCAGCCTTCCCTTCGTAGTGGACGGCTCGCACTATAGAACCAAACACCACCTGCGCATCGACCCCAAGAACCGCCGCATTCAATGCGGAAACTGCCGAATTCGCGTCGTCAAACTTATCACTCTCCGATAGTCCAAAGTGACTACGATACGCCCATCGTTCTAAGGGAGACGACTCAGCCTCCCCACCAAGCTGCAGAAAGACAAACGCACTAATTCCAGCAAGAATTGCCCACCCGACAGGCCCAAGCACCCAGGTGGCACTCAATATTGTCGTCGAGGCGGAATAGAGGGCGTACACCGCAAAGCCCGCGCTTGTGACGGATAATCCTGCAGCACCGAAGTACCAAGATCTTGCTGATTTACCGCCAGCATCACCGGCACGACCAGCTGCAGCTAAAGCCGCAACAGCGTCAACAGCCCCAGACACCGCGCCAAGTATTCCCCCAAAGCGCGCCAGTGCTTTACCAGCGTCCGCGAGCTGACTGATGGCACCGACACTCGACGCATGCGCGCGGAGAACTTTCCTCGCTTGCTCAGCGCTGGCCCTCATCGTCATTCCCGCCACCTCAATACTTCCCCCCAACACCCCGATCGAGGCCGAGTACACCGCCAGCACGGCTTCCTCGTGTTTGGCTCCGAAAGTGGCATCCACGGCTTCAACCGATTTGCGCAAACCCTGCGATAGTAGGTACGTGCCGCCAACGGCAATCAGCAATTCAGCGCTCCCGACCGTTCCGCGGGCGATGGATGCAGCACTGCGCGCGCCCCTCAATCCGGACCGCGCGAGCTCGGCAGCCCGCGACGCGCTGAGCTGAAGACCGGCTAACGCCTTGCGTGCCCCCGGCTCCAGCGTGCCAGCGAGCACCTTGAGTTCGCTTAGCGCTTCTCCGGCCCGGCGCGTAGCCTCTCCCATAACCTTCCCCGTTTGCTGGGTAACATCCTTGACGACGTCGCCGAAGCGCTTTCGCAAGTCATTGGCGTTGCCTTCGACCCAGAACACGACTTCGACCATCTGTTCCGCGAGTTTCGGATCGCTCAGTGCCAGACTTAGGACGCCCGCTGTCAGCACCGAACGCACTTGCTTGTGCGCCTTACCGGTCGCTTTTTCAATGGCCGCCGAAAGCCTGTTTCGGTCTTCCCCGATCTGCTTGCACATTAATGTGTAAAACTCGCCCAGCTTCATCTGAACAGCGACCTGGGTCAGGTACGTACGCGAGTACAGCAAGAGCGATGCGCTGTTCACGCGCGTGGCGACGTTGCGCACGCCGGCATCAACCTTCAGTTCCAGTCGGCTCACCGCACTGTTGTAAGCCGCCAGCACACTGGCGATCGCGTCCTGGACGTTAGGCCAGATGAGTTTTTCACCCAGGTCGCTACTGTTAATGATCTTGGTGACCGGGGCGTAGAGCTTCCCGAAGTCGTCCCAATCCAGTTCGCCCTGATTGCTGAACGTGGGAACCAGGCTTTGCATCAGGTTTTTGTCGAGCGCGAGCAAGGTCTTGAACACGATGCTCCGACCATCCTTGATCCAAACTTCCCAAGCGCGCGCCGACGGCCCGGTGACCGGTTGAATGTTGCCCTCGGAA